>NZ_CP039457.1:462500-799968 GCF_004843545.1 Streptococcus pasteurianus | reverse complement strand
GTAAACAATGATAGGCAATTGATGTCGTAAAGCAATTAACTTTTTATAGTAATAAAAGACAGACTGTTTGTCCTCTAAAGCTGCTTCAGCATTAATTACTTTATTATCACTAGAATATGAAATCCAAGGTTCTGAAGTTGAAAATCCATAACCATCGGTGATATCTCCATTCCAAGGAAATGGTGTCCGAGCATTATCTCTTGACTTCAGGTAAAGCGATTCTTTTATATAGCTTTCAGGCTCTCCTTTTTCTTCCATTAACTGTGAAAAATACTGAGTTTCGATGTCTTGATATTCCTCAAATGTCGCAAAAGGTACATTCTTCATACCTAACTCTTCACCTTGAAAAATATAAGGTGTGCCCTTCATCATATGGAGTAGGGTTCCTAACATCTTAGCAGATTCGACACGATATAACTCATCATTACCAAATCGTGTTACCACCCTAGGCTGATCATGATTACTCCAATATAAACTATTCCACCCTTCAGATAATTTGTCTTGCCATTCAGATAATACCTTCTTCAGATCACTTAATTTAAAACGGACATCAGAAAATTTACCATAACGTCCGTAATCTAAATGCATATGATCAAAATGAAAAACCATATTTAATTCTTCATTTTCAGCTTTCGTATAACGAAGAGCCTGATCAGCATTGGTATTAGGCGCCTCACCTACCGTCATCACATTATACCGTTTAAGCACTTTCTGGTTTAATTCATGTAAGTACTCATGAACCCTAGGACCATTTGATGCACCAATATAATACGATTTAGTATATGGTAAAGATTCGGGTGCATCAGGATAACTAGGATCTTTGCTAATTAATGTAATGACATCCATTCTGAAGCCATCAATACCAAATTGAAACCACCAATTAATCATCTGAAAAATTTCTTCACGTAGTTTAGGATTCTCCCAATTTAAATCGGGCTGTTCCTTAGCAAAACAATGTAAGTAATATTGGTTTCTCTCTGAAACATATTCCCAAGCTGAACCTCCAAAAGTTGATCCCCAATTAGTTGGTTCACTACCGTCTGGTTTTGGATCTTTCCAGATATAATAATCAGAATAAGGGTTATCTTTACTTTTTTTAGATTCTTCAAACCATTTATGTTGATTACTGGTGTGATTAACTACCAAATCTAAGATTACTTTCATCCCAATTTTATGGGCTTCTTCTAATAATGTCTTTAAATCGTCTAGTTTCCCATATTTGACATCAACCTTATAATAATCACTAATGTCATATCCATTATCTACCCCTGGTGATTCATAAATCGGATTTAACCATATCACATCAATACCTAGCAAAGATAAATAAGGAAGTTTTTCAATGACTCCTTTTAAGTCCCCAATACCATCTCCATTACTATCTTTAAAACTCTGTGGATATACCTGATATACCACACTATATTTCCACCAATCTTTCTCCATTACTCTATTCCTTCATATTATTTTCAACGAGATAATGTGCTGTAAAAATTACATTTCATCATCTTCTGAATCGACTGTTTCTTGTAGAAAATGATTAACGTAAATAATCTGATTTTTAGCCTCTTCAATCGCCTGTGTGATTAGTGACTCAGATAAGTCTTGATTTTCCAATTGGAGTAACAAAGACATAATAACTGGCAAATTCATACCTGTAATCAAATGAACATTTGGTTTTAACTGTTTAACAAATTCCTGATTGACTGATCCCCCCAACAAATCTGTAAAAACCAGGATATCTTCCGTACCTTGACAACGATTTAATGCCGCTTCAACAGCCACAGTAATTGGCTCATTATCAACATATGCACTGATGGTTTCAATATTCGTCAGGGAAGGAACTAGATACTTCAACGTATCATCCATACCATCTGCTAAATGACGATGACTAGCAATTATAACTTTAACCATATCATAAACCTACGCTTTCAAAATCCCAAAATAAGATAAAATAATAGATAATACAATAATTCCAAATATAATCTGGATAACAGACATTTTTTTACTTGCAATCAATTTATAAACAACTAGCGTTAATAATGCAGGTAATAGCGACGGCATAATTTTATCTAAAACTTCTGTTTGTAAAGATAAAGAGACTTCTCCTGTTTTAAAAACAGGAGCAACATTAATTTTGATGACAGAAGCCACTAAAGCACCAATAACGGTTAAGCCCATTATAGAAGCTGCTTCAGTAAAAACACTAAGTCGATCACCTAGAGCTGTTACTAATTTGATACCTGATTGGTAACCAATCTTAAATAGCTTCACTCTAAATAACAGAAAGATGATATTGAGTAGTAACCAAGTAATTGCTCCTGTAGGATTTCCTTCTAATCCCATATATGCAGCTATTGAACCAATGATAGTTGGATAAAGAACCCAAACAAGAGTGTCACCTATACCCGCTAAAGGCCCCATCATTCCTGTTTTAAAGCTCTGAACAGCTTCTTGAGCAGCAACGCCATCTCTTTCTTCCATTGCCACACTCGCTCCAAGTAAAACATTAGCCATCCAAGTTGTCGTATTAAAGTATTTAAAATGATTATTTAAAGCAGCAACATACTCATCGTCATTAGAATAAATTTTTCTCAATAATTTATTTAATCCAAACACCACTGCGGGTCCTTGTTGAGTTTCGTAGTTAAAAGTATTACAAGCCATAAACATATATCTAAAAGCTGCTTTATTAATATCTTTATTTGTTACAATATCATTTTGCTTATTCATCAAAATCATCTCCTATTTCTTCAACGGTATTAAGATTAGAAGTCGTAACTTTCTGAATTGTTGTTGTGAAATAATAATACGCTAACGCTAGTCCAACAATAGAGACTCCTAAGATTGGTAAATTAAGATACGCTGTCAAGACAAAGCCAATTAATAATAGGGATAAATATTTTTTTGCTGGCATAACTTGTAGTAATAAAGCAATCCCCACAACCGGAAGCATATTTCCAGCAATCGTCAAGCCGCTCGTAACCCAATCAGGCACATAGTTCAGTATAAGTGTAACAATTGTTTGTCCAAATAAAACACATAAAGTCGTTGGGATAGCCGTCGATAATCCAAAAATAAGTGGACCAATCCAAAGAATCCGATTCATTTTCTCAAACTGTTTAGCATTAGCTGCTTTCTGTGCCCAGTGTGCTACATAAGTATTTAAAATTTTGGCTAATACATCTAACTGAATTCCTAACATACCAACTGGAACCCCAACAGCAAGTGCAACAGCCTTAGCCTCTTCAATAGTTGTCGTGCTTTTAATCGCAACATAACCTCCAACTAGCGCTGCTAATCCCCAGTTTGGAACGGATGAGCCCCCGATATTGGCAACACCTAAAGACATTAATTGGAAAGTTCCACCAATAACCATAGCTGTTTCCATATCCCCCATGATAAGACCAACAAATAATGACACCATAATAGGAAACCAAGTCACAACGACCAGTCCTTGTTGATCTAATACTACCCAAAATGATAGTAAAATAATTAAGATTCCTTGAATAATATCCATTTCTTTTTACCTCAATCAATGTAGTAACTCATTGGCTCCTCAACGTCATTTGGGACAAAATGGAAAGTCACTTCAATACCAAGTTTCTCCAATTCCTTCAAAGAATTGATTTCCTCATCATTTACTGAAACCATTTTCCTAATTGTCTTTTTACCAGGACCATCAAATATAATTCCGATATTAACTTTTGGAATAGCTACTCCTCCCTTAACCAAATCAACTAGCGTTTGAGGATGGCGAACAATCAAAAATACATTATGACTGTCATATTTCCCTGCTGCAAAATTGGTAATAGCGGTATTAGTATCAATGATAGACATACCTGTACCAGCTGGCTTACTCATTCTCATTGCTGCCTTCTGACTTTCATCTTTGCTAATCTCGTCATCCACAACCATGAGACGTTTTGCTTTTGTAAATCCTGCCCATTGGGTAACCACAATACCATGTATAAGACGTTGATCAATTCTTGCTAATACTACTGACATAAGATTTCCTCCTTTTGTTATCGTTTACATTTTAATTTTATCAACTCCATTAGGGGAAAACAATAGATTATCAACATAATGAAACTTAGTAACTCATATTGGGAAAAGTATCATAAACAAGGACTTTTTCCCAACAACTTATTTGTTTAGTATAATCAATTTTTCACAGTGTTTAAAACCACCGCAGAAGTAAGCAAATTTGGCTCATCACTATATCCCCTCTCCCACAATCGTTTTAAATACTTCTATCAGACTTCATATTTGATACTATTTCTGACACACAATCAGATTTATTCAATATAAGTGTGATAAAGATTCACCCTTAAATATCTACAAAACAAAAAAGACAATCAATTTTAAACTGCACCTCAAAAGTTGGACATAAAATCTAACAATTAGGGTGCTTTTTGCATGACATTAAGTTATGAAGATAAAGTAAAAATATATGAGATGAGAAAATCAGGCGTTACTTGGTCATAAATTCATGACCAGTTCGGTATGAATACTAATAACTTAATATGTTCCGCTTAATTGAGCGTCATGGTATCAAGGTTATTCAAAAGACAGCCAATCGTCACTATTCCCCTGAGCTAAAACAGGAAATCATTGATAAGGTTCTGATTCAAGGGGATTCTCAAGGGAGTGTTTCTATTGACTATGCGCTTCCTAATATGAGAACATTACCAAATTGGATAGCACAATACAAGAAAAACGGGTATATTATTGTTAAGAAACAACGAGGGAGACCGAGTAAGATGGGGGGTAAACCTAAAAAAAGACGCCTGAAGAGATGACTGAGCTAGAGCATGTTCTTGAAGAGAATGAACATCTGCGTGCTGAGGTAGCTTATCTAAAAAAGTTGAGAGAATTGCGCTTGAGGGAGAAATCTTACAGCGCACAAGGCGGAGACTGTTAGAGAACTGGTCTCAGGAGGATTTCGATTAGACCTTTTACTGAAAACCGCTAAGCTAGCTCATTCTACTTACTATTATCAGTTGAAACGTTTTAATAGAGCTAATAAAGATAAGAAGGTCAAAGAGATGATTCAAACCATTTACGATGACCATAAAGGTAATTATGGTTATCGCCGTATTCAGGTCTTCTTTGAGGACAATAGTTACGCTTATACACGACTCAATCCCTTAGAATCCAAAAAACAACTAGATAGCTTACGAGTACGTAAAACGGATAAGATTGACGCTGAAAAACTAGCTATGTCTCAGTTCATCCTCAATCGTAAACCAAGCTATGTCCAAGACGCGCTTTATCAAGAATTACGCGACCTCAGCCGTTTCTATCAGAATCTTACTGAGGATATTGTCTGCGCTAAAAACCGTCTGCACAAGGTTTTACAAGTCACTTTTCCTGAATTGGAAAACATCTTGTCGGCACCAACTGGGAAACAATATTGGAACTTGGTCATGACTTTTCCATGTAATAGTTTTGTACTGGAGTTGGATGACGCCGCATTAACAGCTATCATCCGTCAGTCTACATCAAAACGCATCTCTGAAAAACGTGTAACTTACTTAGTAGATAAGCTTACAAAACTAGCTAATCAGTCTTATTGTGCGGTCAAAAAAACCTCTCCAATGATGGAAGAGGTCAAATATTATGCAGGGGAGTTACTTAGGCTTTCTGAATACAGACAAGGTGTTTTAGAGGAGATGGTAACATTGGCTCAATCTTTGCCAGAATACGAGATTCTTCTCTCTATTCCTGGAATAGCTGAAACCACAGCGACAAGTATTATTGGTGAACTAGGTGACATTCGTCGATTTCACTCTGCCAATCAAATCAATGCTTTTATCGGCATTGATCTCAGACATTATGAATCTGGGAACTTTCTAGCTAAGGAACATATCACCAAACGTGGGAATCCCTATGCCAGAAAGATTCTCTTTAAGTGCATTCATAACATAGCTTCAGCTAGCCATACCAATCTTTGTCATATTGCAGATTTCTATGAGAAACGGAAAAGACAATCGTAAGTAACTTCAACCAAACCACATACGATTGCCTCTATACATCGTCTCATCAGAACAATGTATTACCTCATAACGCATAACAAACTTTACGATTATACTTCTACCCAAAATCGGTAAAATTGTTTATGCCATATTATTGTAACACCTTATCAAAAAAATCACTAGGTAAGGTGTTGGTTTTGTGTACACTTTTTATACTAAACTTTAGCTCAAAAAAAGACAATTTCCTTAGTTTGACATATGGAACTCAAACTATTTTTCATCAAATACCTTGATATGCTTGACAAATGGTAGAAAAGGACTTAGCCCTGTACAATACAGAACTAAATCCTTATCATAATTAATGGTCCAACTTTTTGGGGGCAGTACAGATTAAAGTGTCATTCTTCTATAAGTTCATATAGCTTTTTAATACAAGATTCTCTTTATGATAGTATCATTATTGTGAGACTACTCCTGATTTTCTAGATATTTCAGCGTAACAACCCATATCTTCTAGTTTTCCTAATAGAACCAAGACATCTTATGCGTATAATGACATTCATGACGTCATTCGCTTTTTTCAATATCTTCTTTCAATTCATCCATATTAAATTTTGCAAAAAGGTATTTACGATCCTGAACCGGAAAACGCTGATCTAGTTGATCAACTGGCCCAACTTCAACAACACCTTCT
This sequence comes from Streptococcus pasteurianus, assembly GCF_004843545.1. Lineage (NCBI taxonomy): Bacteria > Bacillati > Bacillota > Bacilli > Lactobacillales > Streptococcaceae > Streptococcus > Streptococcus pasteurianus. Next base: position 793,302 of record NZ_CP039457.1, on the reverse strand, counting down.
GAAATAATAAAATCCATCACATGACCACCAAATGTGAAATCATCAGAAATAAAATGCAAATGATAACCTGCAACACTCACACCATGGAACATCTTTGGTGTCCAAATTCCGACAATCGTCCCTGAAATATTTTCACGTGTGTATTCTGGTTGGCGTGTAGCAACATCAGCAAACTTAATGTCAGGGGCTGACTTTGGAATCATACGAACATGCATCTTCACAAATGTTCCTTTTATCTTAATTGAACGAAATAAATTAACACCATCATAATATGACTCAATGCGTTTTTCTAATTCCTTATCAGTCATTTCAAAGCGTTGTTTAAAAACCACTTCAGCTCGGTGAGGGACGACAGCAGCATAAGGAATTTTGACATCATCAGAAACTTCTACCACCTCTGCTTTACCATCAGATCCTTTAGCTTGATACGCTTTACCATCAAGAATAATCAGTTCCCCGTCAATAGAATCTAGTGTTCCAATCCCCAAATCCCCATGTTCTAAAAGTTCACCTATAGTCAATGTTCCACCATAAAGACCAGCCATAAGTGCACTTAACGTATTATACTGAAACAGTTTAATTGCTTCTGACATATTCTCCTTCACTTTCATCAATAACCTTAAATAGTGCCTTCTGATATTATTTTATTGTCATATGATTAAAAAATCAAGTTTAATAAAATTCATCTGGTAAGATTGTTTCACCAAGTTTGATGTTATCTTTGTAGTCAATTGGAATATCAATTAAAACTGGTCCATTATTTGCTTCTTTTAAAGCTTCCTTGAATATTTCTTCAAATGAAGCTCTACTATCAACACGATACCCTTTTGCCCCAAAACTGCTAGCATATTTTACAAAATCAACAGAACCAAAGTCAACACCTGATGAACGACCATATTTCATTTCTTCTTGGAACTCGACCATATTGTACTTGCCATCATTCCAAATGATATGGACAATCGGCAACTTGAGACGTACTGCAGTTTCTAATTCTTGTGCTGAAAAAAGGAATCCACCATCTCCAGACACCGAAACAACTGTCGTATTTGGACGAACAAGTGCTGCTGAAATTGCCCAAGGAAGTGCAACTCCAAGGGTCTGCATGCCGTTTGAAAAGAGCAGATGACGAGCTTCGTATGATTTGAAATAACGTGCCATCCAAATGTAGTGACTACCAACGTCAACAGTGACAGTCATATCATCTGTTGTATTTTCTTGTAAGACATCAATAACATCAAGCGGGTGAACCAAACCTTCCTTGGAATTACGGTCAAATTTGACATCTTCGACAACATTTTTCTTCAGATTTTGCAAATAATCTACTGATGCTTTTGGCAAAACATAACCATTAACGGCAGGCAAGAGCAAGTCAATCGTATCCGCAATGTTACCAATCAATTCACGTTCTGGTTGGAAATAAGTATCGATTTCAGCTTGCGCAACGTCGATAACAATAATACGAGCTGAAATTTCAGCATTCCAATTTCGGGCTTCATACTCAATTGGGTCATAACCAATAGCAATAACAAGGTCAGCTTTTTTAAGCAACATGTCACCTGGCTGATTGCGGAAAAGCCCAACACGTCCAAAGAAAGTATCTTCTTCCAACTCACGAGAAACAATACCTGCACCTTGGAAAGTTTCAACAACTGGTAATTTTACAGCATCCAATAACTTACGAATAGACTTTGTAACTGCACGCGTTGAAGCACCATTTCCCAGAAGAAGAACGGGTAAGTCGGCATTTCGGATAGCTTGCGCTAAATAGTTGATATCACCAACTGACGCAGAACCCAATTGAGGATCTGTTAATGGCTTGATTGCTTTTACGGAAACCAAACTGTCAGTCACATCTTGTGGAATGGAAACAAAGCTTGCACCACGTTTACCTGACTTTGCCACACGATAGGCATTAGCAATTGTTTCAGAGAGAGTATCTGGCTCATGAACTTCTACAGCATATTTTGTAACTGGTTCCATCATTGCCACATTTTTCATAGATTGGTGAGACCGTTTCAGCAAATCGGCACGTTTTACTTGACCTGAAATCGCTAAAACAGGATCCCCTTCATCCGTTGCGGTCACCAATCCTGTCGCCAAATTTGAAACTCCAGGTCCACTTGTTGTAATCACAACGCCAGGTGTACCTGTAATACGTCCAATCCCTTGTGCCATAAAAGCAGCATTTTGCTCATGACGAGCTACAATCAACTGTGGTCCCTTATCTTCAAGAGTGTCAAAAATACGATCAATTTTAGCACCAGGAATACCAAAAACATAGTCAATGTCATGGTTGATGAGACTATCCACTACCAAATCAGCCCCATATTGTTTATTGTTATCTGTCATTATATCTCCTATAAATCTTTAGATGACTAATTCATAGCGGTGTTGTTTACCATCGAAGAGCATCAAATTCATAGCTGGATTTGGTGTAAAAATCAGTCAAATCTAAATCACAATTTTTTATTTTTTCACAAGTATGATTCAATTATATCATAGTTCATTTGAAAGTTTGTGAAAAATAGCTTGTGATTTTTTTATTTATCTTTCCTTAAAATACTCTGGAGATAATTAAACTCCCCAAAATAAAAACAAAGAAAACACCGTATCCAGTCTACATATCCTTATCAAGAAGACAATTTAAGACATCATGCTATGCTGATTTGTATTGCAGCAGATATATGGAATAGTTACACTATAAAAATGAAGAAGCAATAAACAGAAAACCATAGAATCGAAAATGCTTATTGGAGAATATCAAATATCTGACTACAAAGAAATTACAGACTTTTAGAGTGCCGTTCAAAATTGCTATATCGCCTAAATTATTTTTTAATGCATCTAGATATTTTAAAACTCATGTTGTGATTGAATTACGTTCAATGCTTCTTGCATACTTCCGACTTTCCAATTTGCCTTATCATTAAATAGTGGCAATCGACTATCGTAATATCCAATAGTAGCAATACCAGCACTCGTTGATGCTTCAATCCCTGAGTAAGAATCTTCAATAGCAATACACTGTTCAGCCTGAACAGACAATTCATTCAATGTCGCTTGATAAATTTCTGGATTAGGCTTACTCTCCATAAAATTTTCACCGCTAACTATAACATCAAAATAACCTCTTATACCACAACTTTCCAGAATCTCAATAATATGTTTATACTTTGAAGAAGAGGCAAGAGCTAACTTTATGCCATTTTCAACAGAAAAATCTAGAATTTTTATAATGTCTTCCCTAAATAATTCCCGATAATTCAATTTACTATATTTTACATCACTGAAAACACCATATTCTTTCTCAATTTTTTCTATACTATATTCTTCGCCGATAAAATGCTGTAAAAGTTTATAAAGTGTCAAATAGGATTTACCTACTAGTACTAATAACTCTTTATCACTATAATTAGAGTGTGGATTAAAAAGTTTTATGAATTCTTTTTGTATCGAAAAATCTTGATACTCCGTGTCAACTATTACCCCATCCATATCAAAAATAAGCGCTTTCAAATACATAATACTCTCCTTTCTAAAAGTTCTTGATTTATCAAATCTGATGGACTTTCGGATATAATATCTGGAATACTTTTAAAATGCCTTTTTCTGTACCAATTTACACCAACAGATTGACCACAAACCATCCTTGGCAGAAATTATATCTGCATCTGAATCGCCTGCAAACACTGCTTCTTTTACCTTCACTTCAAAATAATCTAGTACTTTTAAAACTCCATCACTGCTAACTTTAGAAACACACACCATCATCCAAAATAATATGCTAAATATTTACTATAATATTAGCATATTGTTTTGAAATAATCCAAGATAAATCAAAAGGATGTCCTAGCATTATTGAGTTTTGTTAGTATACCTTTTTTTATTTCGTCGTATAAGCAAAAACCAGGCTACTACTCCAGATAATCTGCGGAAGATGTAGTTTGGATTGCCATTATAGTTGGTTTCGGAGATAAGGAAAGAGCCATCCGAGTAAGCTTTCTATAGCGATAGGTAAAACTTTGATACTATCTCCATTTTTCCCTCACTTCACACCGTGCATGCGACTTTCACTGCACACAGCGCTCCATCAATAGTGTATTATCATAATTTTGCTTTATCGTGCTATATTGATGATATGATTAACATTATTATTCTGAGTTCAAATTTTTTTCAAAAGTGGTGAAGTTCCTACAAGTTCACGTAACTGATTTAATTTGGTCAGTCCTGTATTACTCAAATTCAAAAGCTGAAAGAAATTTTTGATAATCTTCTCATTTGTTGCATGAATCAGGCGATGAATATCATCCATATCCAATTCCTGATCTGTGACATCACATTTTCCTTTTTGAGCTACAAATAAAGAAATTCGATTATCATTTTGTATTCAACTGTTGACGCTCATTTATAATTGGGTGTTCTCGTCTTGACATAGCTAATTGGAAGAATTGGATAACCCATTAAGTACCGAATATTTTGAGATTGGAGGTAGGGGAGAGCTCCTTTATCTTTTCCCTTGTATTCTCCTATTTTTGTCAGTTCTGAACTTCTTCCAAGTCAAAGAGTTAAAGCTATACTATCTCATCACTGATTCGGGTTATAAAACACCAAGTATCGCATACTTCTTATTATCTCAAAACTGAATCATTATACGATTACCTCTCTTAACACAGAGTAAGAGACTTCCTCAAGCTACTCTACTCTTAACATGCGATAACCAACTCCTATGTGAGTTTGAATGTATTGAGGAGAATTCGGTTCTTTTTCTATTTTTTTTCTCAGAGTTGCCATAAATACTCGCAAAGAGGCAATATCATTATCCCAGTTACTACCCCATATGTTTTGTGTAATATAGGTATGCGTCAGAACTTTTCCTGTATTTTTCGATAATAAACAAAGTAATTTGTATTCAATAGGTGTTAAATGCAATTCTTCACTATTAATATAGGCGCATCCTGCTGCATAATCAATTCGTAGTTCTCCATTTATAAAAACAGAAGCTTCTGTAGGAGAAAATCTCTGCATCATCGTTAACCTTCTTTGCGTTACTCGCAAACGTGCTAACAGTTCCTCAACAGAAAACGGTTTAGTTAAATAGTCATCTGCACCTGCATCTAGTGCATCAATCTTGTCGGTATCTTCACTTCGTGCACTAATAACGATAATGGGCATACTTGACCAGGAACGAATTTTTTTAATTACCTCAACACCATCCATATCTGGTAACCCTAAATCAAGTAACACAATATCTGGATTATGTGAAGATGCTTCCAATATTGCTGCATCACCATTAGGTGCAGTTAAATAACGATAACCATGTGCTTTTAAGGTTGTCGTCATCAGATTCCTTACCGATGAATTATCTTCTACTAATAGAACAAGTGTTTTATTCATGTATTTGTCCTCCTATAGGTAAAGTGAATGTGAATATTGACCCCTGAGGAATATTATCTGAAACACTAATCTCTCCTCCATGGGCATTGATAATTGATTTACATAAAGCCAAACCTAACCCTAAACTTCTATGACTATCAACAACTTTGTTGATCCCGCTATAGAACATATCAAAGACTCGCTCCTTCACCTCATCAGACATCCCCTCACCATCATCTGATATGGAAATAACTGCTTTATTACCTTGTCGTTCTGTTTGAATAAGGATATGTGATCCTTGAGGTGTGTACTTTATAGCATTATCAACGATATTAATTATGACTTGAACAATTAGTCGGGCATCCATTTTAGCAATAAGAAACTCATCTTTATGCTTCACTTCAATATGATGTTCCACGCTTTTTCGATTCACATGGCGTAATGCTTCTGATACAACATCATCAACTAAATCATCTATAATGCGTAAATTTACATTATTTTCTTCAATCCTTGTCACAGCTAATAGATTTTCGACAAGATTGATAAGCCACATAGAATCATCATAGATATCTGTGTACATCTGCTTTTTAGTCGCTTCATCAAAGGAATCGCCATTTGAAAGAAGATTACTAGCATTTCCTGATATAGAAGTCAGTGGTGTACGTAAATCATGAGAAATAGCACGTAGTAAGTTAGCACGTAATTGCTCATTTTTAGCAAGAATAGCTACTTTTTCTTTCTCATAAGCATTCTTTTCATTTTCCAAGGCTAATGCACACTCTCCAATAATGGATAAAAGAATACTTTTTTCAAATGAGTCAAGAGGCTGCTCATCAATAACTATTCCTACTACACCATACACGTTATTATTAACTCGAATCGCTAAATATAAACACTTCGCATTTGGGAGCGTATCAGTCGTTGAACCAGCAGCTTTATTGTTTTTAAACACCCACTCTGCGACTGCTTTTTCATTGCTACTAGTATAGCCGTTATTTAGCAAATCTTTCGTAGCTGAAAAAATATAGGGCTCACCCAGCGTTTCCTTTTTTGCCAAATAAAAAACAACGTCTTTACCTAAGAGCTTGACAATCTGATTTGAAGTAGCAGATATAATATCTTGCCGACTTTTCGCTTTTTGTAAGAGATGATTTGTATCAAATAAAACTTTCATACGATAAGCATCACGTGTAGCTTGTTTTGCATGTCTTTCTAAACGATTTGCCAAGGATCCTGTTAAAAAAGCAGCAAAAAACATTATGAGAAAAGTTACTGGATATCCCTGATCATAGGCTTGAAAAGTAAATTGAGGCTTAGTAAAAATAAAATTAAAGACAAGAACACTAACTACCGAAGATATTAAACTATATATCTGATGTGTTGTCACCACTGCAGTAATTAAGACACCCAGCACATAGACTGTAATAATATTAGCCTCATCAAATCCTAAATTACGGAAAGTGTATCCAATTAAACTAGATATGATTAAAATGACAAGACATTTTAGAATATCAGTAGTTGACCAAATGATGTTTTTCTTTTTCTGTACTTTTCGTGCTCGATAAACAGAAACCGATGGCAACGTATCAGGAATAATATAAATATCCAAATTCGGGGCCATTTCTACCAATTTTTCTGTTAGTGTTGGTTTCTTGAAAAAGTGTGGTCTAGTTGCTGAACTTCGTCCAATAACAAGTTTAGACACTCCAAATACTCTCGCAAACTCCGCAATTTGAAAAGGAACATCTTCTCCACGAACTGTCTCAACCTGAGCACCAAGCTGCTCTGCTAGTCGTAAGTTAGCATATAAACGCTCCTTATTTTTGTCATCCATTGTAGAAAGGTCAGCTGTCTCAACAAATAAAGCTGTAAACCTTCCTTTAAAAGCTTTTGCCATCCTAGCCGCTGTTCGAATAATTTTAGTGCTCGAAGGAGATGAGGATAAACAGACAAGTATGTGTTCATCGATATAATAATCACCATGATTCTTAATGCGCGCATTCTCTGAAAGAATCTCAACACGTTGGGCACAACGACGCAATGCAATACCTCTAAGTGCTGTTAAATTATCTACAGTAAAAAAATTATCAACTGCTCGTTTAGCTTGCGACTCTTGATAAATAGCACCAGCATTCAAACGCTCAATTAAGTCTTGCGGTTCAATGTCTACTAACTCAACCTGATTAGCATTATCAAACACTGAATCTGGAATACGCTCCCTTACGAGTACCTCCGTGACAGAAGCAACCATATCATTTAAGCTTTCAATATGTTGGACATTAACTGTCGTGTAAACATCTATCCCTGCTTTTAAAAGCTCTTCAATATCTTGATATCTCTTTACATGACGGCAACCTTCAGCATTAGTATGAGCAAGCTCATCTACCAAAATTAATTCAGGAGCTCGTGCAATCGCCGCATCCAAATTAAATTCATGCAATTGAATCCCATTATAAACAATATCTAACTGTGGAAGCATCTCTAAACCATCCAGAAGGGCTGCGGTTTTCGGACGAGCGTGAGGTTCAATATATCCAGCAACTACATCAACTCCTCTATTCTGAGCCTCATGGGCTGCAGTTAACATCGCATAAGTTTTACCAACGCCAGCTGCATAGCCAAAAAATATTTTAAGTTTTCCTCTTTTTTGTTTGTTTTCCTCTTGACGAATAATCTCTAATAACTGATCTGGATTTTTTCTATTTTGATCCATTAAATACCTCCAAGAATGTTATAAATGAAAGCAGAGAAAGTTCAGCACATGTTTTCGAGACAGACTTTAATATTACATAAAGATTGTAACACAAACTAGTTACCGTTTCCAACTTATCCTAACTCTAGGAGGTATTCATTAAACCAAACATTATCCTCCTAAATCGACTCATCAAAAAAACTTTGTATATCATAATCTTGGAATAAGAGTAACCAAGAGACGAAAAGCGATATACAAAGTCAATTTTACTATCTTGCAAAGTCTAATCGATTTGCAATAATTTTTAAATACTTACCAATTGCTCACTGCGTCCCCCCTTATTCTCCTATGCAGTAGAGAACACTTTAATAAACAGTCACAAAAACAATCAGATTTGCTTTTGATTGCCTTGGCAAATGATTGAGGAACTTATATCTAAGTTAACTATGGTAATGCATCACAATATGATATTTATATAATACCATCCAACATCAAATTAACTTTCAAGACATTAACTGTTTTCTCACCAAAAATCCCTAAAAATCTACCCTTAGTGCACTTCTTTATAATTTTTCTAACACTCTGTTCAGATATATTATTTGCCTTGGCAATTCTCGCGACTTGATATTCTGCTGCTGCAGGAGAAATGTCAGGATCTAAGCCACTACCTGAGCTTGTCACTAGATCAACGGGAATGGTTTCTTCATTCATATCTGGATTATGCATACGCAATTTGGATATGCGTTCACTTAGCAATTTTTGATATTTATCACTTGAAGGACTTAAGTTAGAAGGCTCAGCATACATTAATATTTTACCATTTTTATCTTTATAAGTAGAAACGTCAACATTCATAATACGTCCCCACATATGCGCATCATCAGTATATTGCTGTCCTAGCAATTCACTACCATATTTTTTCCCATTAACCGTAATAATAGATCCATCAGCTTTATCTGGAAAAAGAAGTTGTGCTGCACCCGTTACAACTCCTGTATAAACAACTCCACAAAGTACTGTAAAAATAGTGAAAATCATCAGTGCTTTTGGAAATGTATTTTTTAATGTTTTCATTACAAAACCTCTCTTGATTTTTTACCACTAGACTTGTTATCTCAAAACAAAGAAAACTAAAAACATATCAATTAATTTCACACAGATAAACGGTGTTATTAGACCACCTAAACCGTAAATGAGTAAATTTCGAGATAGAAGCTTTCCAGCTGGAACTTCACGATATTTAACACCTTTTAATGCCAATGGAATTAATGCAATAATAATCAATGCATTATAAATAATCGCAGATAAAACAGCGCTTTGTGATGAATGTAGGTGCATAATGTTTAACTCGGATAAACCAGGATAAAGTCCTACAAACAATGCTGGGATAATTGCAAAATATTTTGCAACATCATTAGCTATAGAAAAAGTTGTAAGGCTCCCTCTGGTCATTAAGAGCTGTTTTCCAATACGAACAATATCAATTAATTTTGTAGGAGATGAGTCCAAATCTACCATATTACCAGCTTCTTTTGCTGCTTGAGTTCCAGTATTCATAGCAACAGCCACATCCGCTTGCGCTAGAGCCGGAGCATCATTTGTACCATCTCCAGTCATGGCAACTAAGTGTCCTTTAGATTGAAAATCACGAATCATCTGAAGTTTTGCTTCTGGAGTTGCTTCTGCAAGAAAATCGTCCACCCCAGCTTCGGCAGCGATGGCAGCGGCTGTCACTGGGTTATCTCCAGTAATCATTATGGTTTTAATTCCCATTTTACGTAAATCAGAAAATTTCTCTTGAACCCCTTGTTTGATAATATCTTTTAAATGAATAACACCTAAAATTTTATGATTTTTTGAAACTACTAACGGTGTGCCTCCCTGTTTAGCAATATCTTGTACAACATGGTCACATTCAGAAGAATAAATACCTCCTGCCTGTGTGACATATTGTTGCATTGTCTCAGCAGCACCTTTTCTAATCTCATTGTCATCATAATCAACACCGCTCATACGTGTTTTAGCAGTAAAAGGAATGAATTCCATGTTTTTATCAGAAAGATCGCGTGCACGAATTCCAAATTTTTCTTTTGCTAAAATAACAACACTTCGACCTTCTGGTGTTTCATCAGCTAGTGATGATAATTGAGCCGCATCAGCAAGTTCAACTTCACTTACTCCATCTACGGGTATAAATGCATGAGCTTGACGATTACCTAAGGTAATAGTACCAGTTTTATCTAACATTAAAATGTCAACATCTCCAGCTGCCTCAATGGCTCTACCACTCATAGCTAACACATTGGCTTGATTTAAACGACTCATTCCAGCAATTCCTATAGCAGAAAGTAAAGCTCCAATAGTTGTTGGTGCTAAGCAAACAAGCAATGCTACCAATGTCGTAATGGAAATTGTATTACTAATCCCTGCCTGTTTTGCTGAAAAGACTGAATAAGTATATAAAGACATGGTAACAAGAATAAAAATAATAGAAAGTGCAATAAGAAAAATTTGTAAGGCAATCTCGTTAGGTGTTTTCTTTCTAGCAGCACCTTCAACCATAGCAATCATCTTATCCAGAAAACTTTCCCCAGCCTCACTTGTGATTCTAACTACAATCCAGTCTGATAGAACTGTGGTACCACCAGTAACAGCACTTCTATCACCACCTGCCTCACGAATAACAGGAGCAGATTCACCAGTAATGGCACTCTCATCTACAGATGCTGCCCCCTCTTCAACTTCACCATCTCCAGGTATTTGCTCTCCTGCTTTTACGATAACGAAATCACCTTTTTTTAAACTAACAGATGATACAGGGGTAATTTGGTCTTTCTTGTCTAGCGACGGAATTTTATGTGCTTCGACATCTTTTTTAGCTGCACGTAATGAGTCAGATTGAGCTTTACCACGGCCTTCTGCAATAGCTTCTGCAAAATTTGCAAAAATACAAGTAAACCAAAGAATAATTGTGATTGCAAGTGTATAGCCACTAGAAGCATCCTTTAATCCAAACAAAGATACTGCCCAAAGTATAGTTGTTAAGATTGCAGAAATATAAACTAAAAGCATAACAGGATTTTGAACTTGTGTTTTTGGATTTAGTTTTATAAATGAATCTTTTATAGCTTTACCAATCATTTTTTTATCAGAAAAAGTACCTTTTACTTTTGATGACATGTTAGGATCTCCTTAAATATTATTACTGAAAAAATTCTGCCAATGGACCAAGCGCCAAGGCTGGTAAAAAGCTCAGTGCTCCAACTAACAAAATAATGACAATCAGTAAGAAGACAAACGTACTATTTGTTGTAGAAAGTGTGCCTGCAGTTGTTGCAATTTTCTTTTTACTTGCTAAACTTCCTGCAATCGCAAGTGTCCCAATAATAGGGAGAAATCTAGCAAATAACATAACCAATCCAAGAGTGATATTCAAAAACGGTGTATTAGCATCAAAGCCTGCAAATGCAGAGCCATTATTACCACCTGCAGATGAGAAAGCATACAAAAGTTCTGAAAAACCGTGAGCACCACTATTATTTAAGCTATTTACCACATTTGGTACTATAGCAGCAATACCACTCCCTACCAAAATAGCAATAGGCGTTGCAAGACAAACCATCACTGACCACTTCATTTCATAAGGTTCAATCTTCTTACCTAACAGCTCTGGTGTCCTACCTACCATAAGACCTGCAATAAATACGGTCAGAATAGCAAATGCAAGCATTCCGTAAAGTCCACAACCAACACCCCCAAATACAACCTCTCCAAGTTGTATCAATAGCATTGTTACCATACCTCCGAGAGGTGTATAACTATCATGCATAGAATTAACAGAGCCGTTAGAAGCAGCTGTTGTAAATGCTGCCCAAGTAGCTGAAGAAGCAATACCAAAGCGTGTTTCTTTTCCTTCCATATTACCTCCTGATTGATTTGTCATGGAAAGATTAACCGCTCCATTTTGCGATAATTGAGTTGTTCCAAATTGTTCACTAACTGCAATAGAAGCAAGTGCTAAAACAAGACAGATAAACATTGCCATAAAGATTGCAATACCTTGTTTTTTATTTCCTACTGCTTTTCCAAATGTAAAACAAAGCGCGGTAGGAATTAACAATATAGAAATCATCTCTATGAGATTAGTGAAAGCATTAGGGTTTTCAAGTGGATGTGCTGAGTTTACTCCTGTATAACCACCACCATTTGTCCCAGTTTGCTTAATTGCTATCTGACTTGCAGCTGGCCCCATTGGTACAAACTGCTCTTTTACAATTTGAGCATCCTTAACAACATGACCGTCAACAGTTACAGTATTATCAGATAAGTCAATTTGAGCATTTTCAATGATTTCTCCTCTCGAGCTAACTGCAATAGGTTCAACAAGAGAAACTGTTTCAGCGCTTTTCCAATTCTGAATCACACCACCACTAACAAGCAATAAAGAGATGACCAAGTTAAGCGGAATTAAAATATGAATAATAATTCTTGTAATGTCTACCCAAAAGTTTCCTAATCCATCAGATTTCACTTTTTTAAATCCACGAATTAGAGCAAATAATACAGCAATACCAGTAGCAGCTGACACAAAGTTCTGAACTGTTAATCCGATAGATTGTGTCAAATAGCTCATTGTAGATTCTCCACTATAAGCTTGCCAGTTTGTATTCGTAATAAAGCTTATTGCAGTATTAAATGCTAAATCCCATTTTACTCCTGAGAGGCCTTGGGGATTTCCTGGAAGAATACCTTGTAAAAGTTGTAAAAGAAATAAGAAAATAAAACCTATTCCTGAAAAAACAAATACTGAAATAGCATATTTTTTCCAATTCATCTGTTCTTCTTTATTTAAACGCAATAATTTATATACCGCATTTTCACAAGGCGTTAAAATTTTGGACAAAAAGGTCCTCTCGCCATTCATCACTTTTTTAATATAGGTTCCAAGCGGAATTGCAAGAATTACTACTATAGCTAGATAAAATATGTATTGAAATACTGAGCTCATTATTGTGAATCTCCTTTCATGAGAATGTACACATAATAACTTAGTAGTGCCACAGCACATAGACCGATTATACTGATTATCACAGTCATTTTTATAACTCCTCCTTGTTTTATAATTGTAACACCAGCATTATTAAAACGGAATTAATAGAAAAGCCACAACATAAAGATTCTATAAAGAAACATTCAAATAATATAGTTATTTGATAACAAAGCTATGTCATAATATGAATTATTTTTACAGATCAATCTGCCCTATATAAAACTAGTGTAAAAGTAAGGAAAATCAATATTAATAAAAGAAGTATAGCTCTAATGTGCTATACTTCTTTTATTATTTATTTTTTCCGTCTTGTTTTAACAAAATCATAAACAGTCATTAAAATAAAACCTGTAAAGACAATAATGATATTACGTAATGGTGTACCACTATGGTCAAAAAAAATTAGCAAGCAAAAAATAATAATGACTGTGATAAGATTACTAATTAAACGGTTTCTAAAATTCATTTTCATTTAAAAATCCTACCATATTCACATCATCTGGAACTAGTTGCAAATAACGTTCTGCAACCTGATGAGCACGTTCCTTTTGCCCAAATTCACGTAAAATATAAGCATAATCTTGCAAGAACTCTGGATTATCCGATAAATCTGTTGCCAATTCATCATAAAGATTGAGCGCTTTTTTATCAGCTTCCAAAGCTTGGTAAGCTTTAGCGATATTCCATTTTGTTAGGACGCTGTCGATATTATCGCGTGACAAAGTAACAACATCCTCATAACGTTTCTCTTCCAAATACAAGTTGGTCAAACGCATTAAGACATCTTCATCATCAATCGCAACATCTTTTGCTTTCAAAAGATAGTTTTCAGCTTGCTTAGAATCATGCAACTCATATGAAAATTGTGATGCAGTAAGCAACAAATTGGTATCAAATTCGTTTTTACTCAAGCCTTTTTGAACTAGACGAAGCGCCTCTTCTGTTTTGTTTTCCTCATGAAGAGATTGGGCATAGATGTATTCATAGCCCTCAAAATCAGGATTCATCGTATCCAACTGCTTAAAGTAAACATTTGCCTTTTGATACTCCCCTTGGTCATACAAAATAGTGGCTAATTCAAAAATTGTTCCGTCGTCATATTCAATTTCAATCGTTTTTTCAAGAAATTCAATCGCTGCTTCAAATTTCCCAAGACTAGCATAAGCACGACCGATACGTTGATAAGTAGAAATCCCTGTTAATTCAAGGATTTCACGGTTATCCAACTTAGCGTATTCTTTGATTGCTTGATTAAAATTACCTAATTCTAACTCAATTTCAGCCAAACCAAAGATAACCAATGGGTCATCGCTGATTTTACTAGCTAGCAATAATTTCTCACGCGCAACATCTGTCAAACCTTCCATATCGTAAATATCAGCCATGACAAGCAAAGCTGATAAATATGCTTCGCTTTCTGGTGAAATGGCATCCAAATACAAGAAAGCTCCCTCAATATCACCATCTTCAGTTGCAATCTGCGCTAGGTTAATGTTTACTTCAGGATAACTCTCACGTTCCTGCAAATAAATTTCCCTTGCTTGTGGCAAGAAGCCAATGCTTTCAAGATATTCTGCCAATTCCAAGAGCGTCTCAGCATCATCTTCTTTTAAAGCGCGTTTAAAGTATTTATCAGCATGCTCCAAATCTTGTTTTTGAATCGAAGCCACCATTTTTTCACTATTCAACATCTTTAGCTTTTTCTTTCCCTTCTATAATAAGTACTTCTTCCTCATACAAACCACTGATACGTTTGTACCATTCAAAAATTTCTTTAACAACAACTTTGATTGAAGCGTAAATTGGAATCCCTAGGAAAACGCCCCAAACACCAAACATTGCCCCAGACGTTAGCAAAATAAACATGATGGTAATCGGGTGAATGCTCAATTTGCTTCCCAGAACCAAAGGCGAAACAAAACGTCCCTCGATTGTCTGCTCAATAACAAATGCTATCAAAACTTTAATGAGCATAATCGGACCTTGGACAACTCCCATGATAACGACTGGAACCATGGCAAGAAAGCTCCCAAGATATGGAATCATGTTAAGAAAACCAGCGATAATCCCAAAAGTAGCCGCATAACGCAAACCAATAATATTAAAGAAAATCGTAAATATAATACCAACAACAATAGCAACCGTTACTTGTCCTTGAACATAACCAGCTAATTGTTTATTAATATCACCGAGAACACGCGAAATTGGGCGGCGCATCCGTGTCGGAAGTGTTTTTAATAAGCCTTCTTTCATCTTACCGCTATCACGCAAGAAATAAAATAAGATAAAAGGAGACATAATGATTGCCACAGTTACACGAGCAATAGCACTGGCAAAATTTGATGCCCAGTCAATCGCATTTTTTGAAAAGCTTTCCGCATAATCAATTGCTTTAGTGCTCACATTTGACAGCATTTCTTCCAATTCTTCTTGATAATTGGCTAGCCAGGGGCTCTCTAAGAATTTATTAGCTTCAACATTAATGCTTCTGACATAGCTTGGTAAATTCTCAACGAAAGACGTTAACTGCTCTTGAATCGTTGGGATAAAGCTCGCCACAGCCCAGATTAACAAAGCAATGATAATCGCAAACACAATAAAAATAGAAGTTGTCCGACTAACGCCACGTTTCTCAATAAAACCAACCAAAGGTTTGATTAAATAATAAAGAATTGCCGAGATCACCAAAGGCAACATAATAATAGCTATAAAAGATATAATCGGCGTAAATAAAAATGAAATCTTGGTAAAGAGATAAAGGGTTAAAAACACAAGAAAAGTAATCAAAACAGCGACAACTGCTTGATTATTTAAAAACCATTTAAAAAACCAAGAATCTGTAAATTTCTTCTCTTGATGATAATTCATGTAAACTCCTCACTACTGTTTGCAATCGATGATTAAACTAACTTCCATTATAGCATTTTCTATTAAAATCACCATTTTTTAAAACGATTCACTCATTTATCATAAAATGTCACGCTTTTATCAACCAAGCGCTGTTCGTCGTCATAAGTAAATTTAGCTGAAAAGAATGGCACATCATCCAAAATCCATTTAAAAATTTCGTAGTCACCCTCCCAAGTCGGTTTTGATAGAACTTGGTCGTAAGGCACCCACTCTAAAGTTCCTTCACGTGACTCTTCATCAGAAATCAATTCTCCCTCAAAATCGGTTACCTTGAAAACATAAGTGTACCAATCATGCCCTGGTGTGAATTCTGGAAACGTAATCACTCCCTTGAAATCCATTTCTTTAACAGTAAAATGCGTTTCCTCAAAAATCTCACGTTTCGCACATTCATCTGGTGTCTCACCTACTTCTAGCTTACCACCAACAGAAATCCATTTTCCTTCATGAACATCATTTGGTTTTTTATTGCGATGTAAAAGCAAAAGCGCTTCACCATTATCAATATAACAAATCGTTGCTAATTTTGTCATTTCTCTCTTCTTTCTTGTTTTATTCTATTGTACCAGAAAACTAAGGACAATTCTTGAATCAAAGGTTAACTTAGACGGCATTTCCTATTTTTAAGGGGATAAAAAGCACATAGAGCTATCTAAGTGCTTAAAAATATAGTGGCATCTTGGTATTTTTTCAGACGTTTGATGTCGTTTCGAGTGACCTGAGCCAGCCTTGATAAATCTGAATTGTGCTTTAAATCCGCCAATTTGACAACACGTGCTAATTCATTTGTTTTAACAAGTTTAAGATATTGCTTGTACGATTGCCCATCTTTTCTAGTCAATAAATCAACTGCTTTTATGATTTCAGACGAGAAACCTGCTTCTTCTAAATCACTCAGCTGATAAGGAGTGTCTTCTATCACATCGTGTAAATAGGCAACAATTTTTTCATCATCTTTCGTGACAAACGATGCCACAGTCTCAGAGTGTAAAATATACGGCGCACCAGCTTTGTCAACTTGATCGTGATGTGCTCTTTTAGCAATTTCGTGAGCTAATTTTACATCATCTTTCATCACTGTTCCTCCTTTACCGAAAAATTAAATCTATTATAGCACTTTTCTACCCTTACGTTGCCTCCGAAAATGCCCCAAAACTACAAAAAAGCCTGTCGCCCAAGCTGTAACCCTTGATACGATAGGCTTTTATGATTATTTGTCAAGAACTTTTTGTGTTTTAGCGTAGTTAGCTTCAACAGCTTCTTTTTCAGCTTTCCACCAATCTTGGTTATCTGTGTACCATTTGATCGTTGCTTCAAGTCCTTCTTCAAAGTTTGTGAATTGAGGTTTCCAACCAAGTTCTTCACGAAGTTTAGTTGAATCAATAGCGTAACGAAGATCGTGACCAGCACGGTCTGTTACGTGGTCATATGCGTCTTTTGGTTGACCCATTTTTTCAAGGATAAGTTCAAGAACTTCTTTGTTGTTCTTTTCACCATCTGCACCGATAAGGTAAGTTTCACCGATACGTCCCTTAGTCAAGATAGCCCAAACGCCAGTTGAGTGGTCGTTTGTGTGAATCCAGTCACGAACGTTTTTACCGTCACCGTAAAGTTTTGGTTTAATTCCTGACAAAATGTTTGTGATTTGACGAGGAATGAATTTTTCGATGTGTTGGTATGGTCCATAGTTGTTAGAGCAGTTAGAAATAGTTGCTTTAACGCCAAATGAACGTACCCAAGCTTTAACAATCAAATCTGATGCAGCTTTTGTTGATGAATAAGGTGAACTTGGATTGTATTTTGTTTCAGCAGTGAATTTTTCACCCGGTCCTTCACCATGTCCTGGAAGGTCCTCACGAAGTGGAAGATCTCCGTAAACTTCGTCAGTTGATACGTGATGGAAACGAATATCGTATTTACGAGCTGCTTCCAAAAGTGTGTATGTTCCAACAAAGTTCGTTTGGATGAATGGGCTTGGATCTTTCAATGAGTTATCGTTGTGGCTTTCAGCAGCGTAGTGAACGATAGCATCAGCTTTAGCAGCTAATTTATCAACCAATTCAGCATCTGCAATGTCACCAACAACCAATTCAACACGGTCACCAAGGATTTCTTCCAAGTTAGCACGATTACCAGCGTATGTTAATTTATCAAGAACAGTAACATGTACGTCTGGATGGTTATTATAAACATAGTGTACGAAGTTTGAACCGATGAAACCTGCACCACCGGTTACAATGATATTTTTGTATTCAGACATAACTTAAGATACAAAGGGACGTTTCGCTTGCGAAAAATCTCGTGGAAAAATAGAAAGTCCGACGTAGACGACTAGCGTCTAGGAAGATTTATCTTTTTTCTCAGAGATTTAGTCCCGTGTTCAGTTTTTTTAATAAACTGAACATTCCTTTCTGATTTATTTTTTTATTAGGTATTACAAATCTTCTTTGCTTAATGGTTTAACGTCTTTAAGCAATGGGTGATTTTTGTCAGCTTCAGAGACTTCTGCTGCTTCCAAGTTTTCCCATTTAATGCCTAATGTTGGGTCTGCATAGTTAACAAAGGCATATTTTGGTTTGAGTTCAAGTGCCCAGTAATCATTAACCAAATAGCTATATGCAACTTTATCAGACAATACTTGGAAACCATTGGCAACACCGCGAGGAACAAAGATACCTTTTGAGGCATCAATAACAGTTTGATAAACATGACCAAAACTGTCACCTTCACGTAGGTCAACCCATGACCCTAGAACTTTACCTTCGTCAGCCACAGAAATGTATTTATCCCAAGGTTCTGCATGAAGTCCACGCAAAACATTTTTATGTGAGAAGCTAACGTTATTTTGTAATTTACCTTCTGCAAAGAAAGATTCTGGAAAACCAAGAGGAATCATTTTTTCTTTTTGGAAGTTTTCTTTGAACCATCCGCGGTTGTCACCATGGACCGGAATATCAAATTCAATCATTCCAGGGATAGCATCAATTTTGCGCCCTGCTAATTCTTTACCAAAAAACTGTTCAGTCATTACTCTTCTCCAATCAAACGAAGCAAGTATTTTCCGTATTCGTTTTTCTTCAATGGTTGTGCAAGGTTATGAACATCTTCTTTGGTGATGTAGCCCATACGATAAGCAATCTCTTCCAAGTTTGCCACTTGAAGATTTTGCATACGCTGTACAGTTTCAATGTATTGAGCCGCTTCCAAAAGACTTTCGTGTGTTCCTGTATCAAGCCACGCAAAACCACGTTCCATAACTTCTACAGAAAGGTCGCCACGTTCAAGGTAAACTTTGTTGACATCTGTAATTTCAAGTTCACCACGCGCACTTGGTTTGATACTTTTAGCAATTTCAATAACATCATTGTCATAGAAATAAAGACCTGTTACGGCATAGTGAGATTTTGGATGTTCCGGCTTTTCTTCAATTGAAATCGCGTTACGATTATCATCAAACTCAACAACACCAAAACGTTCTGGATCTTTGACTTGGTAACCAAAGACAGTAGCCCCTTTTTCTTTGCTAGCTGCTTTTTGAAGCATTTTGCTAAGTCCTGGTCCATGATAAATGTTGTCTCCTAAGATAAGCGCAACGTTGTCATCACCGATGAATTCCTCACCGATGATAAAAGCTTGTGCCAATCCATCTGGGCTTGGTTGAACAGCATAAGAAAGTGAAATTCCAAATTCTGACCCATCACCAAGTAATTCTTCAAAACGATGAATATCAGTCGGTGTTGAGATGATTAAAATATCTCGAATTCCTGCCAACATTAGTGTAGACAGTGGATAGTAAATCATTGGTTTATCATACACTGGCATAAGTTGTTTTGAAGCCGCACGAGTCAATGGGTACAAACGTGTACCAGATCCTCCTGCTAGAATAATACCTTTCATAGTTAGGTCTCCCTCTTTATTAATTATCAATTCTATTTTACCATTTTTTGGAAATGCTGTCACTAAGTTTCCTATTTTGCAAGTTTTTCAGGAATTTCCTGCACTGAAATAACGCAAATTCTGGATTAGCATGACATTTTTAAACCAAAATAGGATTGAGACTTCTTCTCAATCCTACAACTTATTACAAATGAAAAAATGGATTAGTTTCTGCTTGGCTGGCTATAAAATCAACATTCCATTGATTATCGGCTTTCCAAGCATTGAATTTTTCAACCAATTTATCGATAAAAAGCACTTCGATGTGATGCCCAGGGTCAATCGCAAGCATGCCGTTAGTAATCATTTCTTGGGCTGTGTGATAATAAATATCTCCTGTGATATACACTTGTGCCCCTTTTTCCATTGCGTCACGATAAAATCCTTGACCACTTCCGCCACAAATCGCAACACGGTTAACGAGAGTCTCTTGATTTCCATAAGCAACTAGGCGTACACTATCCAAATGGAATTTTTCTTTTACTTTTAATGCAAAATCGGAAAAAGTCTGCTCCTCAATCTTTCCGATACGACCAATCCCATAGCCATCTGCAGTTGGTGTCAAAATGTCAGTGTCCTTAATCTCCAAGAGCTCACAAAACCAATCATTTAAACCATCTGGAACAATATCAATGTTAGTATGACTAACATAAACGGCAATGTCGTGCCTCACCAAGTCAATGTAAATCTGATTTTGTGCCGTTGCGACCAAGTCCTTAAGTGGTTTAAAAATCGGAGCGTGTTTAACAATAATCAAATCAACACCTTTTTCAATTACTTCTGCAACTGTCGTCTCACGAACATCAAGTGCAATCATCACACGCTTAACATCCTTGTCAAGAGTGCCAATTTGAAGCCCTGAAATATCTCCTTCCATAGATAATTCACGTGGGCAATACGCCTCATAACGAGCAATAATCTCACTTGCTTTCATTGATAGCCTCCTTAATTGCTGCTATTTTTTGTGAAATGGCTTCGCGGTCATCGATACGATTTTTAGGAACATGTGGCAAAGCAATCTCTAATTTTTTCAATTCACGTTTCCAACGTAATTTGAAGATTGCTGATTTTTCTTGATTTAAAAATGGTCCAAAACGCAATTCTGTATCCGACAAAGTCATTTTCCCATGTTCTACCACCATGATTTCGTAGAATTTATCATTTTCAGTCATGATTTTTTCCGCAATAATTTTGAAATGATTTGCCATAAGCCAAGCACGAAGCTCATCCTCACGGTTATTAGGTTGTAAAATCAGACGCTCAACGCTTGCTAATTTATCAACGCCAGCTGCGAGAATATCAGCAATCAAACCACCACCCATGCCACAAATGGTGATAGCTGTCACATTATCAGATTCGTCAAAAGCCGCTAAACCGTCTGCTAAACGAACAGCGATTTTATCAGCTAAACCAGCTCCTGCAACATTATGAAGGGCTGATTCATAAGGTCCTTTAACCACTTCACCTGCAATAGCAAATGAAATTTTTTCCCCTTCTGTCAAAACAATTGGTAAGTAAGCATGGTCACTTCCAACATCAAGTAAACGTGCCCCCTGCGGCACAAATTCCGCCACGGCAGCCAAACGTTGTGATAATACTGTCTGCATAAATTTTCCTTCTAAAATATCATTCATTTCAATTATATCAAAAGGGAGTGAGACAAATAAAGTCTCCAGTGGAGACTTTATTCATGAGCCTAAAAATTAAAAAGCGAATCAGTAGTTTCGTAGAAACTTGATTTCTCAGCAAGTCTTAATTTCTTGTTGCTGACCTAAAACGGTCTATTCCTAAACCGTTTTTGACACTTACTTCGTAAGTTTTATTTCCCGATTATAAAGGTTCCCCAAAGCTTTATAACTCACCCCCGCACAGCTCAAAAGCTTTGGGGAAGCTTTTGAGGTGGGAAATAAAGTCAAGCGAAGCTTGATGTCAAGTAGGGTTGTAAAAGCTGATTTATCAGCGCATTAGAAACCACTCAACCACTGCGTCTTGTAAATAATAACTATGTAAACAATTTTCGTCCCAAACTCTAATTATTTTTCACATTATCTTTGTAATACTTACAGTAGGCTTGAACTGGACAGATGTCGCATTTTGGCTTTTTAGCCAAGCAATGATAACGTCCAAAGAAAATCAAGCGATGATGTGTTAAAATCCAATCTTTCTTTGGAATTTTCTTCATCAAGTCTTGCTCAATTTCGGTAACATCAGCATCTGGTGCTGAGATATTGAGACGTTTAGCGATACGCGACACATGAGTATCCACAGCGATGGACGGGATACCATACACTTCTGCCAAAACAACATTAGCCGTCTTACGTCCAACTCCAGGCAAACTTTCAAGCTCCTTATGAGTCTTTGGAACTTTGCCATCAAAATCTCGTAAAATAGCTCGCGCTGTCTTGACGATATTTTTAGCTTTATTTTTATAAAGACCAATCGTTCTCAGACAATCTTCAACATCTTCTAAATTTGCATTGGCTAAATCAGCAATTTCAGGGTATTTTTTCCAAAGGTTTGGCGTGATTTTATTAACTGCCTTATCTGTCGTTTGCGCAGATAAAATGACCGCGATTAGCAATTGAAATGGTGTCTCCCACTCCAATTCACCACGTGCCTCTGGATACATCTCACCAATAATAGCTAAGATTTTCTTTAAACGTTCACGTCCTACTCTCATTAGTCACTCCATAAATCCATAGCAGCTAGAAAATCATCTGATACGGATACTTTGCCTGCTTTCGAGTCCTCATGCTCTTTACGACGTTCCCCAACTTGACGCATGGTTGTAATACCCTCACGACGCCAATTACGTAAAATCGCATTGATATAATTCCAATTAGTTTTACCATTAAAAACAGCTTCACGAAGGGCTGCCCGAACCAAATCAGGGTCTGTCTTGTCCTCACGAATTGTTTTTTGCAAATCTTCCAGTTCAAATGGGCTAAGCATGCGGCCCAACTCACGCTCAAAATCTTCAACCAATTCTTTAATAGGATTTAAAGCTTGTTTTTCTTGAGTCTCCGTAGGTTTAGCTAACAAGTCATCTAAAAGTGCCAAAACTGGACTTGCATCAAAAATAACCTCAATTTCACTACCAAGCTCAATGGTTTTCATGTCCAAAAGACCTTGAGCAGTCAAATCAGAAATCGAACGATTCACTTCGGCAACTGTCTTGTCTAAAGCAGTTGCGATTTGACTAGGCGCTAAGTCATCCATTTTGGTCGTGTTTTGCAAATAAATAAACTGCCAAATCAAAAAGTCATCTGAACTTTTGAAGATATCTTTATAATGAAAAAGAAGAGCACTCGGTAGCACCAAATTACCCGATTTAAAATTTTCTAAAAAACTCATAATAATATTCCTAAAAGATAATCCTATCCATCAAGTCATCCGAGATAGAGATTTAGCACGTTTTATCGTCAGAAAATTAACCCTATCTGATTATAGGTAACCATAAAATGAAAAATCTTTTTCCAGTTCTACCAATGAATATGGGGTTTCCTGATAAACAGCATAGTTAATCCAGTTACTAAAGAATGTTGTTGCTGCCAAATTCCAGTGCATTGGCACATTTTGGGCGGGGTCGTCATTCAAATAATAGTGTTCTGGAATGTTAGGATTTTTTCCAACCTTAACATCACGTTTATATTCCCTATCAAGGGTTTCTCGATCATATTCTAAATGTCCAAAGCTATAAACTTCACGCAAATCTTTACTAGCCACAATAGACAAACCAACAACTTCACTAGCCGCAATAACTTCCAAGTCATCAATTTTTTCAACGTCTTCACGACACACCTCGGTATAACGTGAATGTGGCGCCATAAAACTATCATCGAATCCACGTACGATAGGATTTTCAGGGCTAACAACGTCTTGTGAAAAAACACCTGATAACTTACAGTCTAACAAAACTTTTTTGATGCCGTATTTATAGTACAAGCCCGCTTGCGCTCCCCAACAAAGATGAAGAGTTGAATAAACGTGTGTTTTAGACCAAGCAAAGATTTGACAAAGTTCGCTCCAGTAATCAACTTCTTCATAATCCAAAGTTTCAATAGGAGCACCTGTTATGATTAATCCATCATAATACTTATGTCGCACATCGTCAAATGTTTTGTAAAAAGTTTCTAAATGTTCAGCAGTTGTATTTTTAGACTCATGGCTCGTCATATAAAGAAACTCAACATTAATTTGCAAAGGCGTATTGGCTAATAGGCGTAAAAGCTGTGTCTCTGTCACTTCTTTTGTTGGCATCAAGTTGACAATGAGAAAATCCATTGGTCTAATATCTTGATGTTTGGCACGTTTATTATCCATAATGAAGACATTCTCTTCGCGTAAAATGTCTAACGCCGGCAATTCTTTATCAAGTTTTATTGGCATGAAAATATCTCCATTCTATAATATTGTCGTTAAGTAATATTATAAAATATGGAGATATAGTTTTCAATTATATAATTCCTCTAAGTAGATATAGTTTTTAACTATGATTACCCTGGAAAATTCATTAAAACTTTTGTATCGTAACCTTCAAGTGCTTTACGTCCGTTCAATCCGTCCAATTCAACAAGGAAAGCACATCCAGCTACAACACCGCCAAGGCGTTCTACCATTTCAATGGTTGCTTTAACGGTACCACCTGTCGCCAAAAGGTCGTCAACAATAAGAACACGTTGTCCAGGTTTAATAGCATCAGCGTGCATACATAATGTATCAATGCCGTATTCTTTTTCATAATCAGCTGAGATTACTTCACGTGGCAATTTACCAGGTTTACGAACTGGTGCGAAGCCAATTCCGAGTTCAAATGCAACAGGGCAACCGACGATAAATCCGCGCGCCTCTGGACCGACAATCATGTCAATCTTCTTGTCAGTAGCGTACTGTACAATTTCGCGAACAGCATAGCTATAAGCATTTCCATCTGCCATCAAAGGAGAAATATCACGGAAAGTGATTCCTTCTTTAGGATAATTTTCAATTGTAGCGATATAATTTTTTAAATCCATTTTCTTCTTTCTATGGGCTTTTTGCCAAAAAATGTTTTACATTTTATTATAGCACACTTTTATGAAAAATGTAATACTGACAAACAACTTGTAATAAAAGGTGAATTTGACAGTTTCAGATAAGGTCTCATCATCATTTTAAAATGAAACATTATCTTCTCCAACCTTATTCTGACAAGAGTTTTAACGTTTGCTGCTCTAAAAGAGTGAGATCGTATTCTTCATCTTGACTTTCTACATCAAAAATGACCATTTGCATTATATAACTAAAAAAAGGTGAAATTGCAATACGGATAACCTCCGTTTTTCGAAGACAATTCCCTTCACATAAACGCTCAGCAATTTTATCAATAGAGGGTGCTAATTGCTCCATCTGTTTCCCAATAAAGTGCTTCATTTCTGAATTCGTCAATAGTTCTTGAATAATAATCTTCACCAATGAGTGATTGGCTTTGATAAAAGCGTAACGATCATAAATAAAATAATGAACAATATCTTCTTTCTTGCTAAACTTCATAATATTTTGGATAAAAGGAGCACTCAAAAGTTCTGCCATTGGCTCCAAGACACCTATTAACAATTCCTCTTTTGTCTTAAAATATTTAAAAATAGTTGCTTGACTCACTCCAGCCACTTCTGCTATTTGTGCAGTCGATGTTCCGTGAAATCCTTGCGCTGCAAATAACTTCATAGCTGCCAATAAGGTATTGCGTTTTCCCGAAGGCATTTTAACTTTCGATAAACGTTCTTCAAAAGATAAAACGATATTTTTTTCAGTCATGTAAAACTAAACTCCTTTTTATCACCACTTCTTTCATTATATCACACTTTACGATAGCGTTTGAGCCCTATAATATTAGCAGTGGTTAAACCAACAAGAAACATTAATAAGATTAAAAGATCAAAGGCAACACTATTAAATCCATCGCCATACATGATAATCTTAGTCAAGGCATCTCCTGAATATGAAAGAGGAAGAATTTTACCAATATGTTGTACCCAATCTGCCATACTATCCAGAGGAATGATTCCTGAGAAAAAGAGCTGAGGCATGATTACCAGCGGTAAAAACTGCATCAGCTGAAATTCTGATTTTGCTAGAGTAGATAATAAAACTCCAAAAGCTAGGGCTACCAAGGCTAAAACAAAATTCACAATGATGACATTGATAATATTACCAACTACCTCAATATCAAGCAACCAGATAGTTGAAAGGACAATAACAACAGTTTGAATAACCGCTATAATACCATAGGAAATCATATATCCAAACACAATGTCGCTACGTTTAACAGGTGTGGCTAACAAACGATCAAGAGTACCGCTCGTACGTTCTTTGAGTAACGCCATTCCTGAAATCAAAAAGACAAAGAAGAAAACCATAAAGCCCATAAGGATTGGAATCATCTTGGCAAAGAATCCCGTATTTTCGTCACCATAATCATAATGTTCGGTTAAGTCAGTCGAACTAACATTGCTGGTAGGGAGAAGGGAAGCGAGACTCGGAGTTTCAGCTACAGCTTCCTTAACTTGGCTCATAAACTGGTTGGTAATAGACCAACTAAGCACCGATTTGATAGCTTGACGGGTTAGAGCGGTTTTAGATGAGTCTGTATTGGCATAGGTTACATCATAAGTATCATCATCAACCGTAAGAATCGCATCAACTTCCTGATTGTCTAAATCCTTTTGCGCCGCTTTAGCACTAGTATATTTTTCAACAGCAACATGTTCCACATCATCAAGATTTTCAATCAAACTACTTGGAACATCAACAGCAGCAATAATCACTGAAGTTGTACTGCTAGCCGAGAACATGACATTCATCAGCCACATGATAAGAATTGGTGCCACAAACATCATAGCTAGGGTACGCTTATCACGTAGTAATTCTTTTAATACTTTTTTAGAAATAGCTAGAATACGCATCTTAAAGTTCCTCTCTATCTTCAGCAGCCAAAAATGCTTCTTCCACAGTATTGACACCATAACGCTCTTTGAGCCCCTGCGGTGTATCAAAAGCAATGACGTCACCATATAAGAGCAGAGCAACCTTATCTGTAAGTTCAGCTTCGTCCATAACGTGTGTCGTAATGAACACTGAACGTCCTTCCTGGCGAATATTATCTAACTCTGCCCATATTTTTCGACGAAGAGAAGGGTCAATTCCTACTGTTGGTTCATCCAAAATCAGCAAGTCAGGATTTCCAAGTAGGGCAATGGCAAGTGATAAACGACGTTTCATCCCTCCGGAATAGCCTGAGACAAATTTATCAAGATGATCTTGCAAGTCAACAACTCGTGCTACATGGTGAATTTGCAAAGTTAAGTCTTTCTTGGCAATTCCTTTCATCTGTCCATAAAATTCCAAATTTTCAAGACCAGTCAAGGCATCATAAAGAGCATCCGATTGAGCCATATAACCAATTTTTCCCAAGATATGACGATTAGGCATTTGAGTATTGAGCACCAAAGCTGTTCCACTATCTGCCTTTTCCATTCCCAGCATAGTTTTTATCATTGTTGACTTTCCTGCACCAGATGGACCAATCAGTCCGATGATTTCACCTTTATTAACTTCAAGGGTCACACCATTCAAAACCATTTGCGCAGAGAAAGCTTTTTTCAGTTCTCTTAGATCAATGAGTTTTTCCATTACTAAACCTTCTTTCTAAAATCGATAAATGAGTAATTAATCACTTACTAGAATAGGTAATATTATAGTGAGTATCCACTCACTTGTCAAGAAAAAATTCTTACTGCGATTAAATTAGCCATTGCTAGATAGACACACATATTATCTATATGATTACAAAGCTTTTATCTCAGTTTTAACATCAAAAAAGCGAGAACAAATGTTGTTCTCGCTAGAGTTTACTTAAGCACTACAATTGGCAGACTACCAATCTTCAGTGAAATTTTTTAGTTGTTCACTATTCTCTTTAACATCAAGAATACCCTTTACAATAATGCTAAACTGATTTTTTATTTATCAAGTTTATCCTTAACTTCTTCTACAAGCTCTTCTGCTGTTTCTTTAACATTTGAAGCTACTTCTTTTGTTTTACCAACAACTTGGTCTAGTAATCCTTCTGCTTTCTTTTGACTATCTCCAGTAACTTTTCCAACAGTTTCTTTTACTTTACCTTTAGCTGATTCTACTGTTCCTTTTTCTGACATAAGTATTTCCTCCTATTTTCTATATCACCGACTTAATCTGTGCTTAGCTGATTTTTTAACTCAGCCAGTTCTTCCTTAGTTTCTTTTTGAACATCCGAAACAATCTTTTTAACATCATTACGTTTAAACATCCATCCAGAAATAACCCCTAAAACATAGAGAGCTACAATGAGAACTATTAGTGGTAATTTAATTGAAAAAAATATCACTGATAATTCAACAGAGTTCCTATTTTGAAAGCCAAAAACTAGAACTAATATTACGATTGTAAGACCTACAATACGCTTTGGAGTTGCAACCCTCTTCAACTTTTCCAACATCTCACCCCCTTCCTACACGTCTCATTAATATAAAACATTTTTAAGATTCATTTTATACTTAATTAAGTGCTATAAATTAGTATTTTTCATTTAATCACTATGATAATTCTAAAGTTTATCACTTGTCGCTATAAGATGACAATTATAGAGAGTGATTACTATACTTAATTACTTATCTCTTCTTGAATCGTTATTAAATTTTTTTCTAGAATTCCCTGTTCCTAACAACGTAGACATAACAATTAACATACCACCTAACAGTACCCCTACAATACTATTTGAATCACCTGTATTTGGTAGGCTATTCTTGTTAATAAGAACATTATTAGTTGGCATAATATGCGATGCACCTTGATTTGGGAAAATATTATTATCATCATTTGATACGATCAGATTGCCACCAGAATTCTCTGATTTATCCGCATCGCTACGGTTATCAACCACATGAACAGGAACATCAATGGTCTCTTTGCTACCATCTGGGTAAGTCACTTCAATGGTACCTGTATAATCGCCTGGTTGAGTCGTATCAATTGGAGTTTTTGTGACATCCGTTACCGTTGTTCCGCTTGGTAGATCTCCTAAGTTCGTCACGTTATCCGTTAAATCAACCTTACCTCCAAAATCAACCGTTTCGTCTTCAACGTTTGGAGTATATTTATCCGCATCGCTACGGTTATCAACCACATGAACAGGAACATCAATGGTCTCTTTGCTACCATCTGGGTAAGTCACTTCAATGGTACCTGTATAATCGCCTGGTTGAGTCGTATCAATTGGAGTTTTTGTGACATCCGTTACCGTTGTTCCGCTTGGTAGATCTCCTAAGTTCGTCACGTTATCCGTTAAATCAACCTTACCTCCAAAATCAACCGTTTCGTCTTCAACGTTTGGAGTATATTTATCCGCATCGCTACGGTTATCAACCACATGAACAGGAACATCAATGGTCTCTTTGCTACCATCTGGGTAAGTCACTTCAATGGTACCTGTATAATCGCCTGGTTGAGTCGTATCAATTGGAGTTTTTGTGACATCCGTTACCGTTGTTCCGCTTGGTAGATCTCCTAAGTTCGTCACGTTATCCGTTAAATCAACCTTACCTCCAAAATCAACCGTTTCGTCTTCAACGTTTGGAGTATATTTATCCGCATCGCTACGGTTATCAACCACATGAACAGGAACATCAATGGTCTCTTTGCTACCATCTGGGTAAGTCACTTCAATGGTACCTGTATAATCGCCTGGTTGAGTCGTATCAATTGGAGTTTTTGTGACATCCGTTACCGTTGTTCCGCTTGGTAGATCTCCTAAGTTCGTCACGTTATCCGTTAAATCAACCTTACCTCCAAAATCAACCGTTTCGTCTTCAACGTTTGGAGTATATTTATCCGCATCGCTACGGTTATCAACCACATGAACAGGAACATCAATGGTCTCTTTGCTACCATCTGGGTAAGTCACTTCAATGGTACCTGTATAATCGCCTGGTTGAGTCGTATCAATTGGAGTTTTTGTGACATCCGTTACCGTTGTTCCGCTTGGTAGATCTCCTAAGTTCGTCACGTTATCCGTTAAATCAACCTTACCTCCAAAATCAACCGTTTCGTCTTCAACGTTTGGAGTATATTTATCCGCATCGCTACGGTTATCAACCACATGAACAGGAACATCAATGGTCTCTTTGCTACCATCTGGGTAAGTCACTTCAATGGTACCTGTATAATCGCCTGGTTGAGTCGTATCAATTGGAGTTTTTGTGACATCCGTTACCGTTGTTCCGCTTGGTAGATCTCCTAAGTTCGTCACGTTATCCGTTAAATCAACCTTACCTCCAAAATCAACCGTTTCGTCTTCAACGTTTGGAGTATATTTATCCGCATCGCTACGGTTATCAACCACATGAACAGGAACATCAATGGTCTCTTTGCTACCATCTGGGTAAGTCACTTCAATGGTACCTGTATAATCGCCTGGTTGAGTCGTATCAATTGGAGTTTTTGTGACATCCGTTACCGTTGTTCCGCTTGGTAGATCTCCTAAGTTCGTCACGTTATCCGTTAAATCAACCTTACCTCCAAAATCAACCGTTTCGTCTTCAACGTTTGGAGTATATTTATCCGCATCGCTACGGTTATCAACCACATGAACAGGAACATCAATGGTCTCTTTGCTACCATCTGGGTAAGTCACTTCAATGGTACCTGTATAATCGCCTGGTTGAGTCGTATCAATTGGAGTTTTTGTGACATCCGTTACCGTTGTTCCGCTTGGTAGATCTCCTAAGTTCGTCACGTTATCCGTTAAATCAACCTTACCTCCAAAATCAACCGTTTCGTCTTCAACGTTTGGAGTATATTTATCCGCATCGCTACGGTTATCAACCACATGAACAGGAACATCAATGGTCTCTTTGCTACCATCTGGGTAAGTCACTTCAATGGTACCTGTATAATCGCCTGGTTGAGTCGTATCAATTGGAGTTTTTGTGACATCCGTTACCGTTGTTCCGCTTGGTAGATCTCCTAAGTTCGTCACGTTATCCGTTAAATCAACCTTACCTCCAAAATCAACCGTTTCGTCTTCAACGTTTGGAGTATATTTATCCGCATCGCTACGGTTATCAACCACATGAACAGGAACATCAATGGTCTCTTTGCTACCATCTGGGTAAGTCACTTCAATGGTACCTGTATAATCGCCTGGTTGAGTCGTATCAATTGGAGTTTTTGTGACATCCGTTACCGTTGTTCCGCTTGGTAGATCTCCTAAGTTCGTCACGTTATCCGTTAAATCAACCTTACCTCCAAAATCAACCGTTTCGTCTTCAACGTTTGGAGTATATTTATCCGCATCGCTACGGTTATCAACCACATGAACAGGAACATCAATGGTCTCTTTGCTACCATCTGGGTAAGTCACTTCAATGGTACCTGTATAATCGCCTGGTTGAGTCGTATCAATTGGAGTTTTTGTGACATCCGTTACCGTTGTTCCGCTTGGTAGATCTCCTAAGTTCGTCACGTTATCCGTTAAATCAACCTTACCTCCAAAATCAACCGTTTCGTCTTCAACGTTTGGAGTATATTTATCCGCATCGCTACGGTTATCAACCACATGAACAGGAACATCAATGGTCTCTTTGCTACCATCTGGGTAAGTCACTTCAATGGTACCTGTATAATCGCCTGGTTGAGTCGTATCAATTGGAGTTTTTGTGACATCCGTTACCGTTGTTCCGCTTGGTAGATCTCCTAAGTTCGTCACGTTATCCGTTAAATCAACCTTACCTCCAAAATCAACCGTTTCGTCTTCAACGTTTGGAGTATATTTATCCGCATCGCTACGGTTATCAACCACATGAACAGGAACATCAATGGTCTCTTTGCTACCATCTGGGTAAGTCACTTCAATGGTACCTGTATAATCGCCTGGTTGAGTCGTATCAATTGGAGTTTTTGTGACATCCGTTACCGTTGTTCCGCTTGGTAGATCTCCTAAGTTCGTCACGTTATCCGTTAAATCAACCTTACCTCCAAAATCAACCGTTTCGTCTTCAACGTTTGGAGTATATTTATCCGCATCGCTACGGTTATCAACCACATGAACAGGAACATCAATGGTCTCTTTGCTACCATCTGGGTAAGTCACTTCAATGGTACCTGTATAATCGCCTGGTTGAGTCGTATCAATTGGAGTTTTTGTGACATCCGTTACCGTTGTTCCGCTTGGTAGATCTCCTAAGTTCGTCACGTTATCCGTTAAATCAACCTTACCTCCAAAATCAACCGTTTCGTCTTCAACGTTTGGAGTATATTTATCCGCATCGCTACGGTTATCAACCACATGAACAGGAACATCAATGGTCTCTTTGCTACCATCTGGGTAAGTCACTTCAATGGTACCTGTATAATCGCCTGGTTGAGTCGTATCAATTGGAGTTTTTGTGACATCCGTTACCGTTGTTCCGCTTGGTAGATCTCCTAAGTTCGTCACGTTATCCGTTAAATCAACCTTACCTCCAAAATCAACCGTTTCGTCTTCAACGTTTGGAGTATATTTATCCGCATCGCTACGGTTATCAACCACATGAACAGGAACATCAATGGTCTCTTTGCTACCATCTGGGTAAGTCACTTCAATGGTACCTGTATAATCGCCTGGTTGAGTCGTATCAATTGGAGTTTTTGTGACATCCGTTACCGTTGTTCCGCTTGGTAGATCTCCTAAGTTCGTCACGTTATCCGTTAAATCAACCTTACCTCCAAAATCAACCGTTTCGTCTTCAACGTTTGGAGTATATTTATCCGCATCGCTACGGTTATCAACCACATGAACAGGAACATCAATGGTCTCTTTGCTACCATCTGGGTAAGTCACTTCAATGGTACCTGTATAATCGCCTGGTTGAGTCGTATCAATTGGAGTTTTTGTGACATCCGTTACCGTTGTTCCGCTTGGTAGATCTCCTAAGTTCGTCACGTTATCCGTTAAATCAACCTTACCTCCAAAATCAACCGTTTCGTCTTCAACGTTTGGAGTATATTTATCCGCATCGCTACGGTTATCAACCACATGAACAGGAACATCAATGGTCTCTTTGCTACCATCTGGGTAAGTCACTTCAATGGTACCTGTATAATCGCCTGGTTGAGTCGTATCAATTGGAGTTTTTGTGACATCCGTTACCGTTGTTCCGCTTGGTAGATCTCCTAAGTTCGTCACGTTATCCGTTAAATCAACCTTACCTCCAAAATCAACCGTTTCGTCTTCAACGTTTGGAGTATATTTATCCGCATCGCTACGGTTATCAACCACATGAACAGGAACATCAATGGTCTCTTTGCTACCATCTGGGTAAGTCACTTCAATGGTACCTGTATAATCGCCTGGTTGAGTCGTATCAATTGGAGTTTTTGTGACATCCGTTACCGTTGTTCCGCTTGGTAGATCTCCTAAGTTCGTCACGTTATCCGTTAAATCAACCTTACCTCCAAAATCAACCGTTTCGTCTTCAACGTTTGGAGTATATTTATCCGCATCGCTACGGTTATCAACCACATGAACAGGAACATCAATGGTCTCTTTGCTACCATCTGGGTAAGTCACTTCAATGGTACCTGTATAATCGCCTGGTTGAGTCGTATCAATTGGAGTTTTTGTGACATCCGTTACCGTTGTTCCGCTTGGTAGATCTCCTAAGTTCGTCACGTTATCCGTTAAATCAACCTTACCTCCAAAATCAACCGTTTCGTCTTCAACGTTTGGAGTATATTTATCCGCATCGCTACGGTTATCAACCACATGAACAGGAACATCAATGGTCTCTTTGCTACCATCTGGGTAAGTCACTTCAATGGTACCTGTATAATCGCCTGGTTGAGTCGTATCAATTGGAGTTTTTGTGACATCCGTTACCGTTGTTCCGCTTGGTAGATCTCCTAAGTTCGTCACGTTATCCGTTAAATCAACCTTACCTCCAAAATCAACCGTTTCGTCTTCAACGTTTGGAGTATATTTATCCGCATCGCTACGGTTATCAACCACATGAACAGGAACATCAATGGTCTCTTTGCTACCATCTGGGTAAGTCACTTCAATGGTACCTGTATAATCGCCTGGTTGAGTCGTATCAATTGGAGTTTTTGTGACATCCGTTACCGTTGTTCCGCTTGGTAGATCTCCTAAGTTCGTCACGTTATCCGTTAAATCAACCTTACCTCCAAAATCAACCGTTTCGTCTTCAACGTTTGGAGTATATTTATCCGCATCGCTACGGTTATCAACCACATGAACAGGAACATCAATGGTCTCTTTGCTACCATCTGGGTAAGTCACTTCAATGGTACCTGTATAATCGCCTGGTTGAGTCGTATCAATTGGAGTTTTTGTGACATCCGTTACCGTTGTTCCGCTTGGTAGATCTCCTAAGTTCGTCACGTTATCCGTTAAATCAACCTTACCTCCAAAATCAACCGTTTCGTCTTCAACGTTTGGAGTATATTTATCCGCATCGCTACGGTTATCAACCACATGAACAGGAACATCAATGGTCTCTTTGCTACCATCTGGGTAAGTCACTTCAATGGTACCTGTATAATCGCCTGGTTGAGTCGTATCAATTGGAGTTTTTGTGACATCCGTTACCGTTGTTCCGCTTGGTAGATCTCCTAAGTTCGTCACGTTATCCGTTAAATCAACCTTACCTCCAAAATCAACCGTTTCGTCTTCAACGTTTGGAGTATATTTATCCGCATCGCTACGGTTATCAACCACATGAACAGGAACATCAATGGTCTCTTTGCTACCATCTGGGTAAGTCACTTCAATGGTACCTGTATAATCGCCTGGTTGAGTCGTATCAATTGGAGTTTTTGTGACATCCGTTACCGTTGTTCCGCTTGGTAGATCTCCTAAGTTCGTCACGTTATCCGTTAAATCAACCTTACCTCCAAAATCAACCGTTTCGTCTTCAACGTTTGGAGTATATTTATCCGCATCGCTACGGTTATCAACCACATGAACAGGAACATCAATGGTCTCTTTGCTACCATCTGGGTAAGTCACTTCAATGGTACCTGTATAATCGCCTGGTTGAGTCGTATCAATTGGAGTTTTTGTGACATCCGTTACCGTTGTTCCGCTTGGTAGATCTCCTAAGTTCGTCACGTTATCCGTTAAATCAACCTTACCTCCAAAATCAACCGTTTCGTCTTCAACGTTTGGAGTATATTTATCCGCATCGCTACGGTTATCAACCACATGAACAGGAACATCAATGGTCTCTTTGCTACCATCTGGGTAAGTCACTTCAATGGTACCTGTATAATCGCCTGGTTGAGTCGTATCAATTGGAGTTTTTGTGACATCCGTTACCGTTGTTCCGCTTGGTAGATCTCCTAAGTTCGTCACGTTATCCGTTAAATCAACCTTACCTCCAAAATCAACCGTTTCGTCTTCAACGTTTGGAGTATATTTATCCGCATCGCTACGGTTATCAACCACATGAACAGGAACATCAATGGTCTCTTTGCTACCATCTGGGTAAGTCACTTCAATGGTACCTGTATAATCGCCTGGTTGAGTCGTATCAATTGGAGTTTTTGTGACATCCGTTACCGTTGTTCCGCTTGGTAGATCTCCTAAGTTCGTCACGTTATCCGTTAAATCAACCTTACCTCCAAAATCAACCGTTTCGTCTTCAACGTTTGGAGTATATTTATCCGCATCGCTACGGTTATCAACCACATGAACAGGAACATCAATGGTCTCTTTGCTACCATCTGGGTAAGTCACTTCAATGGTACCTGTATAATCGCCTGGTTGAGTCGTATCAATTGGAGTTTTTGTGACATCCGTTACCGTTGTTCCGCTTGGTAGATCTCCTAAGTTCGTCACGTTATCCGTTAAATCAACCTTACCTCCAAAATCAACCGTTTCGTCTTCAACGTTTGGAGTATATTTATCCGCATCGCTACGGTTATCAACCACATGAACAGGAACATCAATGGTCTCTTTGCTACCATCTGGGTAAGTCACTTCAATGGTACCTGTATAATCGCCTGGTTGAGTCGTATCAATTGGAGTTTTTGTGACATCCGTTACCGTTGTTCCGCTTGGTAGATCTCCTAAGTTCGTCACGTTATCCGTTAAATCAACCTTACCTCCAAAATCAACCGTTTCGTCTTCAACGTTTGGAGTATATTTATCCGCATCGCTACGGTTATCAACCACATGAACAGGAACATCAATGGTCTCTTTGCTACCATCTGGGTAAGTCACTTCAATGGTACCTGTATAATCGCCTGGTTGAGTCGTATCAATTGGAGTTTTTGTGACATCCGTTACCGTTGTTCCGCTTGGTAGATCTCCTAAGTTCGTCACGTTATCCGTTAAATCAACCTTACCTCCAAAATCAACCGTTTCGTCTTCAACGTTTGGAGTATATTTATCCGCATCGCTACGGTTATCAACCACATGAACAGGAACATCAATGGTCTCTTTGCTACCATCTGGGTAAGTCACTTCAATGGTACCTGTATAATCGCCTGGTTGAGTCGTATCAATTGGAGTTTTTGTGACATCCGTTACCGTTGTTCCGCTTGGTAGATCTCCTAAGTTCGTCACGTTATCCGTTAAATCAACCTTACCTCCAAAATCAACCGTTTCGTCTTCAACGTTTGGAGTATATTTATCCGCATCGCTACGGTTATCAACCACATGAACAGGAACATCAATGGTCTCTTTGCTACCATCTGGGTAAGTCACTTCAATGGTACCTGTATAATCGCCTGGTTGAGTCGTATCAATTGGAGTTTTTGTGACATCCGTTACCGTTGTTCCGCTTGGTAGATCTCCTAAGTTCGTCACGTTATCCGTTAAATCAACCTTACCTCCAAAATCAACCGTTTCGTCTTCAACGTTTGGAGTATATTTATCCGCATCGCTACGGTTATCAACCACATGAACAGGAACATCAATGGTCTCTTTGCTACCATCTGGGTAAGTCACTTCAATGGTACCTGTATAATCGCCTGGTTGAGTCGTATCAATTGGAGTTTTTGTGACATCCGTTACCGTTGTTCCGCTTGGTAGATCTCCTAAGTTCGTCACGTTATCCGTTAAATCAACCTTACCTCCAAAATCAACCGTTTCGTCTTCAACGTTTGGAGTATATTTATCCGCATCGCTACGGTTATCAACCACATGAACAGGAACATCAATGGTCTCTTTGCTACCATCTGGGTAAGTCACTTCAATGGTACCTGTATAATCGCCTGGTTGAGTCGTATCAATTGGAGTTTTTGTGACATCCGTTACCGTTGTTCCGCTTGGTAGATCTCCTAAGTTCGTCACGTTATCCGTTAAATCAACCTTACCTCCAAAATCAACCGTTTCGTCTTCAACGTTTGGAGTATATTTATCCGCATCGCTACGGTTATCAACCACATGAACAGGAACATCAATGGTCTCTTTGCTACCATCTGGGTAAGTCACTTCAATGGTACCTGTATAATCGCCTGGTTGAGTCGTATCAATTGGAGTTTTTGTGACATCCGTTACCGTTGTTCCGCTTGGTAGATCTCCTAAGTTCGTCACGTTATCCGTTAAATCAACCTTACCTCCAAAATCAACCGTTTCGTCTTCAACGTTTGGAGTATATTTATCCGCATCGCTACGGTTATCAACCACATGAACAGGAACATCAATGGTCTCTTTGCTACCATCTGGGTAAGTCACTTCAATGGTACCTGTATAATCGCCTGGTTGAGTCGTATCAATTGGAGTTTTTGTGACATCCGTTACCGTTGTTCCGCTTGGTAGATCTCCTAAGTTCGTCACGTTATCCGTTAAATCAACCTTACCTCCAAAATCAACCGTTTCGTCTTCAACGTTTGGAGTATATTTATCCGCATCGCTACGGTTATCAACCACATGAACAGGAACATCAATGGTCTCTTTGCTACCATCTGGGTAAGTCACTTCAATGGTACCTGTATAATCGCCTGGTTGAGTCGTATCAATTGGAGTTTTTGTGACATCCGTTACCGTTGTTCCGCTTGGTAGATCTCCTAAGTTCGTCACGTTATCCGTTAAATCAACCTTACCTCCAAAATCAACCGTTTCGTCTTCAACGTTTGGAGTATATTTATCCGCATCGCTACGGTTATCAACCACATGAACAGGAACATCAATGGTCTCTTTGCTACCATCTGGGTAAGTCACTTCAATGGTACCTGTATAATCGCCTGGTTGAGTCGTATCAATTGGAGTTTTTGTGACATCCGTTACCGTTGTTCCGCTTGGTAGATCTCCTAAGTTCGTCACGTTATCCGTTAAATCAACCTTACCTCCAAAATCAACCGTTTCGTCTTCAACGTTTGGAGTATATTTATCCGCATCGCTACGGTTATCAACCGTAATGATATCTCCGTCAGTATGCTGTTTCCCATCTGGACTATAAGCGACTAATTGTAGTTTGTCCCCTGTTTGAAGTGTTCCTTTTGGAATAGTTAATTCAAAGTTCCCAGCTAATAGATCCTTAAATGGAATAGTCGTCTGCGCCACTACACTGTCAGTTCCTTGTTTTACCAACTTAACAATAACTTCGCCAGCGTCTGTATTAGTGACATTTAAAGATTTTGAATCGTCTGAAGGATCTGTATAAACAACTTTAGGTACTGTTCCCTGAATAACAGTATCAGAAGCGGCATTATTAATAACAGTTGTAGATGTTGTCGGTTTTGCCACCTTATAAGACTTAGCATCCAAGATATCAGTATTATCGATCAAATACTCTTGTCCATCTGGCACACCATCTCCATCAGTATCTACTTTATTAATGTCTGATTGAATTTGAGATTCAACAAAATCGAATAAACCGTCTTTATCACTATCATTAACATCTAAATAGCCATTAGCATAAGAGTGAAGCAATTCTTTTGTATCAGCTCCACCATCTGGTTTATCAAGTAATGGTCGTCCACTATTTAAATAATCACTCTCAAGCCATGATTCAAATGTTAGCTGCTGATTGTTATTTTTTATATAGTCATTCATGGCCTTAGCAAATTCCGCCAACGTCACTGAATCTTTCAAATGATACTTAATTGTGTAGTTACGACTTTGCCCCAAAGTACCATAAAATACATCCTTATCCAAACGAGTTCTAGCTGCATCCAATTGCGTACGTGTATCATTATTAATAATACTAATTTCAGGACTATTGCGACTATCAACCAATCCATTACTATCAGCTTTCAATTTTATTGGATTCTTAGTTTGGAAATTTCCGCTGATATCTGAGACACCCAATTCAATATTATCCAAATCAATGTAGGGAAGCAAATCTTTTGGAATTTGTTCCATAATGTACAAAATCCAAGTGTAATTTGATTGTAGAAAATTTTCATTAGGTTTGAAATTATGAACTGAATTAATAACCATTGAATTCGCATCAAATAGTACTTTATTCCCCATAACCCCAGTATTCGTTCCTAAAAACGAACTGTCCTGTTTATCACTATCTGATTTGTTGATGTGTGCATTATTTTGCTGAATAAATCCATTACTGATACTTTCTTTAGCGATTGAACCATTCTTTTTCACCCAAACACTAGAGAAACCTAGTTTATCATCAGCTAGTCCTAAAGAGGTAAGGGTTTGCCCATTTTTTAACGTAATGGTAACATCATGATTGGTAACAACCCCAATTAATCCTGATTGTACTGTTGTTGTACTAATTGGTACAGTCCACAAGGCACCATTTGATTCCGATACTAAATTAGTGAGGTTAGCATTTGACTTAATTGTAATTGACTCAATTTGTGAATAAAACTCTTCTCGTGTGAAAGACAATAGGTACTTTCCTGCGTATGGGTTACTTGTATCTGTTCCCCAACCCGTTGCACCAGTTGCCCACTTTGTAACAGTCAGGTGAATAGTACCATCATCTTTAACGCTATCAAACACTGTATTAGCATATCTTAGTGTAGAATCTTCGATACCTGAGGCAGTATAATGTGTATTAGTATCAACAATTTTTTCACCAGTTGACACTGCTGAACGATCCGTAAAAGTACTACTAGAATTCTCTAAGTTATTCTCTGTATTAACAGCCGGTGTCACTGTTTCTGACGAATCCGTTTGTGATTCGCTACTTTCTAGTGACTTATCACTATCAACATCTACCAAACCTAAGTCATCAGATGAAACCTCTTCTTCAGCTGATGTATCAACTTTTTCTTCTATCGGTGTCTCTAAGTTTTCCGATGCATCTGAGGTTAATTTATCATCTTCTGAAGAAACGTCATCATTGGTATCAGTAACTGTATCGCCACTATTTTGAGTTTTCTCCACAGAATCCATTGCTTGTTCTTTTTCTGTCACCTCTGTAGTGGCATCATTGGCATTAGCTTCTTTCGCTAATGAATCATCAGAATCCTGCATTATACTGGAAGGACTGTCTATCACATCAGCATGGACAATTTGACTATTTCCTAATCCACCAATAACGAAAAATCCTGAAGCGATAGCAACCGAGGCAACACCTACACTTAAGCGACGAATAGACCACTTCGTAAAACGCTCTCCAGTCTTCATTCGATTATCCTGTCTTTTAAACATCTCTTTGCTCCTTATTTACTTTTCTGGTTCGTTTACAACTTTTCTTGAAAACCAAAATTAAAAACCTATCTTTTTTAAAGACACTTAGATTTTAAATCAATAATAAAAATTGAGGAATATCTATTCTTTTTTTTAGATTCATTTTCGGTTTTTATTTTTTTAATTAACTATTCAAAAACATTATTTTTTATCATTTTAATTTTGAGTGCATATTCTTTGAACTTTTTTAATTATTTTTATAAAATGATAAGAAAATCAATAATAATAGGAGAATATTTTTTGACAAATAGTTTATTGCTTAAGGCGCTTCACAGTACATTGGGAATATCCATTATGATTTGTGACGAAGAGTTTTCTATTACTACGGAGTTCCAAACAGATAAAACATCATCTCTTTATTATGATTATCATCAAATATTGAGTCGTTTCAAAGAGATAGATGAAAATGTTTTATTTTACCATGGCATGTTCAATGAAATACTGATTGCTTTCCATATTCAACAAGAATATATTATCTTAGGCCCTTTTAGAGTAAATACAATCAGTGAATCATTCTTTGAAACTCGTGTTAAAAATAGTCAAATGAGCATTAAAGAAAAAGATTATTTTTATCATCTTCTTATGTCCTTACCTTTTTATCCCTTAAGTCAAATACGAGAATTACTTATCCTAATTAACCACTCTTTAACTGGCATTATAGAAGATAAATTATCAAAACCTTTGCATCAATACACTCATTATTGGGCAAAGCACTTTTTTACAGAAAGAGCTAAAAATCTTTCCAACTATAATTTTACAAAGTACTCTTATTTGTATCGTTATGAAAGTGAAATTGCAGAAGCAGTAAGAAAAGGGAGTCCCGATTTACTAAAAGAAACTGTTAATCGTTTAGGAAATGCTGTCGTCCCTAGTATTACTGGTGACTTACTTCGATCCGAAAAAAATTATTCTATTATTGTTTTTGATCGATTGTCTCAAGTGGCTATCCATTCAGGTTTAAATGTCGAAATATCATATTCAGCACGTGATAATTTTATTAAAGATAATGAATCATTAATACAACTAACAGATATTTTAAAACTCCGTGATACCGCTATTTTGTTTTATACAAAACAAGTTCACAACATCAAGGAACAACTCACTACGACCGCGTCACCAACTGTAATTTCCGTTATTCAATACCTTAGAGATAATCTAAATACTAACCTAAAACTTGAAACAATAGCTAAACACTTCCATATGAGTGAATCCAAATTACAACAGATATTTAAACACGAAACTCAAACAACGATTCAGAAATATTTTTTAAATTTAAAAATGCAAACCGCCAAAGAGCTATTAAGTAATGGCGCTAAATCTTCTCAAATAGCCGAACTATTAGCTTTCTCTTCTCCTTCAAATTTCTCACGAACATTTAAAAAGATGGTAGGAGTCAGCCCGAAACACTATCGTTATCAAGCCATCACCAAAAAGAATCTCACTAGCTAATATTTTTCCACCTATACTTTTGATTTTTCTAACATGCTATAAATAGACTTCAGTATCTAAGCCTAGTAAAATAAATCTGTTCCTCTGTAACTACATCATTCTAATCGTTTAAAAAGTAATTTATAAATCTTCTTTCAGAGCAATTCCTTTCATACTATCATTCAAAATAGAGAATCTCAATCATTATTGCTCTAAATCATAATTCAAAAACCAGCTCCCATCTACAGGAACTGGTTTTTAGTATCTTTCCACGATTGCTCAATTTAAATATAAAAAGTGAAAACAAAGCATGTTCTCACTTTTTATATTTAAATGATTGATAATGGAAGATATGGATTTTTAATGGATACCTTTCATTAGCAAATCATTATAAATTGTTAATTTAACGCCACAAATACTATCTATTTTGATAAAGTACATTCCATTCTTTTTGAAGTGGGTAACGAATTAATCGGCTGCTATCAAGATTTTCTTGATGCATATCAATTGCTGTGATTTGTGAATTTTCATAAGTAGTGTAATAATAAATCCCTTTATCAACGTTCACACAAGAACTATAAATAGTATACTCATATCCATTGCTTTCATCAACATAACACAAGCCTTTTTGTTGTTCAACAGATTTTAAAATATGGAAAAATTGATTAACGCTACTAGCTTCAGAACAATCAGCTACAGCATTTAATTTTGTAAAAGCTACCTTAACAAAACGCGACATTGATGACAAATCACCTGGAAGTCCTATTCCACCCATACCACGACTGTAAACATCTAAATCAAGAACTTTTGAAAATAAATTGTCAGATACTTTTGGCGATAGGTGACGATAATTGTTAAGATTAAACAACTGTTTATCAAATGTAGGATTATTAGTTAAAACACCTATAGGATTATCATATATAGCCACTTTATCCTTTACGGGTTCTACAACAATGGATTCCTTGCTATCTGCAATCATCCAATGCAATGGCGATACAGGATAGTCTGAACTAAAAGCATCATCAGTTAAATTTAAATTTTCACATTGTTGACGCACTTCTGATACACTTTCACACTGCGACAAGATCCAAAGCATGAATTCAAAAGAGGCAACATTTGTTTTGCCATCTTTAGCAGGTTTAAAATCAGCATTTTCTGGGAAATTTAATCCTGCCATACTTAATCCTTTTTCATTTGTAGCATCATAAAACAATGGATAATCACCTACAACTGTTGCCATGCCAATAATTGCTAAATGAGTGTCTTGTTTTGTCTCGTACTTGAATGAAAGAGGATAATTTCTGGGACAAATCGTAACTTCTTCATGATAAGAAAAATCTAAATCAAGATTTCGACCAAAATAATTGTCTTTAGTTTGATAAGTTATAGCTGTACACATACACTGCCTCCACTAACAAGAACTTCTAAAAGACCAAGCCATTACAACTTGAACAAGGTCTTGATATTCGATATCTTTACACCCTCATTATAGTGCTAATCTATACTAAAGTCAATTATTTATCAACCAATTAAACTAATAATAATTGGGATGACAATTACAAAAAGCAAAGTTGAAGTAGTAACAACATTAGTCGCATATTCCACATCTCCAT
This sequence comes from Streptococcus pasteurianus, assembly GCF_004843545.1. Lineage (NCBI taxonomy): Bacteria > Bacillati > Bacillota > Bacilli > Lactobacillales > Streptococcaceae > Streptococcus > Streptococcus pasteurianus. The sequence goes on along the minus strand of NZ_CP039457.1, from coordinate 749,620 downwards.
TACCTTCATTAGCTAATATCGGTAATACTGCTAACCCTGGTACAGCTGCTTGTATTATAAACGTTTTATATTCTACACTTGGCAAACTAGAACCAAATAAAACTAGAATAACAAACATGACCAAAGGTGATAACAAGTAACGCCCTAAAAGTGCCAAAATGGTATCACGATCAAATTTAATACTAGATAACCCTGCTTTCGATAAAACGATACCAATATAAATAAGAGATAAAGGTGTTACAATATTACCAAGATAAGTCAACGTATTCGTTGCAAAGGTCGGAACAGGAATATCAAATAATAAAAATACTAATGAAACTAGAAAACCGACAAGAGGAGCAGGTAACAGTTTCTTCCAACTAAAACTGCTATTTTTCTTCTCATTAGTATCCTTGGAATCCTGTGCAATCAATAAAGCTCCGAATGCCCAAGTTGATACAGTGTTCGTAATATAATAAACCAAGAAATAGGATATAGAGGCATCGCCAAACAAAGCAATATTAAGTGGAAGACCGATAAAAATAGTATTAGCGTTAGCAAACATATTAATCATGACTCCACGACGACCTGGTTCGACCTTAAAGAGCTTAACGATAGCAAATGCTACAATATAAGCTATGATGACTGAACCAAACGTATAAATGAGTCCAGGAGCTACTGCCACTAATTTTGTTAAAGTTAAATACTTCAAAACTGATATAAAGATGGAAGACGGCAAAGCTACATTCATGATTAAACGAGAAATATTTCCTCCAAATTCAGTGCCAAACCACCCTTTTTCATTAAGGTAAAACCCTAGTGCAATGATGAGAATAATAGGTAAAATGTTTTCAATAGATGTTAAAATGTTCATTTGATTAAGCTCCTCCTAAAACTAACACTAAAAATACTTTGGTAAACTCTACTTATTAGTATTTAGGATACCATTTAAGATCTTGAACAGCTTTTTCCATATCACCCTCAACTTGTGCTATGCCTTGTTCTTGAGCTTTTTTAGCAACTGCATTAGCCACACTAATCGAAAATTCTGTCAATCGTGAAACCGGTGGTAAAACTGGTGTCCCAGTGGTTTTATCTTCAATTAAACCACTGAGAGAATGCGCTGCAGCACTAATCATCTGATCTGTTAATAGTTTAGCCTTAGCAGCCATTACCCCTAAGCCTAAACCAGGATAAATCAGAGCATTATTAGCTTGACCAATTTGATAAGTCACTCCTTTGTACTCTATATCGGCTGTTGGAATTCCTGTCGCAACAAAGGCTTTGCCATCAGACCAAGTAATCAAATCTGAAGCTGTTGCCTCAGCTAACTTTGTTGGATTACTTAATGGAAAAATAATAGGACGTTCTGTAAAGGAACACATATCCTCAACAATTTCTTTGGTAAACGTTCCTGGTTGTGTAGATGTTCCTACTAAAATAGTTGGTTTAACAACTTTGACAACTGCACCTAAATCAATTAACTGTTCACTATTTGTAAATTCAGAACGCTTACGTGCAAAAGGCTTCTGTTCAGGAGTTAAGTCTTCCATGTCATCAAAAAGTAAACCTTGCTTATCCACCATATAAAAACGACTATAGGCTTCCTCTTCTGTCAAACCTTCATTTATCATCTCTAAAAATACTCGATGAGCAATCCCAGCACCAGCTGTTCCTCCACCATAACAAAGATAACGTTGATTAATTAGTTCTTCACCAGTCATTCCAAGTGCGCCATAAATACCTGCTAAGGTAATAATGCCAGTTCCTTGTATATCATCATTGAAAGTTGGAATCTTATCTTTATATTTATTAAGAATGTTAGCTGCATTACTACGACCAAAATCTTCCCAATGCAAATAAAGATCTGGAAAAAGTTCTTCTGCTATTTGTACAAATTGATCAATAAAATTATCATAAATTTCACCGTGAATACGCTCATGATGATTTCCGAGATAAAATGGATTATCTAACAGCTCTTTTCGATTTGTTCCTGCATCGATAACAATAGGCAAAACCGTAGCTGGATCAATCCCTGCTGCTACAGTATAAATCATTAATTTTCCAACTGAAATATCAACACCTTGCGTCCCCCAGTCACCAATGCCTAAAATACCTTCCGCATCAGTTACAACAATCAAACGAATTTGGCGTTTTCCAGCTGCATTCTTCAATGTTTCTCGAATATATTCTGGATGATCAACCGACAAATAGGTAGCATATTGAGGATCAACAAATAATTCACTGTACTTTTCAATAGACTCAGCAATTACAGGATCATAAACAATCGGATTGAATTCAACCACGTGTTGATTAAAGAGATAATAAAAAAGTGTACGATTAGTATTAAAAATCTCCATCAAAAAATGACGTTTCTCAAGATTAGATGTTTTTCGTTGATAATGAGTATAAGCTTGCTCTGCTTGTTCCTCAATAGTTTGAATATGTGGTGGTAACAGCCCCACTAAGCCAAATTTTTCACGTTCTGTTTGTGTAAAGGCAGTCCCTTTATTCAAAAACGGGTCGTTTAAAATTTCGTGTGCATTCATATAATTCTCCTTTTTGAATGAACTCGAGGGTGTGAGTTTTCACACCAAGTTTGACCAACTAGTAATTACTTAAAATTACTATATCGCTAGTATACGCTTTACACAAGATTCGCTCAAACATTATGTCCTTAATATTGTTTTTTGTAGATTAATTATAAAAATTATTTGAATAAATGTCATAATACTTTACTTTCATAGCAATCAATTGTTACATAGAAATAATCTTAACCTAGTGATTGATTTACCACACCAAAATCTAACAACGAACACAAAAATAAAAAAATTCACTCTGCTCTCTCCTCAAATTCTAGAGAAACTTAGTGAATTCTTCCTATATCGAAAATGATAAACTAAAGCAACCTTTTCTAATATTTTTTAGTAAATCTAAACCGCTCTTAGAGGGAGAGGTCCCCAACTACCTCTACTCATCACTTTCATTAATCAACCACTCATATATTTCTTGGGGAGTAGCTAGTGCCATCAATTCTTGGAATTTAACTTGTTGTTTGAGGTCTTGGTAGATTTGGCTTTCTGAAATACTGCGTTTCTGAGCATCTTTGTTGACGACCATAACACCATCTGTGATGGTTACAAAATCTAATTCATCAAAAATCTGAATCATTTTAATGAGCAAAATATCAGGGATATTAAGGTATTGGCTCAATTCTTTCAACTTGTAGCGGACATCAAATTCTGGGAATTGATAAATGGTTTTATAAAGCTTAGCAAATTGGTCACGTGTGCCATAGCCTGTCAGATAATAAGCACGTTTAATATGATTTTTAAAATAAATGGCTTCAAAATGACGACCCACAAAGAGTGATTTTAATTCTTCAGCCTTATCAGGGATGTCTAACACCACAACTTCATTTGCCGTGCTATCTTCAGTCAATACTGGAACACGTTCTGGAAGGCTAGCCGTTTTGGAGCGAATATCAATCAACTGAACACCCTCAACACGCGCATCTTCCAACATTAATTGAACAGTCGTTTGCCCATTCCACTTATTAATCGATAATGTCGTTGCAAGGCAAAGATTTTGCACTTGTTGAAATTCCTGCGCCAGATGTCCTTGATTAAAGGCAACAAGGTCAATTGCCGTTGTACCTTGGGCAATTTTTAATTTTAAATGCGCACCATTTTGCCCCATAGTGCGTGCTTGTTTCACCACAAAATCTTTAATTTCAAAGACTGGTTTTGGATTGTCCATGCCAAATGGTGCCAATTTTTCAAGACTGTGCACGGTATCAAGGTTAATCTCTGAGAGCTCCAGAACCTCATCAATAACAAGCTCTTTTTTCTGTGATAAGTCAATATCATTTTCAGCAATATAATCACACAAAACTTGTGATAATTTATCAAGATTTTCAGTCACCAAAGTCATTCCAGCAGCGCCAGCGTGTCCACCAAAGGCTTCAAATAAATCACGGTGCTCATCAAGAGCATGGAAAATATTAATGGCCTCGATACTTCTGGCAGAACCTTTAGCAATCCCATCTTCGATATTTAAAACAATCACTGGCTGCGCGATTTGTTCTAAAATACGCCCTGCGACAATTCCTAAAACGCCTGGGTGCCAGCCTTCTTTAGCCAATACTTGCACTGGCTTTTCCAAATCAACCATGCTCATGGCTTCATCGAAGATTTTCTGAACAATTTCCTTGCGCTCTTCGTTTTTAGCATTAATCATCTTGGCAATGTTATGCGCTTCTTCATCATCAAAGCCAGTCAATAATTCGACAGCAGGATTTGGGTCATCTAGGCGACCAAGTGCATTTAGCTGCGGAGCAATTTTGAAACCAACCGTTTCTTCATTGACATCTGCCATATCCACATCTGATACTTTTATCAATTCAATCAGACCAATGCGTTCGGTTTGTTTCAGAATTTCAAGTCCAACTTTAACCATAATGCGGTTTTCATCAGTCAAACTCACCATATCAGCAATTGTTCCAATTGCCACCAGATCAAGCATTTCTGTCGGAATAGATTCTAGCAAAGCACAAGCAACTTTGAAAGCAACGCCACAGCCAGCCAGATATTTGAACGGATAATCAGCTTCTGGGTGTTCTGGGTGCACAATCGCAAATGCTTCTGGTAGCTCTGCTGGCAAACCGTGGTGGTCTGTCACAATGACATCTACCCCCTGACTTTGTGCGTAGGCAATCGCTTCGTTCCCTGCTACGCCATTGTCCACCGTAATAATCAAAGAAACGTTTTGCTGCTCAATGAAATATTTATAGACTGATTCATTTGGGCCGTAACCATCTGTGAAACGATTTGGCAGATAAACTTGGGCTTCGGCACCCAACATTTCAAGGGCTTCTTTCATAATGCTGGCACTAGTCATTCCGTCAGCATCATAATCACCATAAACCAAGATTTGTTCGTAATTCTCAATAGCTTGGCGAATACGATTAACCGCTTTATCCATGTCATGTAAAAGGTAAGGGTCATGCAATTGTGACAAATCCGTTGATAAAAATTGAATCAATTTTTCTGCCGTATCAACACCTCGACTATAAAGAATCTGACTAGCTAATTCTGTTAGTTTTTCTTTTTTTGTCAGCTCAAAAAAGCCATTATCTGGCTCTTTTTCAATATTTTTCCAATTGTATTTACTTGTTATCATTCACTTCTCACTTCTTATGTAGAGTTGAAACGACGCTTGTTTTATTTGTAATTAAATATTTTTCTAGCTAAAAAATCTGCAATTCTTGGGAAAAGTGTGTAAGCTTTTTGAGCCGCCGCAAGTGACCAAGGCATATTTAGCTCACGCTTATTCTTGCCAAAAATGGCAACGGTGCGTTTCGCAACGTATTCTGGCTGTAAAACAAAGCGCCCAACACTTTTAAGATACTCTCCTGATGGATCTGCTTTATCAAAAAATTTCGTTGCAATCGGACCAAGGTTAACAGTTGTCACAAAAACGTTGCTGTCAGCTAATTCTAGTCGCAAAGCATTTGAAAAACCAATCACAGCAAATTTTGTTGCAGAATAAACAGAAGACTTGGCAGAAGCAATCAAACCTGCAATACTAGCAATATTGATGATATGACCTTCCCCTGCTTCTTTCATCCTTTGGCCCACTAAACGTGAAAACGTCATTGTTGCAAAGGTGTTAATATCAAACATGTCACGAATTTGCGCCGTAGTATAAGTGTCAAAATCACTAAAATCTCCATACCCAGCATTATTGATAAAAATATCAACGCGTCCATGGATAGCATAGATTTTTTCAACCGTTTCAGCAATTGCTACATCGCTTGACATATCAAGGGCAAAGTACTCTGTATTTGAACGTTTACCATAATGTGTTTTTAATTTCTTTAAATCACGTCCCAAGGCAATCACATAATCGTCTTCTGGTACATGTTTGACGATTTCTTGAGCAATACCACCGGTTGCTCCTGTAATGGCTATAATTCTCATAAGCTAATTTCTTCCAAATCTTTAACAAGGTGTGTGTTTTCAAAGACTGTTTTGGCGTCATTTTCGATTTGTTTGCACTCACGTCCAAGAAAACGAGCACTAATGTGGTTAAGCAAAAGCATTTTAGCTGAGGCCTCTTTGGCAATTTGAGCAGCTTGCATATTCGTTGAATGACCATGTTTACGCGCGATTTTTTCATCACCTTTACCATAAGTTGATTCGTGAACTAAAATATCAGCTCCCAAACCAAGACGAACACTAGCATCTGTCTTACGTGTGTCACCTAAAATGGTAATAATTTTTCCTTTTTTTGGTGCTGAAATGTAATCTTTGGCAATGATTTTTGTTCCGTCGTCTAAAACAACATCTTGCCCGCTCTTGATTTTGCCAAAAAGTGGTCCGAAAGGCACACCTGCAGCCTTCAAAGCTTCAGAATCAAGCGTTCCTTCTAAATCTTTTTGCATCACGCGATAACCAATACAGAAAATCGTATGGTCAAGTTTTTCTGCATAAACCACAAATTTATCAGTTTCCATAACCTTACCAAGGCTATTCTCGTCAAATTCATGGAAATGAATGCGGTATGGCAAGCGTGCTCCTGACAAGCGCAAGCTATTTAAAACATACGAACGAATACCAATAGGACCATAAAACTCAAGGTCTGTTTGTTCCTCGTTAGCTTGAAAAGCTCGGCTAGCTAAAAATCCAGGCAAACCAAAAATATGGTCTCCGTGTAGATGCGTAATAAAAATGCGCTTAACTTTACGCGGTTTAATTGTTGTTTCTAAAATCTGACGCTGTGTGCCTTCGCCACAGTCAAACATCCAGACCTCATTGATTTCATCAAGTAGCTTCAAAACCAAACTTGACACATTACGTGACTTTGATGGCTGACCCGCTCCTGTTCCCAAAAATTGTAATTCCATTCTATAATGATAAAAACCGAAGTTTTTATCTCCTTTCCTCTACTGTACTTTTACATAAGCGATGAACTCACGATGATCAAAGGTATAATAAACTTGTCCTTTGTAGTGAGCTAGTAATTCTACTAATTCATCACGATTAAAACTTTGTAGCTTAACCACATTTCCTTTTAATTTTGAAACATGGCCGAGCAGACTTTCTTGTGGCGTTAGGTCCTCAAGGACTTCTTCATTAAAATCCATTTTTGACATCTTTATGTGTCCTTCTTCCACGTAAACCTTGTATTGTGGGAAAACCTGTGCCAATTCAAACAAAATATCTATAGCTAACGTCTCATTCTTTTCAGAAAAAACACGCGCCACTTCTTGATCATTTTCATAGGTAAAACCATATGATTTCCCTGATAAATTCAAGCGAATAAAGGGCTTGTATTCATCAAAAGATGGGTTAGCATTTAACAAATGCAATTCTTTAGATAATTCAAAATAATAATCTGTTGCGGCTTCTGGAGATTGTTTTTGATACATTTCCGCAAAATAAGCATTGATAACACTTGGTGGCGGTGTGATAAAACTGAGTTTTTGCTCATCCGTCAACTGCTCCAAGGTATTTTGTAAATAAACTTTATCGAGTGATGTAAAACCACCGTATTTTAAAGCCAAGCTTATATAATCAGTCATAAAATTCTTCTAGTCTCCATTTATTTTTAGGATTAATGTAGCCAGTAATGGTTTCGTATTCTTGGGCAAAGTCATAATGGTCTAGCAAAGCAATTTTATTTAACTCATACAGTTTGTAAGCCTGACTTTGGTGAACACGAATGCTAAATGGCTCAAAAATCTCACGAATTTCATTGATAATCAAACGGCGTAAGAGTGTGCGAGCGTCCTTATCACGCGCAGAAATACGCACATTTGGAAAAGCTGTTGCCACCAAATGCTCCGCAACATCCATTTTGTTATAAACAGCTAGGCGCGGAATATCTAGCATGTCTAGCTCTTTTAACAAATTCAAAACCACTTTTTCATGCTCCGCATGATTTGGATCGCTGGCATCAATAACGTGCAACAAAAGGTCAACGTTACGACTTTCTTCCAAAGTTGACTTAAACGCAGCAACCAGCTCTGTCGGTAAATTTTGGATAAATCCAACAGTATCCGTCAGCGTCACCTGAAATTGATTTTGTAAATAAATTTGTTTGGTTGTTGCATCCAAAGTTGCAAACAATTCATCAGCTTCATACTGTTTATCATTGGTTAAAACGTTCATAATCGTTGATTTTCCAGCATTAGTGTAACCAATTAAACCGATTTTAAACACTTGTGATTCGGTGCGTTTTTCACGACCTGTTTCACGATTTTTTTCGACAACCTTTAGTTGACGTTCAATATCTGAAATTTGATGACGAATTGAGCGGCGATTAAGCTCCAATTGACTTTCACCAGGACCACGACTACCGATACCACCAGCTTGTCGGCTCAACATAACCCCTTGTCCGACAAGACGTGGCAACATATATTTGAGCTGAGCGAGATGAACTTGCAATTTCCCCTCATGACTACGTGCCCGCATGGCAAAAATATCCAGAATTAACTGCATACGGTCAATCACTTTGACACCAAGTTCAACTTCCAAATTGACATTTTGCCGAGGAGTCAAGCGGTCATTGACAATAACGGTGTCAATCTCATCAGCCTCCACAATCGCTTTAATCTCGGCTAATTTGCCCGAACCAATCAAAGACTTACTGTCGTATTTTTCACGCTTTTGACGATAAGAAGAGACAACTTCTGCCCCTGCCGTCTTAGCTAGAGAAGCTAATTCTTCCATTGACATCTCAAAATTTTCCGTCTCTGGCAACTCAACACCTAGTAAAATAACACGCTCCTGACGCTTGCTTGTTTCAATCATCTGCTCACCCCTTTCTCTTTAATCCGTAACTATCATTATAACATAAAAAGTTCCAAAAAGTAGGAGAAACCCTGTTACTCTCTTCTGACATTTCATTATAATCTCTATGACAAAAAAGTGCGTCGCACATAATTCTCTCTATTTTAAAAATTTGTTAACTTCTTGAATAACAGTTTCTTTAAAATCAACTTCTGAAACAGTGTAAAAATTGACAGCCATGCGATTTCTGAACCACGTCAATTGGCGCTTGGCGAAACGGCGTGTGTTCTGCTTGAGTTTTTCGACACAGTCTTCCAAAGAAGCGTCGCCTGTAAAATATGGAAAAAGCTCTTTATAACCAATCGCTCGCGCTGCTTGAACATTACGGTGATTATCATAAAGCCATTTGGCTTCATCCAAAATACCCTTTTCAAGCATCAGGTCAACACGGTGATTGATACGGTCATAAAGCACCTGACGGTCATCATTTAACCCAATGAGAAGCGCCTCGTAATTCGTTTCTTTGTTTTCAAGATTTTGCCCAAATTTGGCTAGTTCCAAGGCACGAATGGCACGACGACGATTTATCTCTGGAATCTTTTTTCCCAGATCTGCTATTTTTTCAAATAAAACCTCATCTGATAATTGTTCCAAGTCTTTACGATAAGCCAATAGTTTTTCTTGGTCAACCTCGCCACCTAAGTGATACCCTTCAAGTAAGCTCTGCAAATACAAGCCTGTACCACCAACGATAATAGGTACTTTGCCACGACTAGCAATCTCCATAATTGCTTGACTGGCTTCCGCCACAAAATCGTAAACAGAATAATTGGCATCAACATCACGCACATCGATTAAATGATGCGGTACTGCCGCCTGCTCTTCAGGAGTTGCCTTAGCCGTTCCAATGTTCAAATGGCGGTAAACTTGTTGGCTATCACCGCTGATAATTTCACCATTAAATTGTTGTGCCAACTCAATTCCCAAAGCTGTTTTTCCAACAGCTGTCGGACCAACTACTACAATTAATTTTATTTTTTCTGACATCTCGTCTTTATATCCGTCCTAAGCCCTATTTTTTAATAAAAATAACGTTTTCACTTGAATTTTAAGTCATTTTTCGTTACCATTATTATAACATAAAGGCGATTGGACAAGAAGTTTGCGTTCCGTTGCTTAATAATGGGTATTATCGATTTTGCCCGCTGTTCTTATCAGTAAGGAGGAAAATTATTATGGCTAAAAAATTTGCATTTGCTAAAGGACTTGCTACTGGAGTTGTAGCTACTGCTGCTACTGTTGCTGGCGCTGTTTTTGCAATTAAGAAAAACATTATTGATCCTGAAGAAGAAAAAGCTGCTTTCATTCAAGAAAACCGTAAAAAAGCAGCCCGCAAACGTGTTTCTCACTAATTGCTGAAAAAAGTATAAAAAATGCTATGAGTTAGATTGCTCATAGCGTTTTTTTATTAAAAATTTGCCTAGATTGACTACATGATTCTATTTAGAAAGTTTTTAATAATATTAGCAAAATCATCTGGACACTCTGTATTTAACACATGCCCACTATCTGGGATAATGTTCAACTGTGAATTAGTCATTAGTTTGTGCATGGCTTTTGCTGCTGGTAAGTTTGCCTTATCATTTTGGCCACAAATAAGTTGAACTGGTAACTCAACCTCTGTTAATACTTTAGCTAAATTGAACTGTGAAAGCCCTCCGTAAAATGATTTCATGGCATGTTTGTCAACACCTTGTTTTTCAAATACCCGAGCTGGGGTGCAAGCAAAAAGTAGATATTGCATATAAAAAGCTAAATTCCCCTTCATTTTATATTGACCACCCGAAACCACAATCCCTTTTAGATTTGCCAAATTAAACTGAATCATATCAAGCGCTAGCATGCCACCTAGTGATAACCCTACAAGAATAAAATCTTCATCAATACTTTCCAGAATACTAAGAATTTTATCTTCCAACACTTTGAAATCTGTTGGGAAAACATCCCTTTCAAATAACTTGACACTCAAACAGTCGTGATTCGGCAATGCCTTTATCACTTCATCCCAAGATGTTTCGTCTTGTCCTAAACCATGTAAAAATACGATTTTCATCCTAAATTTCCCTTTATAAAATCTCCCATTCTTTGATATCACATTCGTCTAGCAATGCTTGTATTTTGTCAAAAGCTAAGCGGAAATGCTCCAACTTGTGCCCGTCTGAACCAATGGAATACTTATGTCCACCTAATTCTCTTACCAAGCCTAAGGCATAGCGATAAAGGTCCTCGTGATGATAGAGGTACATTGATTTACTATTTAACTCAAATGCCAAATCAAAATCAATCATTTTTTGGAAAATGCGGCGGAGCTGTTCTTCATAGACTTGTAATTCTGCCACAGAAACCTCAAAAAGTCGAAAACCATAATCAAAATGAGCTAAAACGTCTGCCTCTACACGACCAATAGCATGTTCCAATTTGTCGAGATATTCTTGAATAATGGCATTTTTATCCATGTCAGCCACTTCATCATCTAGATAATCATTAATACCATTGTGGTGAACTGACAATAGTTTCAAATCATAATCTTTATTTGCCAAGAAAGCTGTAATATCTGCCTCGCGTGGCTCATAATAACCAATCTCAATACCACGCTTGATGCGATTACCATATTTGACATTCAGCTCAGCTATTTCTTTAGAATAAGCATCATAATCAGGAATGTCATCTTGTTTCGTATAAGGATTTGATAAATCGTAGTGCTCTGTTGTCACAATATCGCCGTCATAATGTTCTAAGTAATCCTCGAATCGAGCATCCGAATCATAAGAAAAATATGTGTGTAAGTGATTATCACGCATTGGTTTTACCTCGCCGTATTTTATGTTAGATGTCCTTTAAGCCCCATCAAAAATTTTTGTCAGTTTTTCTTATTCTACCAAATTTTCAGACAAATATATACTTTTTTCGTTATAGTTTGTAACTATATATAAGCCTATAAAAATAACTATTTTTCAAAATGGCAAAGCTTTTATACAATGAACACAGAAAGATAAAGAGGTATTTGAAATGGCTAATTCAAAATTTCAACTCGTTGGTTCGCTTTTGCGACCAGCAGACTTACGTGAATATAAAACAGCGATTGAACATCGTGATGATATTGTTTACCCTTTCTATGATGCTTTTGACGGCTATCAAGAAACCGAAACAGCTGACATCAAAAAAATAATTGCTGAAGAAAAGGCAAACGGTATTGATATTATCACTGACGGTGAATATTCAAAATCAATGTGGCACCTTGATTTTGTATGGGGACTAAAAGGTATCGAACGCTATATTGCTGACCATGGTTACACTTTCCAAGACCATGACGGTGGTCAATTTGAAACACGCAAAGACATTGGCATTCGTATCACTGAACCACTTTCTGGTAAAAATCATCATTTTCTTGATATTTTTAAACTCGTTAAACAAGAAGCTGGCGATACAGCTACCAAATTAACCATTTGGGGACCTGCACATGCTTACACTGAATTGGCGATTTTTGATGGATTGGCTGGGGAAAATCAAGTTTACAAGACAAATAAAGAACTAAAATCTGGTCTTATCAACGCTTACAAAGAATTTTTAACAGAATACAAAGAAGCTGGTGGAGAAATCATCCAATTTGACGATTGTCTCTGGGAACTTTTTGACGAATCTAATCCTGCTAGTTTTTTTACGGAAGGAAATGGTGGTTTAGCAGACTTGGCAGATGAATTCATCGCTATTAACAACGAAGTTGCTGACTATGGACATGAACTTGGGCTAAAAGTTTGGACACATAACTGCCGTGGAAATTACGAAAGTCGTTCTGCTGCTGGTGGCACTTATGAAGCTATCGCCACAAAATTCTTGAAAGACCAACACTACGACCGCTTCTTCCTTGAATGGGACAGCGAAGTCTCTGGCGACCTTAAAGCTCTTGAAAGTTTGAAAGATAAAGATGTTGAAGTAGTTCTTGGGCTACTTTCAAGTAAAACAACTGACCTTGATGATGAAGAACGCGCTCTAAAATTTTTAGAAGAAGCAAGCAACATCATCCCTAAAGAACGTCTTTTCCTTTCTCACCAATGCGGTTTTGCCTCATGTGACTCTGGAAATGAACTCGCTATTCCACAACAATGGGCTAAAATCAAACAAGGGCAAGAAATTGCTGCTAAATTCTGGAGCTAATATTCTCTGAATTCAAAAATCATTTCATTTACAACTAATAACCCTCTGAGACAAGGACATCTCAGAGGGTTATTTTTATTCAAGTGATAAAACAATATGATGTTTTATAGTTTAACAACTTCTAGCTGTTCGCCACCAAGCAAAACGAGGTATTTATCAACGTTTTTTCTATCATAAGACTTGCTGAGAGCTTCTGCAACTAGAGCAATGCTTTTGTTGTCAAATTCCTCCCAGTAGATCAAAGAGACAGGAAGACAAGAAAAAGCTGAACATTTTTCCTGTTCAGCTTTGATGAAAATCTTGTTATCTAGTATCCACTAATAATTTCTTATCAATTCTCACTTTCACATAATGTTAAGATTGAAATCTTTTTAGTTTTGAGAACACAATGGTAGTAATGAAAGCGACAATTAAAGAGATGATGGTACCGATTAAAAAGTTTAACATTCCTTTTGGTTGAATACAGATAAATCCTATTATTCCGGCAGCTCCTGGAGAAATATTTAAAACGTTAGTCAAGGTAACATATCCACATCCTACTGCAGAACCAATCATTGCTGCATAAAAAGGATATTTCATTTTTAAATTAACTCCAAACATTGCTGGCTCAGTAATGCCTAGCAATGCAGAAATCCCTGAAGAAGCTGCAATTCCTTTCATTTTTTTATCTGTGGTACATTTCATTGCTGCTAAAGCCGCTCCCCCCTGTGCAACATTATTACAAGCAGCAATAGCAAGTAAAAATGACGCTCCTGAAGCAATTAATTGAATATCTACTGGTAAAAGACTATGGTGCATGCCTGTCATAGTAAGAGGTGCATAAATAAATCCGAAGACCATTCCTCCAATTACCCCCAAACTATCATGTAGCCACAAAAGACCATTAGTTATCCAATCACCTGCTGTTCTCATCACACCACCTACTATTGTAAATGTTAAAAATGAAGTTAATAGCACTGCTAAAGCTGGCGTCAATAAATTGTCTAGTACTTCTGGAATTATACGGTGCAATCTTTTTTCTATAACAGCCAATAAAGCTACAGCAGCTAATACTGGAAGTACTGTCCCTTGATAACCAACTTTTTCGATTGATAATCCCAATATATGCCACATCGGTATCTTGCCTTCAGTAACTGCTGTACCATAGCTATAAGCATTTAGCAAATCACCAGAAACCATAACCATACCTACAACGCCACCTAAAAACTGATTAGCTCCAAACATTTTTGCGGCAGAAAATCCAATAAGAATTGGTAAAAACGCATACGCTGCACTAGCTACTGTATTAATCATTGAGGCTAAATCTGATATAGCAGGGTATGCTTCAACTAAGGATTTGCCTTCTATAAATAACCCTGAGGCCGTAAGTATGTTATTCAACCCCATCAAGAAACCACTTGCGACTAAAGCTGGAATGATAGGAACAAAAACGTCTGAGAGCATTTTGACAAATCGCTGGAATGGATTCATTTTTTTATCAGCTGCAGCTTTTACTTCGCTCTTACTACTTTCTGAAAGTCCACTTTGTTGTATGAAGTATTTATATACCTCATCAACAGTTCCACTTCCTATAATAATTTGATACTGTCCACCTGTTGAGAATTGGCCTTTAACTAAATCTAATTTTACTATTTCATCTGTATTTGCTTTATTTTCATCTTTCAATACAAGTCGTAAACGTGTCGCACAGTGAGCTGCACTAATAATATTATCTTTTCCACCCACCAAATGCAAAATATCTTCTGCTGTTTGTTGATATTGCTTTTCCTTACTCATGATACTACTCCTTCATTTTTAAATTTTTTCAAATTGATATAATGTGCTATGAAAATCTTCTTTTGTTCTTGGGATAGTAAGCCCTGAATACATTAATTCATCTCCACCATAAATTTCCCCACTACCTTTTTCTCTATAATTAGCTTTTGGATCTAAACCATTGAGATATAAAATAGGAATTTCATATGCCGGTTGAGATAATATCTGCACATAAGTCACTAAAACATCTTTACCATCTTCAGAAACAAATTGCCATCCTCCTTGATTTTGTTTTGTAAAATCGGATAATCGATAATAATGACCAAATTGCACTACATCTCTTATGGATTTATAAAATATTATCTGCTCTGCAATTTCATTTTTTTCAATATCTGACAACTTCGTAATATCTAACTCATATCCCAAGTTTCCACTCATAGCAACATGGAAACGAGTTTTCAACGGTGTTACCCTACCAACTTGATGGTTCGGAACACCTGATACATGGCTTCCCATTGTGATAGCTGGAAATATCAAACTAGTCCCCTGTTGTATCTTTAACCTACTAATGGCATCTGTGTTATCACTAGCCCATGTTTGTGGCATATAATAAAGCATACCTGCATCATATCTTCCACCCCCACTAGAACAGTTCTCAAAAAGAATATGAGGAAATCTTTGATTCAATGTTTCTAATATAGAATATAACCCTAGCACATAGCGATGTGATAATTCTCCTTGCTGTTCAGCTGATAAAAATGTAGAATACAAATCTGTAAGATGTCTATTCATATCCCATTTCACATAAGCAATATTTCCTTCTGTCAATACCAAACTAATTGCTTCAATTAAGTAAGAACAGACATCTGGGTTGGTCAAATCCAAAACATATTGAGCTCTGCTCACTATTGGCTCATAACGATTGCTTCGAATCACCCAATCAGGATGTTGTTGATATAAATCACTCTTCTTAGAAATCATCTCAGGTTCTAACCAAATACCTAATTTTAACCCAAAATGTTCTACCTGTTCAGACAAGTATTTCAATCCCTTAGGAAACTTTTTCACATCCATAACCCAATCCCCTAAAGAACTTGTGTCATCCAGTCGCCCCTTAAACCAACCATCATCTAACACAATTGTCTCAACGCCTAATTCAGAAGCTTCTTTAGCTAAGTTCAAAAACTTTTCTTCTGATACTTCAAAATACATCGCTTCCCACGTGTTTAATAAGACGGGACGTGCCAAATCTCTATACTCTCCACGACACAATCTTTTTCTATAGAAACTATGAAAAGTTTGAGACATCCCTTGTAGACCATTTTCCGAATAAACTAATACTGATTCAGGACTAGCAAAAGTTTTCGAAGGATTCAAATGCCAACAAAATGTTTCTGGGTTAATTCCCATCTGCACTCTGACAGTTCCATATTGTGATTTTTGAACAAAGCCAGCGAAATTTCCACTATATATTAAATTAGAGGCAATAACTTCTCCAGATTTTTCCGTTGTTTCTGGCCGAACTAGTGCGATAAACGGTGTGGATTGTGGACTACTTGTCCCCCTACTGCTCTCTACTAATAAGGTATCTGAACCTAGTTTTCGGCGATAAATATTTTTTTCATTTGTATGTGATCCACTTAATGTCATCACATCCCAGCGATTGTCCTGCATATCTAAATTAAAACTCATTAAACGTTTTAATTTGATACTCTCATCGCTTTTATTGACTAATTCTGAACTTCTTGTAATGACTGAGTAATCTCTATAAATTGTATAAAACAGATTTATTTCTAATAATCGAACAGTGTCAAATAAGGTCAGTTCTAAAGTCATGGCTTCATCTTCCGATTCAACATAAACTGATGGAAGTCCAGCGATAGCTTTTTTGCCTTTATAGATGTTATAACTTTTATAATAGAATCTTGTAACAGAATCTCCATCTTCTGATTCAATTTGATAAGCTGAATGTCTGTAATCTCCTTGGTTGATATCAGGAAATTCTCGTAACATTGTATCTAGAGAGAAAGTTCTATCATTTTCATCTGGATTTGAACAGAAACCTCTATCATACATCCAATTTTTGCAACTACCTTTAAAATCTCTAATTTTCTTTCCAAAATAGCAGTGCTTTACATAACGATCTTTAACAATCTGAATCACATAACTTATGCTGTCATTTTCTAGAATAAATGTAGCATCATCGTCTCTATACTCAATTTTCATACATTCTTATATTTATATTAGCGGGTAGCTCCCGCTAGTATAAACCCTTTCTTTAATTATTTTTTAGATTTGTTTTATACTTAGTTCAGCGCTGTGGATTAGTAACATCATTCAATCGCTTAGACGATTTAAAGGAGACTCTAACCACAGCTCTTTGTTTCATTGGTAATGAGAATGATAACGCTTGGACGTTTTATCTCGTGTAAGAATACAAGGCAAAGAGTGCGTGGAACGAACAACAGTCGCTAATTACTTTGAAAGGAATCAGAAACTTATGCTCTATGTTGGTATTGACATCGCCAAAAACAAACATGATTTAGCTTGTATTGATGAAACTGGAGAAATAGTAATCACTAACTTCAGATTCACCAATTCGTATCAAGGTTTTAAAGACCTTAGATTAAAACTTGAGCAATTATCTTCTATAACGCAAGATGTCCAAATAGCACTTGAAAGTACAGGACACTATAACTACAATATTGTCGCTTTTTTAAGAGAATTAGGTTACAACGTGTTTGCTTACAACCCTTTTATTATCAAACAATTTGCCAACTCTCAATCTCTACGAAAAACGAAAACAGACAGTAAGGACGCTCTTTTAATTGCTCGTAAGCTACGGTCTGATGTCACTCCTGAATACTATCAAACAGATAAAGTAGATAAAGTAATGGACGAGTTAAAAGAGCTGACACGTTATCAAAATCGCTTAATCCAGTCACGGTCTAGATGCAAGAACTTATATATCAGATTGCTTGACATTATCTTCCCTGAACTCCATAGAGTTGTTAGTAATCTTCATGGTCATTTTGTCTATGAGTTATTGACTAAGTACCCTTCTGCCCAAAAGATAGCTCGTGCTATATTCTCATCGTTACTTAAAATCAAACGGCTAACCGCTGATAAAGCGCATCAGATACAAGAAACAGCCAAACAGACGATTGGTAATGCTTCACCTGCCTTATCCTTGGAATTAGTGCAATTAATTGAAAGTATCAAACACTATGATAAACAGATTAATCAAACTCAAGAGGAAATTAATCTCCTGATGAATAACTTGAACTCTCCTATCACATCTATTACAGGAATTGGAAGTCGTCTTGGTGCTATTATTCTAGCTGAAATTAAGACTATTCATAACTTCAAAAATCCAAATCAGCTCCAAGCCTTCGCAGGGTTAGACCCTGCCATTTACCAATCAGGACAGATGGATAATGCAGGTCACATGGTTAAACGAGGTTCTTCTTATCTGAGGTATGCCCTAATACAAGCTGCTAAGCTCATCTCGATTTATTCTCCGCATTTTAAAGCCTATTTAAGACTAAAAATCAGTCAAGGAAAGCACTACAACGTAGCCGTAACACATGTCGCCAAAAAATTGACTCGTATTATTTACCATCTGCTCAAAACCAATCAAACCTTTGACGAAGCTAAACTAAGATAAAAATACAGAAGCCACAAATACTTTTTAAAACTTGCTCAAGGGCAAGATTTTTTGCGTGTCTAAAATTGAGCTTTTAGACGAAAAATAGTAAAATAACAAGTGCATTCTCCAGACGATTGAGTAACTTGCATTCAAGTTTATCGCAGTGAGGGTGTTTTTTATTGTTTAGAATTTTCTCTTGACTTTTTATATAGAATGTCTCCTTTCAAAATGGTATTTTTCTTGTAAATTAGTCAAGATATCGCTAAAATCACTTTTCAACTAATTATTAGGTAATCTTAAAATAAACGATTCGTATGGTGCTAACACAAGCTGCTTTAGGTTTATAATTCCATTTTTGTTATAATTTGATAAGATAATCTCAGCAGAAGCGTTATATGAAAAAGATTGTTCAGTCTCATAAAAATTACAAATAATTAATAACTTTTCTGTACCTAAACTTCTTGTATAAGCATAGATGTTTTCATCATTTGGTAATAGCAACTCATAGATTCCATGCACTAGGGTTTCTTCTGTTTTTCGGAGTTTAATAAGACTCTGATAATAATAAAAGATTGATTGTTTATCATCTAATGACTGTTTCGCGTTAATTGTTATGTAATTTTTATTTACAGGTAACCAAGGCGTCCCGCTGGTAAAACCAGCGGCATAGCTGTCATCCCATTGCATAGGAGTCCTAGCATTATCTCTCGCTTTCTTTTTAAGTGCAGCAAGCACTATTTCTTTTGGTTCTCCTTTTTCTAAACGTAATTTTGCCATATGACGACTCTCAATGTCTTTAAAATCAGCTATACTATTAAAATCAGCATTTGTCATTCCCAGCTCTTCACCTTGAAAAATATAAGGTGTTCCCTTCATTCCGTGTAGAAGAGTTGCAAGCATTTTAGCTGACTCTATGCGATACTTTCCTGCATTTCCCCATCTTGAAACAATCCTAGGTAAGTCATGATTACTCCAAAATAAACTATTCCATCCTTTTCCTTCCATTTCAGTTTGCCATTTTGAAAATACTCGTTTTAAATCAGGAAGATATAGTGGTTTTAAATCCCATCTTTGTTTTCCAGCTATTTTATCAAGATTTATCTGTTCAAATTGAAAAATCATACTTAACTCCTTGCGTTCAGGAGCTGAATACAATGTAGCTATCTCAGGGGTTGCCCCCCAACATTCCCCTACGGTCAATAAATCAGAGTTCCCAAATGTTTTTGCGTTCATTTCTTGTAGGTAATCATGTAGTTTAGGTCCATTCTCTTTTATTTTTTGATCAGGTTGTTTCCCAATCAAATCAATGACATCCATTCGAAAGCCACCAATACCTAAATCAATCCAGAAGTTCATCATCTTCCATATTTCATTTCGCATATTTGGGTTTTCCCAATTCAAATCAGGTTGCTTTTTGCTGTAAAAGTGAAGATAGTATTCTTCTGTCTCTTCTGAATACTCCCAAGCACTGCCTCCAAAATTAGATTCTAAATCATTTGGTGGCTGATTTCCTACTCCCTTTCTCCATATATAATAATCTCTGTATGTGCTATTTTTTGAAGTTTTAGCTTCTATAAACCACTCATGTTCATCGGAAGTATGATTGACAACTAAATCTATAATAATTTTAATATTATGATTTTCACATTCTCTAATTAAATTTTTCATATCTTCCATCGTTCCATACATAGGATCAATACCATAGTAGTCAGAAACATCATACCCATTATCCACACCTGGAGATGGATACATCGGACTTATCCATAGAACGTCTATTCCAAGCTTTTCTAAATAAGGTAGTTTTTCCTGTATTCCTTTGATATCACCAATTCCATCACCATTGCTATCTTTAAAGCTTTTGGGATAAATTTGATACACAACACTATTCATCCACCATTTTTTAATCGTTATTTTTCTCCCCTCCTTGCTTTTAGCTTCTATTTAAAGTATAATATTTCTAAAATGTATTCGCTTGCAAAAAATTCTCATTTAATAACACAATATTAAGATTTAGGAGAAATTATGGAACATACTTATCTAGAAAACAAATCCCATGGTACATCTTTTTATCCCCTTCAGGTATATTCACATGCCGATAAAAATGGTTTTTATTTTGTTAGCCAACATTGGCATGATGAAATGGAGTGGATTTATGTCGAAGAGGGATTACTCAATATCATCGTTAGTGGTCAGCAACTGCAAATTTCTGCTGGGGAATTTTGTTTTATTAACTCTGGAGAATTGCACGAAATCAGTTCATCCAAAGGCAATACTCTTCACCATGCTATTGTTTTTTCTCCCCAGCTACTTAATTTTGCATATTATGACGTCTGCCAACATCATTTCTTAGAACCAATAACAGGTTCACAACTATTATTTCCTACGATCTACCAAGTTTCAGGCGATTTACATCAGAAAATCTTACAACATTTTAAAAAGATTATTAGCCTTTACCATGAATTATCAGAACTGCATTTCTTTGAAATAAAGATAAATCTCATGCAGGTAATAGGATTGTTATTAAAAGAAAGTGTTTTTTACAAAAACATGAGTACAAATAAGGACACTACTTCTACAAAACTTTTAAAAAAAACAGTCGATTACATCCAAAAAAATTATATGACTCCTATTTCTTTAAAAGATTTATCTGCAAAAATGTACATGAGTCCTAATTACTTCTGTAGTTTTTTTCATAAAAAAACAGGAAAAACTCCAATAGCCTTTATAAATGATTACCGTATTGAAAAAGCTGCTAATCTATTATCAAATACCGAGTTACCTATCACACAGATTGCTCCTGCGGTAGGTTTTCAAAATCTTAGTTATTTTATTAGAAAGTTCAAAGAAAAGAAAAAAGTCAGTCCTAAACGCTATCGAGAGCTAGCAAAGTCACTACAGTAAGTATCCTGCAAATAGAAACTGACTAAATAATGCTATTCTACACTTCATATAGGTAACCTATTACTCAAAAAGACCGTCAGCTTAAGCTAAACGGTCATTTTTAATGTTTTTATAATTTCACAACTTCTAGCTGTTCGCCACCAAGCAAGACGAGATATTTATCAACGTTTTTTCTATCATAAGACTTGCTGAGAGCTTCTGCATATAAAGCCATTTGTCCTTGATAGCGTTCCTTGATTTCCTCGCTATTTTTGTATTTATCAGTCTTGTAATCAAAGAGTACGATGCGGTCATCTAAGACAAGGTAACCATCGACAATCCCACGGACAACGAATTTTTCCTTACTGTCAGGGTCCTCTTTTAACATGGCAAAAGGTGCTTCACGATAAATCTTGTCCGTATGTTGCTGAATCAACTGACCGAGCTCTGAATTTTCAAAAAAGGCTAGGACATTTTCCAAACGAATACGTGCTTTCACCTCATCTTCTGCCGAAACTTGGGCTAACGCCGCGGTAATATCGGCTATCGTCACCTGTTTTGATAGAGGAATACGTTGCATGAGTTCATGCATTGCCGAACCAATGGCTGTCGCTTCAATTTTGGCTTTCTTCGAAAAATCTGGCAATTCAAATGTTGGTTGTGCTTGATAGGCTTTTGTCATCACGTCAACACCGTCAGTATCCATGACTGGCTCATAGAGTTTTTTAACCTGACTTGGCGTTCTCAAACTTGGCAAATTGATGGCTGCGTGGTACTTCGCATTTAACTTTTCGACAGCTTCCAATCTATCCAAGGCTTCCGTGATATTTTCAGACTGGCGGTTATCTGTCAAATCATCTGGCGTTATCACAGAAGTGACTTCAATTTTACCAATCTTATCATCTGTCAAATCTTCCTCCGTGACAAAATCAACGGCAAAAGGCAAGTTCTCCTTGCTATAAGCCTCATAAATGGCTAACACCCAATCTTGAAAGGTCATGAAATTCTCACGTTCTGCCACTGGCAAATGATCGTTTTCTGATTTACCGCTATATTTATCCACTAACTTTTCGGAGCTTGCTTTTCCGACCAAATACAATTTCTTTTCTGCGCGGGTCATGGCAACGTAAAACAATCGCATTTGTTCTGAAAGCGTAGCTAAGCGCAATTCACGCTTATTGAGCTGGTAAGGCAAGGTATCCATGCTAACCTTGACTGTTGGGAAAACATCCGTTTCCAACTCTTCTTTCATATCAGCTAGATACTTGATACCTGCACCATTTTGACGTGATAAAATCAAGGGTGACATCAAATCCTGAATACTAAATTTCTTGTCAATATTCAAAATGAAAACATACTTGAACTCGAGACCTTTACTTTTATGAATAGTCATCAAGTTCACCGCATTTTTAGGCAGAGCCACCTCAACGTCCGCAAGGTCATTCTCACTTTCTAACACCTTATCAATCATGCAAATAAATCGTGAGAGTCCTTTAAAACCAGTTCGTTCAAAATTATTGGCACGAAGAGCTAAAGCATATAAATTCGCTTGACGTTGCTCAGCACGTGGTAAATTGCCCACGTAATCATAGTAAAATCTGTCGTTGTAAATTTTCCAAATCAAGTCATAAAGCGCATGCCATTTGGCAAATTCACGCCAAGCAACAAAACAAGCCATAAAATCAGCCAATTTATCATGTAAAGTGATTGTCATCAATTCATTATGACTTCCTTTGCCAGCTAAAGCATGCTCCAATTTTTGATACAAATTAGCTCTATGGTCATCTTCTGTTGTTTGTAGCGCAAGGCGTGCCAGCTCATCTTCATTGAATGAAAACATCGGTGAACGCATGAGTGCCACTAAGGCATAGTCATTGAGCGGATTATCAAGGGCGCGAAGCGTGTCAAGCATAACCATGACTTCGACTGATTTAAGGTAATTTTGCTCACCACCGTCAGTCACCAAAGGAATACCATAGTGTTCAAAGGTTTGTAAAATACCGTCGTTACGCGTGCGTGATGAGACCAACAAGGTAATATCCTCGAAAGCAACGTGTTCCTCATTGTGCAAACGAATGATTTCTTTAGCCACTAACTTGACTTCGTTAGGGTTGATTTGTCCTTCTTCGGCATCACTTGGCAAGTCACTATTGTTATCAATGTCGTAGATAAGCACTTGCGTTTTATTTTCTGGGTGACTTTCCTTTTGAGCAGGGCTTCCAGCGACCAATTGATGTGTGTCATCGTACAAAATCTCACCAACAGCCTCGTCCATTAAATGCGTAAAAATACTGTTTGTCGCATCTAAAACTTCTGACTGACTACGGAAATTCTCTTTTAACAAAATTAATTTCCCATGGTCAGGATGTTCTTGAAAATCTTTAAATTTTTGGTTAAAAATCTGTGGGTCGGCTTGACGGAAGCGGTAAATGGATTGCTTGATATCCCCCACCATAAATCGATTATGACCATTCGACAACAACTCCAACATGCGTTCTTGCGTGTGGTTATTATCTTGGTACTCATCGACCATGACTTCGTGATACTTATTCTGATAAAGTTCACGAATATCAGCGTTTTCTTCCAAAATCTGAATGGCAAAATGGGCAATATCCGAAAATTCAAAAGCATTTTCTTGGATTTTCGCTTGTAAATATTGCTCTGAAAAATCTTGCATAAATGCCTGCAATAGCTCTAGCAACGGAAGGCTTTCTGGCTGGTATTTAAAAATGGTTTCCAAATGTTTCAAACCAGTCAAACGCCCCTGTAAGGTTTTAAAGACGGGATATTTCGTTCCTGCAACTGTCACAGCAGGACCAGCTGGAAGCAATTTCGCCACATCTGTCGCCAACCGTCCAAGTCCGTCACGACCATAAAGAGTTTCAAAATGCTGTGCCCATTCACGCAAATGCTCAATGATATTCAAATGCTTTTTATAATTGGCTGTGGGTGTTCCTTTGGCTGTTTTTTGCTTGTAGTCTTCTAAATCAGTCACATCTTGCAACTGGTCAGCCGTATCATGCAAGCAAGTCAGAAAATCCGTGACTTCTTGGTCAGGAATTGCTGAAAAATCGGTATAAGTTTTAGCACCTTTTAAAAATACTTCTGCCAACCACTTCTGTGGATTATCGGTTGCTTGACTAAAATCATAAATTTTATAAACAATGCCTCTAAAAGCGGTGCTATCCTTACGATTACCAGAAAAATTCCGCACTAATTGACGAAAAAGCTCAGCATTATTTCCTGTCATGTAATCAGAAAAAAGGTCAAAAAAGACTTCATTTTTCAAAATATCTTGCTCACTCTTATCCGTCATAATACGGAAAGTTGGTGAAATTCCCAGCGTGTAGCCGTATTGATTGACCAATTTCTGCGTAAAAGCATCCATGGTTCCAATATCAGCTGTCTGTAAGCCCAGCAACTGCTCATTGAGATAATTTTTCAAATCATTGTCAGTCGTTTCTTGCAGAGCTTGGCTAATTTTCTTCTCAATACGCTCTTTTAATTCCCCAGCAGCCTTGACCGTGAAGGTTGAAATGAATAGCTGGTCAATCGTCACACCACGCAAAATTTTATCAATAATGCGTTCAACCATGACAAAGGTTTTCCCAGAACCAGCCGATGCAGACACCAAAATATTATTGCCATAACTATAAATAGCTTCGATTTGTTCTGGCGTGCGTTTTTGTTTTTTGGATGACTGTGCTTCTTGGATTTGTAGAGAAGAAATGTCTTCTGACGTTAGAAATGGTTTAAAGATCATCTGTTTCCTCCTCTTCTTGCATTAGGCTCAAAAAGCCTTGACGTCTATCTTTTCTTGGTAATTTATACCATTTGCGAGCATAAGGCATATGGCGGTCAGCCTCAAATCGTGTGATTGCCTTCAATTGGTCTCCTTGAACTGACTTACCGTCCTCACTATAAGGATTAATCAAGAAATGCCCTTTCTTAATCTGCTCTGCTGCTTTCAGATATAAGTTTTGATTATAAGCTAGCAAAATCTCAAGTTCTTCTTGACTGTAAAGCGAATCATTCAGATGATAGCGACCATTGGCTAAATACGCTTTTTCATCTTCCAAGAATAGACCACGATAAGTCAACTCTTTAGCCAAATTTTCTAAAATTTTCTCTGTTGTAGCCACCGATGACAAATCAACTTTTGGCTCTTGCATATGCAAATACATAGCACCAAAAATATGCTCTGACTCGCTCAAGCCTTTTTTATCACGCAAAGCTTGCACATAAGTCACCAATTGCGGACTTAAACCATTGTAGAATTTCTGAATATCAAAAGTATTGCGACTTGATTTGTAATCCACAATGCCAAGACTGCCGTCTGATAAGCGGTCAACACGGTCAATAATTCCTCTGATACGAACACTATTTGCAATCATTAATTCAAACGTTTCTTCTTCACTTTCAACTTGAATCTGAGCATCATCACGTAAAATCGTTGCTGTACTTCTAGCAATATCTTCCAAGACAGTCAAAGAATAACGACTTTCTTCATCTTCTTCGTAAACAAATTTGAAATCGTCTTCCAAATTCGTTGTTTGAATAGCTTTATCAAGTTTGCTATCAAAAGAATGGTTTGAATCATCTTTCATGACCAATTCAAAAACACGATGCAGGTAGGTACCATGATTTCTGGCATCTGGGTGAATCGTCTCAACCTCTTGCAAGCCAAGAACATATTGCAAGAAATATTTATACTGATTATTGTAGAAGGTAGTGACTGCAGATGATGATAACAAAATCGGCTCATCACTTGGAAAACGTGCCTCAATCACGTCGGCAGAGACCGTCTTAGTTTGCATATTATCCTTAATCAGCGGCAATTCAATGCCTTCTGCTGCCAATTTTTTTCGAAGATAACGAACAGCAACTGACCAGAAAGTTTGCTCTTCCTTGCTAAGTTCACGCTCTTCTTCAATCGCCAAACGATTGACTTCAATCACACGAGACAATAAGGCCTTATAATTACCAATGTCCTCGGCATCCGTTGACAAACGATTACGACCTTTAGCAAGAACTGGCACACCAAAGCTAGCTAATTCGGTTAAGTAAGAAGATTCCGTATCTTCGGCTTCGTTGGCAATTTGTGGCAGACTAAGCACCAATTCTTCTGTCGCCGAGTTAAATAACGATAGGGCAGCAAAATGATTTTTCTTGATATTTTCGCGACTAACAATATCAAAACGTTGATTATCATCAGTTGATTCGTTGATTTGGGCACGTTCTTCATCTGAAATCAGACTACTATTTTGCGCAATTTTTGGAAAATGTGCCTGCGTCATGCCCAAAGCAAAGACAAATTTATTGGTGTGCGGTTCCACCAAATCATAAGATTTGACCGAAACAACATCAACCGTTGCAGGCACTACACGGTACTGCGCAGCTAACATTCCGCTGCGAATCAAGGACAAACAGTCATCCAGCGATAACTTTTCTTGCCCAAAAATCGTTTGAAATTGCGTTAAAATACCTGTAAATGTCCGCCAAACTTGCTCATGCTTTTCTTGTTCATTTTCTGAAAAAGTCGCTACCATGCCTTCTAGATTATCAGGCAAATGAATGGCGTGTAAAAATGTCATTAATTTCTCAAGCAAACTAGAGCCACGTTGCTTTTGCGCCTTAAATAAAGCAAGTAAAGGCGTCATGATTTGCTCGCGCATGCGATTAACAAAGGCTAAATGTTTTTTTCCTTTATAAACAATCGTGAATTCCTTGGCAAATTTGCTTTGTCCCTTAATATCAGCATAAATCAAATATTGCTCAAAAAGGTCTAAATCTTCTTGCTTGAAATTTCCATAAAGCCCTGTTTTTAACAGATTAACAACATCTTCGGTACGAAAACGATAACGCTTCACACGCTCCAACGAATCAATAAAATGCACCAAAGGGTGGTCACTCATTGACTCCGCTTTTCCGAAATAATAAGGAATGTCATATTTGTCAAAAATCTTGCCAATTTGCAAACGATAGCTGTCCACATCACCTAAGAGCACTAAAATATCCTTGTAACGATACCCTTGATAAAGCTTATGACGAATAGCTTTTGCCACATGCTCGACCTCTTCTTTCTGATTAATGACATCCCAAATAGCGTAATGTTTTTTATCATCAGCCGTCAGCGTCACATCTGAACTCGTAAAGTCGTGCTTTGCTTCAAATAATTTTGATAATTTTGAAAAAGCCTCGTGAGATTTCTGAGAACTTTCAACATACTGCGGTTGCGCATGGAATTTAGCCGCTAAACCACGCAAGAAATCTAAACTCGCTTGGTAAATATTTCCCGTCGAAAATGCCGCTCTATACGCCTTTTGACTACTGTAAGTTCCGATAATCACTTGCGCACATTTTTCTTCAAGCAAGCTTACTAGATACTCTTCTTCTGCTGAAAAGCGTGTAAAACCGTCAATGACAAGGCTCACATTTTCAAGCGTAGCATCCAAATGTCCTGCCTCAACCTGCTTTGCAAAATAAGCAATCTTGCTCTGATTATCATACTGATTGGCAAGCAAAATATCATTAACCGCTAAAAAGATTTTCACCAAATCTTCCTGCTTCTCCGCTGAATGCAATTCTGCCAAATTAAGCACAGTCATGTTAGCCGTTTTTAATTCTTTGTATAAATCAACCAACTGCTTGATAAAATTCGTATCCTGCTTCAAACGCCCAAAAACTTTCAAATCTGTATCTGAAAAATGTGACAAAGCACGGTAAAAAATCATAGCCAAGCCATTGTCATCAATGCTTTCCTTGACCTGCGCTTCATTTAACACAAAATAACGAGCCATTTGAGCAAAACGTGTTACCGTAATCGCAAAAGAAGCTTCGTCTCGTAACAACTCCAAAACTGCTCTTTCTTTTTCAAAAGATAAAGAGTTGGGAGCAATGTAAAAAACACGCTTACCAGCTTCTGCCTGAGCTACTGCCTCTCCAACTAAAATTTCAGTCATATCATACTGAATATCTGTGTATAGTAATTTCATAACATACCTTCATTAAGCAAATCGTTACTCCTATTATACCAGATTTCAAAGTGTTTATAAGCTCTCAACAATCATCAAAAATCCCACCACTACTTTCGTAATGGTGGGAATCATCTATATTACCCAAAATAGCACAATGAGTTTGGAAATTAACGAACTTCTGCGCCGAGTTGGTCAACAAGGAATTTAGTGATTTTATCCATGTATTTAGCAACTTCTTCGTCAGTTAAGTTGTCATTTGGATTTTGGAATGTGAGGCTGTAAGCCATTGATTTCATGCCTTCAGCGATATTTGCTCCAGCATAAACATCAAAGAGTTTGATGTCAGTCAAACGTTTCACTTTAGCTGATTCAATCGCTGCTAGGATTTCTTTATGAGTTGTTGCTGCCGGTAATAGCAAAGCAATGTCACGAGAAACAGCAGGGAATTTAGTGATTTCAACAAACGCTTTGTCAGCGTGAAACGCTGCTTCAATGATATCCAAATTCAATTCAGCCACGTAAGTTTCTGGAACGTTGTAGTTTTTAGCAGTTTGTGGGTGAACTTGTCCAACAAAACCAACTAATTGACCGTCCAAGTAAATACTTGCTGTACGACCTGGGTGCATGCTAGCAAGACCTTTTTCAGCTACATAATCAACTGTCAAATCAAGTTTGGCAAAGATAGCTTCAACGATACCTTTCGCATAGAAGAAATCAACTGGCGTTGCTTTTGTTTGGAAATCTTTTTCAGCAACCAATCCAGAAATCGCAAAGGCAAATGTGTTGACTTCGTTTGGCAATTCTTCTTTTGGATTACCTTTTTGTTCAAAAACTTTACCGATTTCGTAGATTGCCACGTTGCTATTTTTACGAGCAACGTTGTAAGCCACAGTATCAAGCATACCAGAAATAACATTTTGGCGAAGAACTGAGCGTTCTACCGACATTGGCCACATCAATTCTGTCAAGTTGCTTGGTTGCAATGTAAATTCAGTTGCTTTTTCAGGTGTTGTCAAAGCGTATGAGACGATTTCAGTCAAACCAGCACCCTCAGCGATTGAACGCATTTTACGACGTAATTTTTGTGTTGCTGTCAATTCACCTGCTGTACCTGCAGCTTCTGGAAGTGTAGTTGGGAGGTTATCATAACCATAAATACGTGCGATTTCTTCAACCAAATCAGCTTGGATAGCAATATCCCAACGACGACGTGGCACAGAAACTGTAAATTCATCTGCTTTTCCTGACAAACCAAAGCCAAGTTTGGCAAAGACATCTTCAATGTCAGCGTAAGTCAATTCTGTTCCCAAACGAACGTTAACATAATCAAGTGTTGTTGATACTTCAACAGCTTCAGTTGGAACTGAACCAGCTTCAACACTACCAGCAAGAACATCACCGTCAGCTAATTCTGTAAGCATTGCAGCTGCAAAATCAAGAGCTTCAGCAACAGTTGCATAGTTGATACCTTTTTCAAAACGTGATGAACTTTCAGAACGAAGGTTCAAACGACCGCTTGTTTTACGAATTGATGTTCCGTCAAAGACTGCCGCTTCAAGTACAACGTTTTTAGAATTGTCATCAATTTCAGTAGCTTGACCACCCATAACACCTGCAAGTGCAACTGGTTTATCAGCAACTGTGATAACAAGGTCTTCAGCAATCAATTCACGTTCTTCGCCGTCAAGAGTAACCAATTTCTCACCAGCACGCGCATTGCGGGCAACGATTTTGTTATCTTCAAATTTGTTCAAATCAAAGGCATGCATTGGTTGACCAAAGTACAACAAGACATAGTTTGTCACATCAACAACGTTATTGATTGGACGGATACCAGCGTTCATCAAAAGGTTTTGCAACCATTGTGGACTTGGTTTAACAGTCACATTTTCAACCACGCGCGCTTTGTAAGTCAAGACTTTATCAGATTCAATAGCAACGTTGATAACATCTTTTGCTGCTTTAGAAACTTCTTTAAGTTCTTTTTCTGGGAAATGAACTTCTTTACCATAAATGGCAGCCACTTCGTGAGCAACACCACGCATAGAAAGAGCATCCGCACGATTTGGCGTGATTGACAATTCAACAATTTCATCGTCTAAATCAAGATATGGGAAAATGCTATCACCTGGCTTAGCATCTTCTGGCAAAATTTGAATACCGTCTGAAAATTCTCTTGGAATGATAGAATCTGGCAAACCAAGTTCTTGGAGTGAGCAAATCATCCCAAGTGATTCCATGCCACGGATTTTACCTTTTTTGATTTTGTAGTTATCAGCAATACGTGCACCTGGAACAGCCACGATAACGTTGATACCAGCAGTCACATTTGGAGCACCGCAGACAATTTGACGCAACTCTTCATCACCAGTATCCACTTGGCAAAGGTGCAAATGTGTTTCTGGAACATCTTCACAAGATACAACGTGACCAACAACTAGTTTTGTCAAGCCTTCAGACGGTGTTGAAACACCTTCGACTTCAATCCCTGTTGTTGACATTTTTTCAGAAAGCTCATATGTTGTTACATCAACATCAACAAGCTCTTTTAACCATTTATAACTTACTAACATAATAATGTGTTAAAAGCTTTTCGCAGTCAAAATACGTTTGACAGGCAAGCTTCTTTATCCCTTTCTACTGTTATTCTTTCAGGGCTTTTCTCAAAAGCCAATCTGTATCTACTTTATCGCCAACTTTAAAAGAGTGTTCTGAAAATTTTTCAAAACCATATTTTCGATAGAACCCTTGTGCCTTAATATTATGTTCCTAGACACCTAACCAAGCCCAATCAAAGCTGCCTTCTTTTGCCACATCAAGCGCTAGCCCAAATAATTTCTTACTTAAGCCTAATCTTTGACACTCGTTAAGAATGTAAATGCGTTGAATTTCAAAGGCATTTTCTAGGTCATGTTCAGTCTGTGTAACGCCCATCAACTAAGACAAAATGAACATCAGATTCTAGGTCAGCTACCCCTTTTTCGAGTTGTTCTAAAGTGTAACTATCATCGAAAAACTGTTGAAGTTCTTCTTCGGTATTATCAAAAGCAAAAGTTTCGCGAAAAGTCTGAATATTAAGTTCTTGAAAGATACTTAATTTATCCAATGTCACTTTCTCAACTTCTATTTCTGACATATCTTTTCCTCCAATCGTTTTTCGGTTATCTCGTTTTATTTAAATTGTTCTGAGAAACGGACATCGCCTTGATAGAAACCACGGATATCATTGATACCATAGCGAAGCATTGCGATACGTTCTTGACCAAGACCAAAAGCAAAGCCAGAATATTTTTCAGAATCAACACCAGACATTTCCAAAACGCGAGGGTGTACCATACCAGCACCAAGGATTTCAATCCAACCAGTTTTCTTACATACGTTACATCCTTTACCACCACATTTGAAGCATGAGACGTCAACTTCTACTGATGGTTCAGTAAATGGGAAGTATGATGGACGAAGACGAATTTTACGGTCTTCACCAAACATTTTCTTGATAATCATTTCAAGCGTTCCTTTTAGGTCACCCATAGAAATGTTTTCCCCAACAACAAGACCTTCGATTTGGTGGAATTGGTGGCTGTGAGTCGCATCATCTGTGTCACGACGGAAAACACGCCCTGGTGAAATCATTTTCAAAGGACCTTTAGAAAAGTCGTGTTTATCAAGTGTACGTGCTTGCACAGGACTTGTGTGCGTACGAAGCAAGATTTCTTCAGTAATGTAGAACGTATCTTGCATGTCACGCGCTGGGTGGTCTTTTGGCAAATTCATACGCTCAAAGTTATAATAGTCAGATTCTACTTCGTAACCATCAACAACTTGGAATCCCATACCAAGGAAAATATCTTCGATTTCTTCACTTGTTTGCGTCAAGACATGACGGTTACCAAGGTTAACTTGACGTCCTGGAAGTGTCACATCCAAACTTTCTGATTCTAGTTGTGCCTGGATTTTAGCGGCTTCAACAATTTTAGCTTGTTCTTCGAAAGCTTTTGTCAAAACATCACGGACTTCATTGACTTGTTTTCCGACAACTGGACGCATTTCTTTAGAAAGATCTTTCAAACCTTTCAATAATTCTGTCAATGATCCTTTTTTCCCAAGAACTTGCACACGTAATTCTTGAAGTTCTTTTGCATTGTTTCCACGCATTTCAGCCAATTTAGCTTGCGTAGATGATTTTAATTCCTCTAACTGCGCTTGTAAATCCATTAAAATTCCTTCCTTGGGTAAGACCCTAAATGTTTTTAAACGAAAAAACGTGCCACACTCCAATAGCGGAGCGTTGACACGCGGTACCATCCGTTTTTTATCTGACTAGCAGACCTTAATTTATCGTCTTTAACATGAGTGAATTCGCCAAACTTTCATCTAGGAAGCTTCCAGTCACGGCTTCCATTCCCTGTAAAACTGCCATAAGGTTACTAATCTCATAAGACACTATTCAATTTATAACCCATTCTAGCAAATTTTTAGCCATTTGACAAGATTGAATAAATCAATTCACACTAACTTGACCTGAATAATAATCAAATGTTAGTCCGCTTTGCACATTTGGAATAAAGACGTTAAATTCTAGACTACCATCGGATGATTTGGCTTCCAAATGCGTGCCACTTGCTAAAAGATTGTCTCCATCGTAAATCAAGGTAACACGGTAACGAACTCGTTTATTTTGGTCAAGAGCTTTGCGGACAAGGCATTCATAGTAATTTTGACCAGTTGAACTTTCCGAATTTGCCTCGTTTGCCCAGGCAGTCTGTGTTGCCACATTGTCAGGATTGCTTGTTGACGCATCAAAGCCTTTTAGACCACCAACCAAAGCATAGCCAAGCAAATGACCACGATCTACCGCATGGCTATAAGTCCCTGAAAGGTCTTGAACTTGATGCCAACCAGCTGGCTTCCAAGACGTTGAGCCATTTCCAGTCTCCTCACGACTTTTGTATTGACGAGTTGACTTACTTAGCAAAGCATTAGCAACCGTTGGAACGGTCTGACCTTGCACCGTTTTCGTTTTGTTGTTGGCGTAAGGTTGACTTGAAACTTTTGCATTTAGAGAGGTTTGATTATTATTGATAATATAGGCTCCCGCACCATTCCATTCTATATTTGTTCCCAACTGCTCTTTGACACTATCTGTTAATACCGTCTCTGCTAAAGCTTGTGTTGGCGTTGCTGAATCAGAACCCGATTGATTTGATGTTATTTCAGAAGAGGAATCACCAGTAATTAACGAAACGACTTGATTGAGCGGGTCGTTCGAATCTGATATCGTCACCCAACCAGTACCAATCCCAACTAACAAAATCACCAAAGACAGCAGGGATTTTATCTGTTTAGACAATTTTGATTTCTTTGCCATAATTTCCTTTCATCAAAAAAGCGGAAAAACCGTTACTTTATTTCAAATCATAAAGCCGATTATCCCACTTCTAAATAATAATTGTTCCTAAGACAATCACTAAAATAAACCTTATTAATTTCCAGTAAATTTTCCAATAATCGATTGCCATTTATCCAAAGATAAAATCGCAAACGGATTTTTACCTTCACCAATGACACTATAACCAATCATCAAACCAATTGCCAAAAATAAACAAGACAAAAGAGCTATTACCAGAATAAGAACAAATTGTTTGGCAACGTATTTCCAGCCACTTGTCATTTTTAAGCCTCACTTACGCGTTTAATATTTGCACCTAGCTCAGCCAATTTTTCATGGAATTTATAATACCCACGATCAAGGTGAACCAACTTCCCAACAGTTGTTGTTCCTCTAGCAACCATTCCTGTCAAAATCAGAGCAGCACTTGCACGAAGATCAGTTGACATTACTGGTGCCCCTTGAAGTTCTTTACCTCCATGAATCATGGCTGTATCTCGTAGAATTTCTGATTGCAAGCCCATACGACGCATTTCTTCTAAATGTTGGAAGCGGTTCTCAAAGACTGTTTCAATCATCGTTGATTCACCATCTACAACTGACATTAATGCTGTGAACTGTGCCTGCATATCTGTTGGAAAACCTGGGTGGGGAAGTGTCTTAACTGTTACAGGTTTCAATTTTGATGTATCAGCAATCACACGAATACCGTCCTCTTCATCAATAACAGTAACCCCCATCTCAATCAACTTTGAAATCAATGGACGGTTGTGCTCCCAGATAGCATCCTTGATAAGAACATTTCCTGATGTCATTGCTGTTGCCACCATAAAAGTGCCCGCTTCAATGCGATCTTGAACAACATCGTGGTCTGTACCATGAAGATTATCAACGCCAGTAATAGTTAATGTTTCTGTACCTGCACCTCTAACGTTTGCTCCCATTTTATTAAGAAGCATTGCTAAATCAACAATCTCTGGCTCACGTGCCACATTTTCAATAGTGGTAACACCATCTGCTAAAGTTGCAGCCATCATCAAGTTTTGTGTAGCTCCAACAGACGGAAAATCCATATAGATAGTTGTTCCTTTAAGTTTACCATCAACAGTCGCCGTAATATCACCACCAGATTGCGTAATCTTAGCTCCCATTGCTTCCAAACCTTTAAGGTGAAGGTCAATTGGGCGGCTACCAATCGTGCAACCACCAGGCATTGAAACCTTAGCGTGTCCATTACGTGCTAAAATTGGTCCTAAAACAACGATTGAAGCACGCATCTTACTAACATACTCGTAAGGAGCAATATCCAAAATATCACCAGAAGCATCCACTTCGATTTTATTGTTAGCTTCATCAAAATCAACTTGAATATTTAACCCACGGACAACATTATTCATCGTAAAAACATCTGAAAGGATTGGAACATTGGTTAAAATTGTCTTTCCTTCCTCAGGTAAAATTGTTGCAGCCAAGAGTGGAAGAACAGCATTTTTAGCCCCTTCAATCACTACTTCTCCTTGCAAACGTGTATTACCACCTTCAATAATAATTTTATCCAAAACGAACTCCATTCTTATATTATAATACCTAAAATTATATCATAGTTTACAAATTATTGCTTTTATTGAAAACTCAAGAAAAGAGTTTGACTCATTGTAATGATTTCTAGGAAAAAATGACTGACGAGATAACCAATAGCAATGCTAAAAAACAAGATAAATACTTTTAGTTGTCCAACGTTTTCCGCTGAATTTTTAATGATTTTAGACCAATCAAACAATTGACGAAGCAATTGATGCGTCATCGCAATGAATATCAAATGACACAAAATGGTCACAGTACTATTTAAAATTTCCATAGTCTTATTATAGCAAAATTTGCTTCTCATAACAAAAAAAGCCAGCAAAGCTGACTCAGAGCGTAGACAAACCCTCTCAGCAGTATAAATATTGTAAATTTAGAGTGTATCTATCGATTTGAATAAACTCTTAGAAATGCTGATATAACGGTGTTCCTAAGGTTTTTTATTTTTTAACAAAAAGAAAAAAAGATTGAAGAAAAATATCCAAAATGGACTTTTTCTTCAATCTGAGCCAGCAAAGCTGACTTTTTATTATTTATTACCAACACTGATACGGTTCAAAGCACGACGAAGCGCAACTTGTGCACGGCGTACTTCGTCAATATCGTGAGTACTTTGAGCTTGTTCCAATTTGCGTTCTGCGCGAATCTTAGCACGTTCTGCACGGCTAACATCAATATCACGTTCACGTTCTGCAGAGTCTGCAACAATTGTCACAAGATTGTCTTTCACTTCAATAATACCACCGTTGATAGCCACCCAATCCACGTGATTCTCATAATCAATACGACGAATCTTCATTTCGTGGACAGTAAGCGGAGCAATGAGGTTAATGTGTTCTGGCAAAATCCCCATTTCACCATCCGGTGTTTTTACTGAAATAAAATTAGCATGGTGATCATAGCGGATACCATCTGGTGTTACTACCTGAACAGTCATATATGTCATGGTATCACCTCATTAGTAATTCATTTTCTTAGCTTTTTCAACTACATCCTCGATTGGACCTACGTTACGGAAAGCATCTTCTGGAAAATCATCGTATTTTCCTTCCAAGATTTCTTTAAAGCCACGAACAGTTTCAGCAACTGGTACGTATGAACCAGGCATACCTGTAAATTGTTCGGCAACGTTGAAGTTTTGTGACAAGAAGAATTGGATACGACGGGCACGTCCAACCAATGTTTTTTCTTCGTCAGACAATTCATCCATACCAAGGATTGCAATGATATCTTGCAATTCACGGTAACGTTGAAGGACGCGTTGTACTTCTGTTGCCACTTCATAGTGTTCTTGACCAACAATTTCTGGTGCAAGGGCACGTGAGCTTGAAGCAAGAGGATCAACAGCTGGGTAGATACCCATTTGAGTCAACTTACGTTCAAGGTTAGTTGTTGAATCCAAGTGAGCGAATGCTGTTGCTGGCGCTGGGTCAGTGTAGTCATCGGCTGGCACATAGATGGCTTGGATTGATGTAACAGAACCTTTTTTAGTTGATGTGATACGTTCTTGCAATTGCCCCATTTCAGTTGCCAATGTAGGTTGGTAACCAACGGCTGACGGCATACGACCAAGAAGGGCTGATACTTCAGAACCCGCTTGAGTGAAACGAAAGATGTTATCAATGAAGAGAAGCACGTCTTGTCCTTCAACATCACGGAAATACTCAGCAATAGTCAAACCAGTAAGGGCAACACGCATACGTGCTCCAGGTGGTTCATTCATTTGGCCAAAGACCATGGCTGTTTTTTCGATAACGCCAGATTCTTTCATTTCCCAGTAAAGGTCATTACCTTCACGTGTACGTTCCCCAACACCAGTAAACACTGAAATACCACCGTGTTCTTGGGCAATGTTGTGAATCAATTCTTGGATAAGAACGGTTTTACCAACACCGGCACCACCGAAAAGTCCGACTTTACCACCTTTTAAGTACGGTGCAAGAAGGTCAATAACTTTGATACCTGTTTCAAGGATTTCTGATGATGTTGATAATTCATCAAAAGCTGGTGCTTTTTTGTGGATTGGTTCACGTGGTGCGTCTTCAGCAAATGGTTCATCAAGGTCAATAGTCTCCCCAAGAACGTTGAACACACGCCCCAAAGTTTCTTTACCAACTGGTACACTAATCGCACGACCAGTATCAAAAACTTCTAATCCACGTGTAAGCCCATCAGTTGATTCCATAGCAATAGTACGTACAAGACCGTCACCAAGTTCAAGAGCAACTTCAAGAACGATCTTTTGAGATTTATCGCTATCTTTATAAACAATCAATGCATTATTAATCTCAGGTAATTTTTCCCCAGCTGCAAACGCAACGTCAACAACTGGACCAACAACCTGAGCAATTTTGCCTGAGCTCATGTTTTTCTCCTTTTAGATTTTTTAGGAATTCAATCCTGTTTTAGTGAGTAAACGAAATACTCACTTTTATTCTAGTGCGTTAGCACCTGCTACAATTTCAATAATTTCATTTGTGATGGTTGCTTGACGAGCACGGTTATATTGTGTCGTTAAGTCAGCGATAATGTTTTTAGCATTATCAGTCGCTGTCTGCATAGCTGTCATACCAGCTGCATGTTCAGCGGTTTTCGCATCAACAATGGCACCATAAATGAGACTTTCAGTATATTGTGGTAAGAGTTGTTCCAAAATCAATTCACGACTTGGTTCTAACTCAAAACCAGTTGTCCCTTCTTCTGCCGCTTCATCAGCATCTAATTCTGCAATTGGAAGCATTTGTTGGACACGAACTTGACTTGTCAAGCTGTTCACATGGTGATTGTAACATACATATAATTCATCAAACAATTCGTTTTTATACATTTCAACAGATTTTGAAATGATATTTCCGACTTGTTCAAATGATGGCTGATCTTCCAAACCACGCAATTCAAATACAACATTCATACCACGTGCTTTAAAGAAATCTGCTCCGATACCACCGATGGCAATAATAGCATAATTATCATCTTCAGCATGATATTCTTGAATAAGATCCATCATAGCTTTCAAGATTTTAGAATTATACCCACCAACAAGTCCTTTATCAGATGTAATCACAATGTAACCTGTTTTTTTAACTGGACGTGCGGCTAACATTGGATTTTTTGAACCGTTAATAAGTTCTGATTTCAATAAATCCGTAGTAATTTGGCGAATTTTTGAAGCATAGATTTGGAAATCTTGTGCTGCTTGCTCAGATTTAGTCAATTTTGCAGCTGATACCATTTGCATGGCACCAGTGATATGACTTGTTTTCTGAGTTGAAATAATTTTCCCTTTGATTTCACTAAGAGAGCCTGCCATATGCTACCTCCCTCTTATTTGAATTCTGACTGATCTTTAAAGGCTTTAATAGCTGCATCTAAGACAGATTCTTCTGGTAAATCTTTGGTTGTACGGATAGTTTCAAAGATTAATTCGTAATGTGCATCAAAGTAATCATACAAAGCTTCTTCAAATGCTAAAATGTCATTAACTGGCACATCATCCAAGAAACCATGAGTAAGTGCATAAAGAATCACAACTTGTTTTTCAACAGGAAGTGGTTTGTGAACAGGTTGTTTAAGCACTTCAACTGTACGACGTCCACGATTAAGTTTAGCTTGTGTTGCTGCATCCAAATCAGAACCGAATTGTGTAAAGGCTTCAAGTTCACGGTAAGAAGCCAAGTCAAGACGAAGGGTACCAGCAACTTTCTTCATTGCTTTGATTTGTGCTGAACCACCAACACGTGACACTGAAGAACCAGCATCAATCGCAGGACGAATACCTGAGTTAAAAAGATTTTCTTGCAAGAAGATTTGTCCATCAGTGATAGAAATCACGTTTGTTGCGATGTAAGCTGAAATATCACCAGCTTGTGTTTCAATAAATGGAAGGGCTGTGATAGAACCACCACCAAGTGCATCAGAAACTTTCGCAGAACGTTCAAGCAAGCGGCTGTGAAGATAGAAAACATCACCTGGGTAAGCTTCACGTCCTGGTGGACGACGAAGAAGAAGTGAGAGTTCACGATAAGCTACTGCTTGTTTTGATAGATCATCATAAACGATCAATACATGTTTTCCGTTATACATAAATTCTTCTGCCATTGCAACACCGGCATACGGAGCGATGTAAAGTAATGGAGAAGGTTGTGAAGCTGAGGCTGTCACAACGATTGTGTAATCAAGGGCACCGTATTTACGAAGTGTTTCAACTTGTGTACGAACAGTTGATTCTTTTTGACCAATAGCAACATAGATACAAATCATATCTTGTCCTTTTTGGTTCAAAATTGCATCAATCGCAACAGATGTTTTACCTGTTTGACGGTCACCGATGATTAATTCACGTTGACCACGTCCAATTGGAACCAAAGCATCAATCGCTTTAAGACCAGTTTGGAGTGGTTCAGAAACTGATTTACGTTGCATAACACCTGGTGCAGGTGTTTCAACTGGACGAGTTGCAGTTGTCTTGATATCTCCAAGACCATCCACTGGTTGACCAAGTGGGTTTACAACACGACCAATAAGAGCTTCACCTACTGGCACTTCCATGATTTTACCAGTACGTTTAACTTCATCACCTTCACGAATTGTAGAAAAATCTCCAAGAATAATGATACCAACGTCATTAGACTCAAGGTTTTGAGCCATACCGAAGGCACCATTTGAAAATTCGAGAAGTTCTCCACTCATGGCATTATCAAGTCCACGAGCACGGGCAATACCATCACCGATATAAGTGACTACACCAGTTTCTGTGACGTCAAAATTTGGCTGGAAGTTTTCAATTTGCTTTTTAATTAAAGCGCTAATTTCTTGTGCATTAATTGCCAAAAGTCACACCACTTTCTATTTCAAATTCATTTTAAATGTTTGTAATTGACGACGAATGCTTGTGTCGATTACTTTATTGTTAACATTAATGATAAATCCACCGAGGATTGATTCGTCAATGTTTTCAACGAGTTTTCCAACTTTAACACCGATTTTTTCAGCAACCAAAGCTAGAATACGTTCTTTTTGTTCATCTGTTAAAGCTACCGCCGTTGTCACAACAATGTCGTGTTGATTAGTTGCAATAACAAAATCTTTTTGAACACCTTCTAAAATATCTTTTAGGAACGCTTCTCGTTCGTTTTGTAAAATTACCTCAAGAAAATTGTTCATATATACTGAACTAGACTCTTGAAGTAACCTAACAAGTTTTACTTTTTCATCACGTGAAACGACTAAACTTGACAAAAAGTTAGCTAAGTTTGTCTCTTCAAAAACAGACAACAAGGCTTCTGTTTCTGATTGGAGTTCAGCTAAACTGTCTTTTTCAATAGCAATTTCTACGAGACTTTTCGCATATTGCTCAACAAGAGCTTGTGTCTTTTTATCCATTAGGCATCTCCTAGCTTGTCAAGATAGCTATCAATGAGATTGCTTTGAGCTTCTTTGTCAAGGTTAGTTGTCATGATTTTTTCTGCTAAAAGAACAGTCAAATCAGCAACATCACTCTTAACACTTGAAAGAGCTTCTGCTTTACTTTGTTCAATATCTTGATTAGCTTTAGCTTTCAAGCGGTTTGCTTCTTCACGTGCTTCTGCAACGATTTTAGCCTCTTGATTTTTACCTGTTTCTTTGGCATCATCAATAATTTGTGTTGCCTCTGTACGAGCGCCAGCTAACTCTTCTTGGCGTTTAGCAGCTAATGCTTCTGCTTTTTCACGAGCAGCTTCTGCGCCATCAATATCGTTAGAGATTTTTTCTTCACGAGCTTTGAAAACTCCTGTTAATTGTTCCCAAGCAAAAATTTTAATGAGAACAAGCAAGAGAAGAAAAGAGCCAGTTACGATAATAATGTTACCAAGACTTGTACTATTGATAAGAGTTGACATAATATACTTTCTCCTTTCTTATTATTCTTCTTCGTGATTTACTTTTTTACCAACATAAGTTGATGACAACATTACAAATACGTAAGCTTGGATTGCTGAGATGAAAATTGAGAACCCTGTCCAAAGCATATTTAAAATAAATGCAAATGGTACAGCTACGATATTGTAGTGTGCAAATTGCACAAGCAAGCTCAACACAATTTCACCCGCAAAAATATTACCATACAAACGTAATGTTAATGAGATAACATTGGTAAATTCTTCGAGAATGTTCATCGGCAACATTACTGGTGTTGGAGATAAATATTCTTTTAGGTATTCTTTGATACCATTCTTACGAATACCTTCAACATGGACAACAACAGCAATCAGCAATGCTAATCCAAAGTTGTAGGCAGCGTTTGAAGTTGGAGATGACCAAAGGTTATAGTCACCGACTTCAAGTTTTGTAAGTAAACCTATGTTATTGGCAATCAATAAGAAAAAGAACAATCCAAAGAAGAGGAGACCGTAATTGCTAGTATAACGTCCAAGATTAGGTCTAATGATTCCTTGAACGAACTCATATACCCACTCTAAAACATTTTGTTTTCCTTTTGGTTTTAGTTGCATATTGCGGCTGAACCAAAAAATAAGAACAAAGGCTACTAGCACCGTCAAGAGAGACATCGCGAGAATGGTCAAGTCGAACTCAATACCAAAGAATTGCGCTGTTGGATTTACAGATGTTTCCAACTCTACCCCTCCTTCTTTTTATAGATTCTTTGTTAGGTTTAACCAACGAAGAATGTTGATGCAAGAAGAACGAAGAAAGTACCTTCAATAAAGGCTACCCCCATGATCATAAGGGTTTGCAATTTGCTGTACATTTCTGGTTGACGTGCAGCAGATTTAGCGATGTTGGCAACGAGGATACCTTCACCAAGACTAACCCCTAGTACGGCGATACCAAGTGCTAAGATTTTTAAATTCAACATGATTTGAATCTCCTTTTAAAATTTTTTACCTCGTTATTTTAGTCCTATTTTAGGAAATTGTCAATGAAATCGCAAATTTTGGAAACGTTTTTCTATTTCATTCTTAACCTTTGTTTAGTTTTTTAAAATAAAAATAAAGAAACGAGCAAAATCGCTTCTTTATTAGGTTTTTCTTCCTATTCTAGTGTGATGAAAATCATTTAAAACCTCTGGATTGTTGACAAGACCATTAAGCTTACGCAGTTCATGGATATCACTCTGCCAATCCATTTATCAATGGTTTTAGAAAGTGATTGGTCTGTGATTTGTGTCCAACGGCATTGAGCAATACCATTAGTTTTATTATTGAATTTTTCAGAACAGAGATTTCTTCACAGTTCATGTAAGCTGTTTGGTCACTGCTAGAGCGTTTCTGGTAAGTCAAAACTTGTTCATAGTAATCTTTGTCTACAAATTTACTATCATTACTATTATTGTAAAATCCTAGGAAATAGTGGCTTAACAAGGAATTAATTCCCCATTCACGACTACTTCTGATAGGGGCAAAAACAAAACGAATATTTTGACCACAGAAAATCGCATAAATGCTACTTAATTAACGTTGACATATCATGATATCCCACTGTATTTCCCAAAATCGCAGTACATTTATTAATTTTCATTTGGCCCCCACATCATAACCAACAATTTATACTTCTTTACCTATACCATTAATTTCAATACCATCACCGATTGCACATTTTATCTTAGTCCCTTCACCAATAATTACGCCACTTATGATTAAAAAACAGGTATTTCAGCATCTTTCTTAACCTGAATATTCGTTGAGAGGATAGAATGATTAACTTTTTCTGAGACAAAGCAGCCATTAACAACGAGGGAATTTTTTACGCTGGCTTACTCAGTGATAAAGTTTGGTGGTACAATATTGTCTTCACAAATATATTCCATATTAGCTTTCCAAAAATGCTTTAGTAGATTTTGAATGTTCTGGTTTTTCTTCA
Source organism: Streptococcus pasteurianus (assembly GCF_004843545.1). Taxonomy (NCBI): domain Bacteria; kingdom Bacillati; phylum Bacillota; class Bacilli; order Lactobacillales; family Streptococcaceae; genus Streptococcus; species Streptococcus pasteurianus. Next base: position 706,537 of record NZ_CP039457.1, on the reverse strand, counting down.
AATTCAACAATCCGGTCGTTTGAGTCTGTGTTCATAATACCAAAACAATTTGCTTCTTTAAGCGCTACCTCAATAACCGCAACGGTCAAACCGACTAAATTATCTTTATGTGTCCGAAGCATATCATCATAGTCAATCTTGTAAATATGGTCACCAAATAGAATAAGGACATATTCTGGGTCAACAGAATCAATACAATCAATAGCTGCTGTTAGTGCCTAGAGAGGAAACTCCGTTTTTTTAGTACTGATAAACATACTGATAATTCATTGCCATATCAAAAGCACGGCTATCACGATGACTATAATAATGGCTGGTAATTGCCATTTAACGTGAACAATAAAGCGTATCATCACTCTCCACAATCCATAACTTTTAGGAACTCCACTATTGCGTTGAATTCTAAAGTCTCTTGTCTTGATAAAAGAATTATCATTTTTGACAATTACATACAATGTGCTCCAAAAAGAACGGACTATCGATTGTTAATTTCCCACTAAACCAAGATTATTAAATCCTAAGAATTGACTGTCTGTCCCTTCATAAAAGTCAATCCATTTCCACAAACTATAGTCAAAATAATTGCCATATTAGCTATGATAATGAACGATAACTGTATTTTTCATAGGTTCGCACTCAATTTCTATTCCTCTGAATTAAGCTCATCGACTTCCTGTGTGAATTTTTGGGCAATAGCTTCCAAAGCTAAATCTTCTTGATTCCAAACAAGTGCATCATCTGAAATTTCATCTGTATTAGCAAAAAATGTGATGTGATTTTTGAGATTACGGAGTTTAATTGGGGCATCACCACCGTATTCACCGTCCAAATTAATCATCATCTTCTTATCAGATAACGGTTCGATTTCCAAGAAATCAGTCTTAATATACTCGATACGTTTGTCACCAATGTGTTTTCCACCGTCTAATACCAAACGAATCAAACGCAAAATTTCAATCAAGTTAGCTGTTTTAATCAAAATCAAAGTAAATTTTCCGTCGTCTAGCTTAGCATCTGGCGCAATTTGTTCAAAACCACCAACTGAATTGGTAATAGCAGCGAAAATCATTGAAACATCGCCTTCAAAAGTGCCTTTTTCGTGTTTAATACGAACAGGAACCGTACGAATTCCTGGTAGCAATTCAACACCTTTTGCCAAATAAGCCAAATAACCAAACATTGTCTTTAATTGGCTTGGCACACTATATGTTAATTCTGTGAATGAGCCTGCGGCAGCAATATTGATGAAATACGTATCTTCACGCGCTTGACCAATATCCATTTGAATAATTTGACTTTTACCAATAATCTTAGCGGCTTCAACTGGATTACCACGTGGAATTTTTAGAGCACGCGCGAAATCATTGGTCGTTCCTGTCGGAATAATAGCCATTTGAGGTCGATTAGAAAGCGGAGCAATCCCATTGACAACTTCGTTGATTGTACCGTCACCACCAGCAGCAATCACCAAATCAAATCCAGCTTCTGCAGCACGTTTAGCCTCATCACGAGCAGAATTTGGCTCTGGTGTTGTCTGAAAAGCTGATGTTTCATAACCAAAACCTTCTAAAACATCTAGCACTTCTGCCACGTTTTTCTTCATGATTTCCTGACCTGAAGTTGGATTGTAGATTAAACGTGCACGTTTTTGTTTCTTAGCCATAAAGATACCTCAACTTATTTATAAACTTTCTAACCAAGCTTCATCGCGGACATCAATTCCTAAAGCTTGGGCTTTGGTCAATTTTGAACCTGCATCTGTGCCTGCGACAACAATGTCCGTTTTTTTGGACACGCTGTTGGTCACTTTTGCTCCTAAATCTTGCAGTTTTTCTTTTGCTTCGTTTCGCGTTAAACGTTCCAATTTTCCAGTCAAAACAACTGTTAAACCTGCTAATTGAGCATCTTTTGAAACTTTTTTACCAAGATAAGCAAAGTTGACACCTGCATTTTTCAATTCATGCAAGAGCTCTGTCGCTTCTTTTTTGGCAAAATAGCTGCGCAATGAGTTAGCAATAACTGTTCCCAAACCGTCGATACTAGCAATGCTGTCAGCATCCGCAGCAACCAACTGATCAATCGTTTCAAAAACTTCCAACAATTGACGACTAGCCTTGGCACCGACATGACGAATTCCCAGTCCAAAAAGCAATTTATCAGCTGAATTTTCCTTAGAAACCTGAATGGCATTGTAAAGTTTCTCAGCAGATTTTTCCTTAAAGCCATCCAAGCTTAGCAAATCTTCCACCGTTAATTGGTAAATGTCTGCGACATCATGAACCAATTCTGCTTTGAAAAGTTTCTTAACGATAGAAGGTCCTAAACCTGTGATATTCATGGCATCACGGCTAGCAAAATGCGTTAAACGTTCTTGAATTTGACTTGGGCAAAGCGGATTGATACAACGTAAAGCCACTTCATCTTCATAATGAATCAGCTCACTACCACAAGACGGACAGTTTTCAGGAATCGGCATTGGTACTTGCTTACCACGTTTGCTATCAACAACATGTAGCACTGCTGGAATAATATCTCCCGCCTTATAGACGATGACCGTATCGCCAATGCGAATATCTTTTTCAGCAATGTAATCCACATTATGCAAAGTCGCACGGCTAACCGTTGTTCCTGCTAACTGAACAGGGCTAAGATTAGCGGTTGGTGTCACCACCCCAGTACGTCCAACAGTCCAATCAACCGAAAGAATTTCTGCTTCTTTTTCCTCAGCTGGAAATTTATAAGCAATTGCCCAACGGGGCGCCTTAACCGTAAAACCAAGTTCTTCTTGCATAGCAAGACTATTGACCTTAATAACAATACCGTCAATATCGTATGGTAAATTATCACGCTCAGCGGCTACTTCTTGAATAAATTTCCAGATGTCTGCCATTGAAGATGTCGTGATACGTCGCGGATTAACCGAAAAACCATAGCGAGACAATTCTTCCAAAACATCATTTTGCGTTGTCATGCTAGTTGATGCCACTTCTTGATAAAGAAATGTTGCCAAATTTCGCTTAGCAACAACTACTGTATTTAACTGACGTAATGTCCCTGCAGCCGCATTTCTCGGATTCGCAAATTCTGTCTGACCACTATCACGACGTTCCTCATTGATTTTATCAAATGACGTCTTTGGCAAATAAGCTTCACCACGAACTGTAATGTTAAGTGGCTGTGCCAACTTATGAGGAATGTCCTTGATACGTTTGACATTTTCAGTGATATTTTCACCAACTGAGCCGTCACCACGAGTGGCACCGACTTGCAACACACCATCAACATAAACTAGTGAAATTGACAAACCATCAATTTTCAGCTCTGCCATGTAAGAGGCATTGGGAAATTCAGCTTTCACACGACGGTCAAAATCCTCTAATTCCTCACGTGAAAAAGCATCTTGCAAGCTATAAAGCGGCGTTTCATGCTGATATTTTTCAAAACCATCTAAAACAAGCCCACCCACTTCTTGCGTTGGACTATTTGGCAAAATCAACTCTGGATGAGCTTTTTCAAGCTCGACTAACTCGCGATAAAGCTTGTCATATTCGCTATCTGAGACCGTTGGTTGGTCCTCTGTGTAATACTCTTTTCGGTACTGGTTGAGCTCATCAACCAATTCTTGAATACGTTTTTTCATATTACTATTTTAACATATCTGGTAAAAAATGCTCTCTAAAAAAGCTAACTATTTTTTAAGAATTTTACTAAATAAAAAACTCCCTAAAAAGGAAGTTTTTAATCTATCATACGGTTAAATCAATACGTTTTCCAAGTTTGTCCATGATAATAGCACCAATCAATAGCGAAGCAAGTTCGCCTACTGCTGATGTAAACCAAGTCATCAAAAATGGTGAACCACCAACATAATATAATTCTAGCGCAATAGTAAACATTGAAGCCGAAAACAATAATGAAAAGTAAAAGAATGCTTTGTTAAATAAGCCGTTAAATAAATATTGCTCCTTATAACGGTCAAATAAAACAACACCTAATGTTAGAAAAACAAACGTTTGGCTACCACCAACAAAGACATCAATTAAACCAAAGCTGTACAAATTGGCAATCATACAACCAAGCGTCAGCCCAACAATATACTTACGATTATAAAATGCCATAAACGCTAACATTTCCGAAACACGGAACTGATAAGCACCATAAGAAATGGCATTTAAAGGCGGTGTGACTGTCAACACAATATAAAGTGCAGCAACAAGCGCTACTTGCGCAAAATCACGAATAGTAAAATGTTTCATAAAAATTCTTTCTCCTTTAACGTTAAAGAGCAACAACTCTTCACGTCTATAATATGCTTGACGAAAGGGAACTAAGCGTCAAGGGTTGTTTACACAACGCTTAAAAGTATAGCACAAATTGTTAAAATTTGGTATAGTAGTTCTATGAAAAAGTTATTATCTAGTGAAGTTTTTAAATACTTATTTTTCGGTGTTCTTGCCACACTCGTTTACATGGGAACACGCTTAGTCATTTTTGCCCTAACGCAATCGGCAACGACTTCCGCAGTTATCGCTAACGTCATTGCTATCGTGTTTGCCTTCTTTACAAACGACTACTTCGTCTTTAATCAAGTTCGAACAGGATGGTTTAACCGTTTTGTCAAATTTTTTGTAGCGCGTCTATCAACACTTGTCCTAGACTTGATTTTAGCCTACCTTTTAGTCACAAAATTCCCTCACATTATCGGACAATTTGTCAATGATAATATTTCATTAGTCAACATGATTGAGACTGTTTTCTCACAAGTCCTTATTATCATTTTAAACTATGTGTTTAGTAAATTACTAATTTTTAAAGATAAAAAATAACACCCCCACAGGTGTTATTTTTTATCTTTATCTTGTTTGCGGTGTGTTAAGATGGAAAGAATATCGCCACGTCTGCTTTCCATTTTTCCTTGGCGCAATTCTTGATAGGTTGCATTAAAAATAGCTCCCAAAATCAAAATATGCGCTAAGAAAATAAACCATAACATCAAAACAAAAATCACAACCGAACCAAACGTTTTAATGTCAACCATGCGTTCAAAGGTTCTCAAAATATAATTGCTAAACAAATTATTCAAGAACACAATGACGAAAGAAGTGAAAATTGTTCCTGGTAAAATATAACGAAAACGTCTGATTTTGACATTTGGTAGAATGAAATACAATAACATCAACCCAAATACAATCGTCAAAACAGTTACCGGCTGGGATAAATTCAGAACGACTGTTGCAACCGTATCACTCAAATCATAGTGAGTACTGATAATTTGCAAAGCAGCCTTTGAAAAAGTAGAAAAGATTAACACAAACGTCAGTAGGAAAAGAATGAGCAAGCTTGCCAAAACCCCAATCAAACGCCCAATCACAAAATCTCTGTGTTGTGAAACGCCATAAGCTTTGTTAATAGCTTTTTGTAGAGAGGTCAGCGATTTAGACATTGTCCAGAAAGCCGTTAAAGTCGCAACTCCCAAAATACTACCAGAAGGTTTTGAAAAAATATCTGTCGTAATTGCCGAAACAGAAGGGTAAAGATTGGTCGGTAAATTTTTTTCCATGAAAGACAATAACACTGAAATATCAATGTTAAGATAAGGAAAAATATTTGCCGCAATCACAATCAATGGGAATGCTGTCAGCAATAAATAATAAGCGACAGCAATCGCTGATAGATCAATCTCTGCACTTTGGTAATGTTTTAAATAAACCTGTAGCGGTTGCCACTTTAATCTAGACACTAGTTTGTCTATAAGCTGCTTACGATTCATCCTAGTAAGTTCTTTCTTCTCCTTGACTTGTTAAAATAACAGGTCCATCTTTAGTGATAACAAATTGATGTTCGTATTGGCATGACAAACCGCCGTCAAGTGTCTTATGAGCCCAACCAGTTTTCATATCCGTATCAATTTCCCAAGTTCCTGTATTAATCATTGGCTCGATAGTCAACACCATACCTTCACGCAAACGAAGACCACGACCTGCTTTACCATAGTGTGGTACCATTGGTTCTTCATGCATTGTTGGACCAACACCATGTCCTACTAAATCACGAACAACACCATATCCACGGCTTTCAGCGTATTCTTGAATAGCTGCACCAATGTCACCGATACGGTTACCAACAACAGCTTTTTCAATTCCGATATAAAGGCATTCTTTGGTAACATCCATCAGATTTTTGACTTCGTCAGACACCTCACCAACAGCATATGCCCAGCATGAGTCTGCCAATCCACCAGAGTATGATTCAGTATATTTTTTAACTTGTGCAACATTGTCAAAGTTTAATTTTGAAACGTCAACAACTGATTTATCCAGCGGTTCACTCAAAACCATATCAACCTTAAGCAAATCTCCTTCTTTTAAAATGTAATGGCGAGGAAAAGCGTGTGCTACTTCGTCATTAAGTCCGCAACATGTGGCATAAGGATAGTCCATGATAGAACCATCAACCCCAATTTGGAGTGGAAGAACATTTGCTTCTTTACAGCGACGACGCACGTACTCTTCGACTTCCCACATATCAAGACCTGGTTTAATCAATTCACGTAAACCAATGTGAATTGAAGCTAGAAAATCTCCAGCGCGGTCCATTGCTTCAATTTCACGAGCCGATTTTAATGTAATCATATCAATAATGTACTCCTATTAGTAATCTCTAAAAATGCATCAATAACACTAATTATACACTTATAGTCACCAAACTGTCAAAAATGGAATGATTTTGTCATTTAAGTTAACCACTATGTATTAGTTAATTTTCGTCGTTACCAAGGCTTTAGCAACAATTTGATCCTCTAAAAGAATTTCAAAGTCAATCACCGAACTACGACGTTTTTCAGTAATGACACGGGGATGAATCACCAAACAATCGTCAATCTGAACTGCTTGTACAAAATAAAGCATCAGTTGTTCAATGATGATATTTTTTTGATGTTTTTTGGTCAAAACACGAACGCTAATGTCCTTGATAAATTCTGTCAAGACACCTTGGGCAAAATTACCAGCATTATCAATCATCGTAGGTTCAACCACAAATTTATAAACACCATCTTCGTATTGCAAATTTGATAAAATCTGGTCGCTATATGTATAAAGGTTAGAATGTTGTAAATTTGGTAGATTTTCAACCGCCTGGCGGCGTGTAATAACTCCTAGCAAGGTCAAATCCTCTGCTACAACAGGAAGCATATTCAAATCTTCAAAAATCATTTTCTGACTGATGTTAGCAAGACTGGCTTGCGGTTTTGCCACAATCAGATTACGCGACATGATACTCTTGATATCAATATGATTTTCCTTGCCAACAACATCTAGCATACTAACAACGCCAACAACCACATTTTTACTATTTACAACAGGGAAACGCACATTTGCCGTTTGTTTAATCATCGCATTAAATTCACGAATCGTAGCACCTTCCTGCAAAAAGCCATAGTCTTCCTTGGTCTGATAGACTTGCTCAACAGTCGTCAAATCTGTTTTAATCCGAATATTGGAGAGAGCATGGTTGATCATCGTCGCCACGGTAAAGGTATCATAGTGCGTAACCATGACAGGTATTCCGAGCTCGTCGGCGACACGAATCACCTCACTAGAAACAGGAAATCCACCCGTTACCAGAATAGCATTGTGTTTTTCAAGCGCCAACAGTTGAATTTTTTCACGGTCTCCGACAATCAAAAGCCCACCTTTAACAAGGTAACGTAAAATATTTTCTTGAGTCATCGCACCAATTGAAAACTTGCTAAATTCACGACTAAGCCCAGCCTTACCTGCCAGAACCTCAGAGTCACTAATGCGAGCAATTTCCGAATAGGTCAAACGCTCAATACGAACAGCTGGCTTCTTCTCAATACGAACCGTACCACTACGCGGTCGGGTTTCAACAATACCACGGTTTTCGGCTTCCTTAATCGCACGATAAGCTGTACCGTCGCTCACTTTTAAGTGATTTGAAATGCTTCGCACACTCACGCGCTTTCCAACTGGAAGATTCTCCAAATACTCTAAAATTTTCTGATGTTTACTCATAACGATAATCACCTTTACTAATTTGATAATCAACGTAATCTCGCATTTTACGTGTATAACGGTCACTTCCTTTGAAGCGTTGTTTCAATTTGAAACCTGATTTTTGCGCAACACGTTGACTAGCCAAATTTTCTCCATGAACAATAACATGTAATTCTTTAAAGCCAAATTCCTGAAAGCTTAAAAAACATAAGTTTTTCAAGCTTTCTGTCATCAAGCCTTGTCCCCAAAACTGTTGATTCAAAAAATAACCAATTTCTGCAGATGACCGATTCAAATCTATCTTCTCAAATCGAATACAGCCAATCATTTTATGAGATTTTTTATCTTCAATAGCCCAAACCCCAAGTGGCTCTTTCATGAAATAATGGACCATTAGATAATCACTTTCATGGTGACTAGCTTGACTTGGAAAAATAAAACGAAGATTATCAGGATTGCTACAAATCTCAAAAAAGTCCTGACTATCCTTATAGGTAAAAGGGCGTAAATACATGCGTTCTGTCTCAAAAAACGCATAACATCCTAAACGTGTCCAAATATCCATATCCCTATTATATCACAATAGGTTCTCATTTTGTCTCTGACTATCTGACCACCTATTACCAAAAAAGAAGCCCTTGGGCTTCCTCTTAATCTTCAATTAATTTAATATCAGCGCCTAGGGCTGTTAATTTTTCAATGATATTTGAATAACCGCGCAAAATAAATTCAACGTTGGTAATTTCCGTTTGACCTTCTGCCATTAGACCTGCAGTAACAAGCGCTGCACCCGCACGCAAATCAGAGGCCTTAACAGGAGCTCCTGTTAATTTATTTGGTCCTTGGTAAGCAATGCGACCACCAACAATAGAAATATCAGCACCCATTCGTACCAATTCAGCAACGTGATTAGTACGTTTTTCATAAATGGTATCTAGAATAGTACCACGTCCCTCAGCTGTCAACAACAACGGTGTGATTGGTTGTTGCAAATCAGTCGCAAAACCTGGATATGGCGACGTTTTCACTGATACAGCTTTCAATACTGATTGTTTTTCAACAAAGATAGAATCCTCTTCAATCGTCATACGAACACCCATTTCTTCGAGCTTTGCAATATAACTCTCTAAATGTTCATAAAGGACATTGGTAATACGAACCCCTTCACCCATTGTTGCTGCCATGGCAATATAAGTACCAGCTTCAATACGGTCAGGAATGACCTGGTGACGTGTGCCATGAAGGTAATCAACACCTTCAATTGTAATCACATCTGTACCAGCACCACGAATGTGAGCTCCCATATTATTTAACAAAGTAGCCACGTCAATGATTTCTGGCTCACGCGCAGCATTTTCAATAATCGTACGACCATTTGCTTTAGTTGCTGCAAGCATCGTATTAATCGTTGCTCCAACACTAACTGTATCCATATAGATATGTGCACCATGAATAGACTCACCATTTGTCGCCAAACGCATTGCTTCGCCTTCATACGAAATCATAGCTCCCATAGCTTCAAAAGCCTTAAGGTGCAAATCAATAGGACGAGGTCCAAGGTCACAACCACCTGGGAGACCTACTGTAGCTTCACCAAAACGACTTAACAAACTACCATAGAAATAATAAGAAGCACGTAAGCTATTAATCTTACCATAGGGCATTGGTTGGTTTTTAATGCCACGTGGATCAATTTCAAGGGTATCTTCTTCTCTTTTCACCTTGGCGCCCATAATTTCCATGATTTCAATTAAACTATCAACATCGGAAATGGCAGGAACGCCATCTAATATGACAATATCATCTGCCAGAATAGCCGCAGGAATCAAAGCAACTACACTATTCTTTGCACCTGAAATAGTAACCTCACCTTTTAAAGGCTTGCCACCATTAATTACAATTTTACGCATACATTCAAAACTTTCTGCTAGAATTCAACCTTTTCATTTTAACACATATTATTCAAATTGACAAACTGAATGAGCAGATGGTATGTGGTAAATTTTTTTAGATTCGAATATTTAAGTAAAATCACAAAATTTAGCAATATCATCACACCTATATGTGTCAAGTTAAGTTTTTTAATCCCATGCAAAAAAGTTAAAACCTCCTATAACAATTAAAGTTCTATCTGCTCTTTTTCTATCTGCTCTTTTTTAGAGATAAAAATAAAAGGCAACTTTTCCTTACCATAAGGAATAGCAAAATAACCTAAATAATATGGCTAATAGTGCATTTCAAAACATCATCTAAATGACTTATAAGCTTCGTATTTCCTGTAATCAGAGAAGCTAGGGTAGAATAAAGAAACTCTATAATGGATCATTGCCACTTCAATTAAGTAATTATCTTCAGAACATGTTGCTCTAATGTACCACCAAGTATAGCATGTTTCAAAATCACATCTGACATTACTTTTAAATCTTGGTTTACTTCTGAGTATCTTTTTCTCAATTCACCTGTAAAACGTAAGATTTGAAAATTAAACTATTTAATCTCTGTAATTGTTTCGATCATTGTAATCATTCCTCCCTTTTATTGTCGGTGGTTATTCTGATATTATTTCTTCTCAGTTAACCGAACAAAAAACGCGTAATCCACACGAAATTGCAGAACACATTAACAATATATTTATCAATGTTTCACGGAATCTAGAGTTATAACAATAAAAAAAGCTAGTTACAAACCAGCTTTTTTATTTCACTGCTTCTTTCAAAGCTTCTACTTTATCAAGTTTTTCCCATGGAAGATCAATATCAGTACGTCCCATGTGTCCATATGCAGCTGTTTGACGGTAAATTGGACGTCTCAAATCAAGCATTTGAATAATTCCTGCAGGACGAAGGTCAAAGACTTCACGAACAGCAGCTTCCAACTTGCTTTCAGTAATAGTATTAGTACCAAATGTATCCACACGAACCGAGACAGGTTGCGCTACACCAATAGCATATGCCAATTGCACTTCTGCTTTAGTGGCAAAACCAGCAGCAACAATATTTTTAGCAATATAACGCGCAGCATATGAGGCTGAACGGTCCACTTTTGTCGCATCTTTACCAGAGAAAGCACCGCCACCATGACGCGCATAGCCACCATAAGTATCAACAATAATCTTACGACCAGTCAAACCAGAGTCACCTTGAGGTCCTCCGATAACAAAGCGTCCAGTTGGATTAATGAAGAATTTCGTCTTATCATCAAGGTATTTTTCTGGAATAACCGCTTTGATAACTTTTTCAATTACATCTTGACGAATTTGGTCATTTGTCGCTTCTGGGTCATGCTGTGTAGAGATAACAACAGTGTCCACACGAACCGGCTTGTCATTTTCATCATATTCAACAGTTACTTGTGATTTAGCATCTGGACGAAGGTATGAAATCTCACCAGATTTACGTAAATCAGCCAATTTTTTCACCAATTTATGAGAAAGTGAAATTGGTAATGGCATTAATTCAGGTGTTTCATCAATAGCAAAACCAAACATTAACCCTTGATCACCTGCACCAATCAAGTCAAGCGGGTCTTGGTCTACATTTCCGCGAACCTCAAGCGCTTCGTTAACTCCTTGTGCAATATCAGGTGATTGTTCAACCAATGACGGATGAACCCCAACCGATTCAGCAGCAAAACCATATTCAGCATTAGTATAACCAATTTCGGCAATAGTATCGCGAACAATACGATTAATATCAACATAAGCCGTCGTTGAAATTTCACCAAAAACATGAACTGAGCCAGTATATACGGCTGTTTCTGCCGCAACGTGCGCATCAGGATCTTGTTCCAACACAGCATCTAAAATAGCATCTGAAATTTGGTCTGCAATCTTATCTGGATGCCCCTCAGAAACTGATTCAGACGTGAAAAGTTTACGTTCTGACATAAAAATGTCCCCCCATATCATTAATTTTTCATTCTAACACCTCTAAGTATTAGAATGTCGGAAAAAATTTTTTCCTTGAAATATCTGTACAAAAAATATCATCATTTCAGCGAGAGTTATGACGGTCAAAAACTAAAACGATTATTTTTAGTTTTTGACCTAATAAGTCACTTAGGAAACCGCCATAGCGGCTTTCCGTGAAATGACTAGCTACTTTCAGTAGCAGACATTTCTAGTGAGTTACAAAGTACCAATCTACATCTTCTAAAAAGAGATGACGCGGTTAATGGCGGGTTAGTCAAGGCAGCGAAATCGCAGATAATACTGAAGTATATCAAGATGAGCTAACGAAGAATAACACGTTATTAAACCGCCAGATTGTCTTATCGGGACTCATTAACTCACTTATTGTACCACGTTTTACCGCAAATGCCTATAAAAAGTTTATTATTAGGTGATAACTTTTACCTATCTTTACAAAGGTGATATTAGTTTTACCGTGATGACATCTTTGTCACTTCATGTACAATACCTTTATAAATTTAACAATATTGAAGCTTTGTTAGGAATATTTGGAAAAAATATATTATACTAAAGATATGAAAACCTACAAAAAACTTTATGATTATCTCAAGACACAAGACGATTATGTTAGCGGGGAAAAATTGGCGCAAGAATTTGAGCTATCTCGCACAGCTATTTGGAAAGCTATTAAAACCTTGGAAGACAAGGGGGTTCAAATTCATTCGATTAAAAAACGCGGTTATAAAATTATCTCAGGCGATTTACTACTCCCTGAACAAATTGCGACAAATCTTAATATTGCGGTCACTTTGAATGAAAAAAGTGAGTCAACTCAGTTAGATGCTAAAAATAATATCGATACTGATAAACAGTCGCACCTTTACCTAGCTCCAAATCAAGAAATGGCTAAGGGACGCTTTGGCAGACGTTTTTTTGCCTCAAAACAAGGTGGCATCTATATGTCTCTTCACCTAAAACCAAACGTTCCTTTCGAACAAGTTAAACCCTATACGCTCATGGTTGCATCTAGTATTGTCAAAGCCATTTCTCGTCTGACAGGTATTGAAACCGAAATAAAATGGGTCAACGATATCTACCTAAATGGCAAAAAAATCGCGGGCATTTTAACCGAGGCGATTTCATCTGTTGAAACTGGCTTGATCACTGATGTGATTATTGGTGTCGGACTTAATTTTCATATCACAGATTTCCCAGACGATATTGCACAAAAAGCTGGAACCCTTTTTAGCGAGCAACCAACTATCACACGCAATCAATTAATCACTGAAATTTGGAAGCTTTTCTTCACAATTCCTCAAAAAGATTTGGTAAAAGTTTATAAAGAAAAATCACTTGTTTTAAACAAACAAGTGACCTTTATCGAAAATGATATTCTCTTTTCAGGTGTAGCTGAAGAAATCACAGACCATGGACATCTTCTTGTTAAACTTGACAATGGTCAAGAAAAATTATTACGTAGTGGTGAAATCAGTCTTTCTTCTTGGTAGTTGAACTCAACGTGTGAATGAATTTGTCAACCTTATAGGTACGCTGGAGATCACGAAAAAGCAAAATTCCCCAAAAGAAAGCAAATAAATAATCACCTTCAAATAAACATTCATTAAAAAAGTATGTTTCAAAAGCGCACATCAGCGCCACAAATATAAAACGGCTTTTAGTCATATTTCTATTATAACATATCTTCATTATTTTGACAGATTTCACAGAATCTGTTGTGTAAAAAGGAGTGGGACAAAATGCTCAGCTTCTTTGTTTATTATAGTTATTATTTACAAGGCGCAGTAGTTGAGTGGGGATAATAAGCTGATAAATCAGCTTATTATCCCCTTTTTGATGTCAAGCTGCACTTGACTCCATTTCCCACCTCGAAAGCTTCCCCAAATCTTCCGAGCCATGTATAGGTTGGTTATAAAGGTTTGGGGAAGCCTTTATAATCGGGAAATAAAACTCACAAAATGGTCTGGGACAGACCGCTTTAGGTCAGAAACAAGAAATTAAGACTTATTGAGAAATCAAATGTCTTCGAAACTACTAATTCACTTTTTTATTTATCTCACTCCCTTCTTAATCCTCAATCTTATTAATTTTATCTGCTAGGAAACCAAAGCCTTCTGGAATGAAATTTTCTTCTTGCACTTCTCCCTGTGCTGGCTCTTTGCGTTGTTTTTTCAAATTTTGAGCAAATTCTGTTCGGATACTGTTGAAGTCTTTACGTGGAACAGCCAAAATATTTGGTGAAAAACCTGCTGCCTTGCTCATGATGTTGCCAAACATATCGTTAAGGTCAGTTCGTTTCATAGCTTGTTCCGCATTAAAAGCTGCATCAAAAGCTAAAATAGCATTTTCACTATTGGCAAGAACTGGCTCCGAACCTAGCAAAAGCGCGCGGTCTTGGGCAGAAATACTGTCCAAAATCTCATTCCACGCTCCTTTAAGAGCTTCTAGATATTCCCTTGATTTCTGACTATCAACAATCGTTTCTTCCATGATGGTCAAAATCTTCACGCGGTCCACTTTAAACTTAAAGCCAGTAACTGATTTTTTGCGGCTTACCGTTTTTTGAGAAATAGCTGAGCTATCAATCTTAGAAAATTCTTCTTTCAAGTCTTTGATTTCATTCTTGAGCTTTGCTAATTCATCTGACAATCCGTCTGGAACTTGTGCTGTCGAAATTTCTTTTCCTGCTTCTGATAATTGAATCGTTAACATTTCAGCATAAATTTTTGGCTGAACACCATTTTTGATTTCAGGCAAAGCTTTCGTCACCAAATCAATCATTGTAAAAATACGATTTTGTTCAGCAGTTGCTAAATTCTCTTGGAATTTTTGACTTGTGTGTGTATTTTCACCACCAGTTTGAACAACCAATAAATCACGTAAGTAATTTAACAAATCCGTCGCAAATCGACTCATGCTCTTTCCGCTATCAAAAATAGTTTCCAAATTTGCCAAAGCTTGACTAGTTTGATTTGCCAAAACATTTGCCACAAAATCATCTAAGGCTATCATTGAAATGCTACCTGTGATTTCTTCTGCGATAGCAAGCGACACATGATTATCAGGTGTTAAACTAAGCGCTTGGTCAAGAATCGAAAGCGCATCACGCATTCCACCCTCAGCACAATGCGCAATCAAGGTCAAGGCATCTTCTTCATAGCTAATTTCTTCTTTGTCAAGAATATTAGCCAAATGTTCACGAATAGCTGCTAATTTAATCGCTTTAAATTCAAATCGTTGCACACGTGATAAAATCGTTGCTGGAATTTTATGCAATTCTGTTGTTGCTAAAATGAAAACAACATTTTCTGTTGGTTCTTCCAACGTTTTCAAAAGAGCATTAAAGGCACCTGTCGATAACATATGCACTTCATCAATGATGTAAACTTTATAAGTTGCACGACTTGGTGCGTAGGTTGATTTATCACGAATTTCACGAATTTCATCAACACCATTATTTGATGCAGCATCGATTTCAATGACATCTTCAAGGCTGCCATTTGTAATATCACGACAAATATCGCAATGATTACATGGCTCGCCATTGACTTGATTAGGGCAGTTCATCGCCTTAGCAAAAATTTTAGCAGCACTTGTTTTCCCTGTTCCACGAGGACCAGAAAACAGATAAGCATGGCTAATTTTTCCTGAAGAGACTGCTTGTTTTAAAGTTGATGAAATGACCGTTTGCCCAACCATTTCATCAAAAGTTTGGCTACGATATTTTCGATAAAGTGCTTGATACATTATTTTTCAACTCCAAACATATCCAAATTCCAATATGATTTTTCCAAAAGTACGGCAACAAATTTTTCAAGATACTCTTGGTCAATCGCATCATAATCATCCGTTAAATGTGAGTCCAAATCCAAAACCCCCACTAATTGGTTATTTTTAACCATAGGGACAACGATTTCACTCATGGCTGCTGAATCACAAGAAATATAATTAGCATGTTTTGTCACATCTGCCACAATTATCGTTTCTTGATTAGCTGCTGCTTCGCCACAAACACCTTTTCCAAGTGCAATGTGAACGCACGATACCCCGCCTTGAAAAGGACCCAAAAGTAATTCCTGACCATCAAATAAATAAAAGCCTGTAAAAACAGAATTTGGTAAAGTCATCTTTAACAGAGCGCTAGCATTTGAAAGATTTGATAGCAGATTTTTTTCGTTAGCAAATAGCGCTTTCGCCTGTGCTAACATGATTTGATAATTCTTTATTTTCTTTGTGTTTTCCATAAGGTTTATTATATCAAAAAATAAGCCTGCCGTCATATTTTGCTTAGAGTAAACAAACACCACAAAAAAGTCTGAAATAATCATATTTCAGACTTTTTCTATATTTTATTGAATGACTACAACTGTTATTTTGCCTACTACTTTTTTTAAATTATTGCCAATAACTTGGACGATTTTTTTCGTAGGCAGCTATCAAATTTTCATATTGAAGCGTGATGCCAATATCATCAAGTCCAAGGACAAGTTTACGCTTCCATTCGCCATCAATTTCAAATGGAAATTCTCCCGCAGCTGACTTGATGACTTGGTTTGGTAAATCAATCATAATTTCTTCACCAGCTGGTAGCGCCGCTAATTTCTGACGGACTTCCAAAGGTTGAACAATTGGAAGCATCCCATTTTTCAATTCATTATTGTAGTGAATATCAGAAAATGAGCCTGCAATCACACAACGAAAGCCATAATCTTCCAAAGCCCAAGCAGCGTGTTCACGTGATGACCCTGAACCAAAGTTATCCCCTGAAATCAGAATCGTTGCATCACGATATTCAGGTTTGTTAAAGATAAAATCTGGATTTTCATCGTAATTATCATTGAGATAGCGCCATTCAAACAGCAAATTTTTACCAAAACCTTTTTTATCAACAGCCTTCAAGAACTGTTTTGGAATAAGCTGGTCAGTATCAATATTATCATTCATCAAAGGGACAGATTTCCCTGTGTAAACAGTAAATTTTTCCATTATCTCTCTCCTTTACTGAACTTCTGACAGTTGGCGAACATCGATGAATTTACCAGCAATTGCTGCCGCTGCCGCCATAGCTGGGCTACAAAGATGTGTACGCGCTCCAAAACCTTGACGCCCTTCAAAGTTACGATTACTTGTTGAGGCACAATGAACACCTTCTGGCACATGATCTGGGTTCATTCCAAGACACATTGAACAACCAGGCTCACGCCATTCAAAACCAGCATCCATGAAAATTTTATCAAGCCCTAGTCGCTCTGCTTCTTTCCTAACAGGACGAGAACCAGGAACAACAATAGCTGTCAGATTCGGTGAAATATGTTTGCCCTTAACAATCTTAGCTGCTAATTCAAGGTCTGATAGACGTGCATTGGTACAAGAACCAATGAAAACGTAACCCAAATCAATATCTTCAGCTTTATCACCAGGCTTAATGTCCATATAATGATAAGCACGTTCATCATTCATGTCTTTGATTTCTGGGAATGGTTTGCCAAATTCAACACCCATTTCAGGGTTTGTCCCCCAAGTCACCATTGGTGCCAATCCTGAAACATCAATGGTAATAACTTTATCATATTCGGCATCAGGGTCAGAAACCAATGTTTTCCAATCTTCGACCGCTTGCTCGAATTTATCACCTTTAGGCGCCGCTTCACGACTTTTAACGTAATCAAAGGTCTTTTGGTCTGGATTCATCAAGCCCATTTTTGCCCCAAATTCAATCGACATGTTTGCAATGGTCATGCGTTCGTCCATTGAGAGAGCATCAATGGCTTCACCACAATACTCAACCGCATAGCCTACACCAGCATCAACACCATATTGAGCAATCAAAGCAAGGATAAAGTCTTTTGAATAAACACCTTTTTGTGGTTTGCCGACAAATTCAACTTTCATTTTCTTCGGTTTTACTTGCCAAATGCACTGTGTTGCAAAAACGTGCTCCACTTCGGATGTTCCGATACCAAAGGCAATTGCTCCAAAAGCACCGTGAGTTGCCGTATGGCTGTCCCCGCAGACAACAAATTTACCAGGTTGACTACGTCCTGTTTCTGGACCTACCATATGAACAATCCCTTGGCGTTCTGTTCCATGCGTTGCCGCATCAATGCCAAAGTCTTTAACATTTCGAGCAAGGGTATCAATTTGATTTTTTGACACCAAGTCACGAATATTGAAAATATCTACCGTTGGAACATTGTGGTCAGTCGTTCCAAACGTTAAATCTGGACGACGTACTTTACGACCCGCATCTCTAAGTCCTTGGAATGCCTGCGGACTTGTTACTTCATGAATATAGTGCTGGTCAACATACATAAGTTGTGGTTCGCCTTCTTCACCAGTAACCACATGGCGTTCCCAAAGCTTATCAAAAATCGATTTTCCGCTCATTTCATCCTCCAAATTCTTCTCACTATTTCATTTTCTAGTTAGCTACTATTTCCAAATGACGATATACCAGTATAAAACCGCAATATCAATCACCATTCCCAAAGACCAACAAGCTTTAAAGTACCATTTCAAAGTTTTATGATGAAAGATTTTTCCACCAAGAAAAGCACCGATTCCACCAAATAAGATACTCTCTAAAAGCAATGTTTTCTCTGAAATTCGCCAACGTCCATGCTCTGCTTTCTTTTTATCAATACCATAAGTCAGAAAGGTCAAAACATTCCAAAAAACGAAAATGAGAAGCGCTAATTCTTTTAAAGTCATAGATTTGCAATAATAGCTGCGGTCATTTCAGCTGTTGAAGCTTTACCGCCTAAATCACGTGTTAAAATGCCTTGATTGAATGTCTTATCAACCGCATTTTCAATAAGTTCTGCACCAGCTACTTCACCAAAACTTTCACGCAACATCATAGCAACAGATAAAATCATGCTGACAGGATTGGCAATGCCTTGTCCAGCAATATCTGGAGCTGAACCGTGAATCGGCTCATAAAGGCTTGGTCCATTTTCTGAATGGCTAGCTGATGGCATAACACCAAGTGTGCCTGGAAGCACGCTTGATTCATCAGACAAAATATCACCAAAAAGATTTTCCGTAACCACAACGTCAAAGCGTGATGGATTTGTAATCATAATCATGGCTGCGCTATCCACCAATTGATGTTCCAACGTGACATCTGGAAATTCTAAGGCTACTTCTTCAGCAACTTTACGCCATAATTTTGAAGTCGCCAAGACATTTTGTTTATCAATGCTTGTCACTTTTTTGCCGCGAAGTCGTGCCAATTCAAATGCCTTGCGAATAATACGGCGGATTTCCTGCGCTGAATAGTCATTGATATCACGTGCTGATTCATCTTGTAATTGATGTTCACCAAAATAGATACCACCTGTTAACTCACGGACAACAACAAAGTCTACTCCTTCAATACGTTCAAGTTTCAAAGGCGACAAATGTTTCAACGCATCAAAGATACGAACAGGTCTGATATTTGCAAACAAATTTAATTCCTTACGAATGGCAAGCAAGCCTTGTTCTGGACGAACAGGAGCGTTATCATACTTTGGACCACCAATGGCAGCTAATAAAATCGCATCAGCTGATTTTGCCGCATCCAAAGTTTCTTTTGGTAGTGGATGACCATTGGCATCAATTCCTGCGCCACCAAAAGGTTTTGCATCAATGTCATAATCAAAATTAATTTTTGAAGCCACAGCTTCAAGGACTTCTAAGCCTGCTGCCATAATTTCTGGACCAATACCATCACCAGCAAGTGTAACAATTTTTTTCGTCATAATGAGATACCGCAAGCAACATCGTTGCTTCTCTATAAATTCCTTTCTTATTTAATTAGTTGGCACATCACGGAATGAAACGGCTTTGCCAATTTCACCAGCATTTTCTTTTTGAACAAAAGCATTCGCATTGACATAAGCAATGGCACCTGCTTTAAGCACATCAAAATCAATACCAGATGCGTTAAAAATTGTTCCTGTATCAACATTTTCAATTGAAACAGACACACGCGCTTGTGAATCAATACCGTCTGTTACAGCATCCATTGTGTAGCTGAGAAGGCGGACAGTTTGATTGAAGAATTTATCGACAGCGTTATAGATAGCTTCAACAGAACCTTTTCCATTTGCAATAACTTCAACTTCTTCACCGTCAGCGTTTACCATAAGTACTTCGGCTGTCACCGTATCATCAGCATTTGATGTTAATTTCAAATCGCCAAAGTGGAAGCCTTCTGGATTTTCAATTGCTGTTCCAGCAACCAAAGCTCTGATATCAGCATCTGTAATTTCATGTTTCTTATCAGCCAATTTTTTAAATTTGCCAAATAGCGTTGCAATTTCTGATTCTTCGAAAGCAAGTTCGAGTTCTTTCAATTTTTCAACGAAAGCATGACGACCTGAAAGTTTACCAAGCGGAAGCGAGTTGTGTTTGACTCCGACAAGCTCTGGCGTGATAATTTCATAAGTGAGTGGATTTTTAAGCACACCATCTTGGTGAATACCAGATTCATGTGAGAAGGCATTTCCGCCAACCACAGCTTTGTTCTTAGGAATTGAAATTCCTGAGAAGCGTGAAATCAATTCAGACGTATTGACCGTTTCGTTAAGGACAATATCAGATGTCGCTTGATAATAATCTTCACGGATATTAAGAGCTACTGCAATCTCTTCAAGTGCCACATTTCCAGCACGTTCACCAATACCATTGACTGTCCCTTCAACGCGTCCAGCACCATTTTTGATAGCTGCTAAAGTGTTGGCTGTCGCCATTCCAAGGTCATCATGACAATGTGGACTGAAGATAATCTCGCGGTCTGATTTTGTATTTTCAATCAAATATTTGAAGATGTTACCATATTCCTCTGGCGTTGTGAAACCAACCGTATCAGGAATATTGATGTAAGTTGCGCCAGCATCAACCGCTGTCTGAACAACTTGGAGAAGATAATCAAGTTCTGTACGAGTTGCATCTTCTGGAGAAAATTCGACCACATCAAATTTACTACGTGCATAAGTTACATGTTCTTTGATAATATCAAGAATTTCTTCTTTTGTTTTTTTCAATTTATATTCACGATGAATAGGACTTGTTGCAATGAACACGTGACATTGTGGGTATTTAGCATCTTTCAATGCTTCATAACAAGCATCAATATCTGATTTCACAGAACGTGCTAAACCTGACACCGCAGTTGTTGTCATTGCTGCTGAAATTTGACGAACCGCTTCAAATGAATCAGGACTAGCTGCTGGAAAACCAGCTTCAATTGAAGCAATACCCCATTTTTCAAGCTGTTTGGCAATTGCTACTTTTTCTTTGATTGAAAAATTAATACCTGGTGTTTGTTCGCCATCACGAAGAGTAGTATCAAGGAATTCAACTTTACGCATAATAACCTCTTTCTAATTATTAACAAAATCATTAAGATAAAAATAAAAACATCTCACGGACAAGCGAGATGTTTTTTATCCCGCTTGGTAAGCCAAACAGGACTAATGCTTTCATGCACTAGCCCTCATTACGCAATAGCAAGACTGTCATATTTGCGAATGTCATTGACTTAATTCCCTTCGATGTTTTTCGTTTTTTTACATAATACTCTTTTCTAGAATAAAAGTCAACAGAATAATCCAAATAAAATAAATTTTCTGAATACTTTCTGGGATTTTTACTAAATAGTTGATAATTTAGCTGAAAAAGAGAATCTTTCTGTTGATTGGTTATAAAAAGCCACCAAGCTTAGTTTGGTGGCTAGATTCTCTATTCACTACAAATCATTCTAAAATAGTTGCGATTTTAGTGTTGATAAGGTCGATAGCGACAACGTTTGATGCTCCTTCTGGGATGATAATGTCTGCATAGCGTTTTGTTGGTTCGATGAATTGGTGGTACATTGGCTTAACAACTGATGTGTATTGGTCAATAACGCTGTCAAGACTACGTCCACGTTCTTCCATATCACGTTTGATACGGCGAATAATACGGATATCGTCATCAGTGTCAACAAATAATTTAATATCCATCAAATCACGGAGGCGTTTATCTTCAAGAACCAAGATTCCTTCGACAATAAAAACATCTTGTGGTTCTTGGCGATATGTTTTTTCGCTACGCGTATGTTGTGTGTAATCATAAATTGGAATGTCAACAGGACGTCCTGCAATGAGTTCATTGATGTGTTCAATCATCAAATCCGTATCAAAAGCAAGTGGGTGGTCATAATTGGTTGACACGCGTTCTTCAAATGTCAGATGACTTTGGTCTTTATAGTAAGAATCATGTTGAATCATCGCAATCTTTTGGTCTTTAAAATTCGCCAAAATAGCCTTTGAAACACTGGTTTTTCCACCACCAGAGCCACCAGTCACACCAATAATAATAGGTTTTTTACGCATTTATTACTCCAAATCAAAAATATTTCCTATCTATTCTACTACATTTTTACCATTTTTTAAATGCTGAAAACTCTTACTTATTCACGAAATAAAAAAAGATTCCCTTTCTATGTTATAATAGGTGAAGATTACAAACATAGAAAAGGAAACTTATGATTTCACAATTTCCACAAGTCTGGCGAGAGCAGTTAGCTAATCTGAAATTTAGCGAGCTAACAGCTATTCAAAAACAAATTTTCGAGCCTATTTCACAAGGTGATAATGTCCTTGGTGTCAGCCCAACTGGTACAGGTAAGACACTAGCTTATCTTTTTCCAACACTTTTAAATGTGACACCCAAAAAATCACAACAATTATTGATTTTAGCACCAAATACCGAACTAGCAGGGCAAATTTTTGAGGTAACTAAAACATGGGCTGAGCCTCTAAATCTTACAGCACAGCTATTCATTTCTGGTTCTAGTCAAAAACGTCAAATCGAACGTTTGAAAAAAGGTCCAGAAATTCTTATCGGAACACCTGGGCGTGTTTTCGAGTTAGTCAAGCTCAAAAAAATCAAAATGATGAACGTTGACACAATCGTTTTGGATGAATTTGATGAATTACTAGGTGACTCTCAATATCATTTTGTTGAAAATATCATCAACCGTGTTCCACGTGACCACCAAATGGTTTACATGAGTGCAACTAATAAAGTTGACGCTGACGCACTCGCTGAAAATACGTTGACGATTGATTTGTCTGACCAAAAGCTGGAACAAATCGCTCATTATTACATTACCGTCGATAAACGTGACCGCCTTGAATTACTCCGCAAATTTTCAAATATTCCAGAATTCCGTGGCTTGGTCTTTTTCAACAGTCTTTCAGATTTAGGAGCTACTGAAGAACGTCTTCAATTTAATCGTGTTTCTGCTGTTTCTTTGGCTTCTGATATTAATGTCAAATTCCGTAAAGTCATTCTTGAAAAATTCAAAAATCATGACATTTCACTACTGTTGGCAACTGATTTAGTTGCCCGTGGGATTGATATTGAAAATCTCGAATACGTTATCAATTTTGACCTCGCTCGTGATAAAGAAGTCTATACTCATCGTGCAGGAAGAACTGGACGTATGGGAAAAGCTGGCGTTGTTATTACTTTCATTACGCACAAAGAAGAATTGAAAAAACTAAAAAAATACGCTCAAGTCTCAGAAGTTTATCTTAAAAATCAAGGACTTCATTTGAAAAAATAAGCCTTCAATACACTCAAAAAGCACACCCGATTGAGAATGTTCTCTTTCAGATGTGCTTTTTTTGTTAGAGGAAGGGATGACTAAACTTAAATTTATTAGTCTTTAGAGACTTTTCTTCGTTTCCAAATGCCTGCTGTTAGTGTCACTAAAGCAAAACCGAGAGCAAGAAGATAATTTTGTGTAACGCTTGATGTTTGAGGGAGCTCGTCGGTTGCTTTTGAACTTGCCAAAGGTTTAGCAGGAGTTGAAGCTTTAACTTCTTTATGAACGGTTACGACCCCTAGGGCAGCTACCTCTCCTCCTTTCTCGTTTTCACTGACCTGCGGTTCCACTTTCGGTGGTGTTTCTGGTTTGATGATCTCTTCAGGAAAGGAATGAGAGTTTCTTCTTTTGGAATATCAAGAGCTTCTTCTGATACTGTCTCCTGTACTTTAGAAGCTGCTGTTGCATTAGCTGTCGCCATGCTTTCAACACCACTTGCTCAATATTAGAAGCAGAGTCTGTTTGACTTAATCCTGCTACTTTTGACAGCTCCCACAAGGACTGAAACTAGTCCGACCTTGTACTTTCTAAAAGAGAATCTCTCTCTTATCCATAATAAACCTCCCAAAATGGTTATTTTATATTGACGGCTCGTCAATATAAAAAATATTAAAACACAAGTTTATTAAAAAAATAATATCTTTCTGAAAATTCTTTTATTTTTATCACGTTTTATAGTTATAGGTGTATGTATGAAATGTTTATAGTCAGATTTATTGACAAATAATGTGATAAATGATAAGAATTACCTAGTTTATAACCATTAGATAAATATTGTATTTTTATTGAATAAATATCAAAAAAAGTACCCGCTAGGGATACTTTTTCATCGAAGAAATAGTTTTTGTAAGAATATGACCTTATTTTAAATTGTTAATAACTCGTTCCAAACGTGAGATAGCTTCAACAGGCAGAGCTAGTTTAGGATTGTTTTGATTAAAAGACAATAGAAAATTCAAACGAATTTGCATCCGCGAACGAATCAATTGTTTATATTTAGCATCAAAACGGTGGACAGGATAGTCCTCTAATGCCAAATATTCAAAGCCTTCAATGGGGCCAAAAGCTTTAAAATCGACATTGCCATCAACAATTTTTTCAATGATATCTAAAGAAACTTCTTTTGGAATACCATTTCCCATGTAAAATCCCGTATTAATGATATAACAGTCAACACCACTAGCAAATAATGAACGGAATTTTTGATAATCTTCGACCAAAGGATAAACCCTAAATGGATTTGCAAATGGTTCAATAACCAATGATTGCTTGCTACCTTCAATATTTTCAGCGCTTGAACGTTTTGTCATCAATGTACAACCCATTGTCGCTGCCATGAGTGAATCATTAATTTTGATTAAAGGTGGCAATGAATCGTCTTTCATAATCCAAAAAATAGCATTAATTGGCTCCTCAATATGGTCAACACGATTTGGCGTTGCAAAACGTGATTTTACGGTACGTCCGTTCCCATTACGAATATCCTCGGTCATCAATTTTTGACGACCATTATCATCCAGCGTCACACCACAATTTTGAACAGTCACGAAAAAGTCTTGCTCTGGGTGTCCCGTTGGATAATCGTTGGTCTTATCAAAATAAGACGGTTCTAGCGCAATGGATGAGCCATCTTTTTCAGAAATAATAAAGGCATCATCATGCAACACTTTGATATCGTATTTTCCATTATGCTTAGCATGAGTCAACGTTGATTTTCCTGAACCAGATAAGCCAAAGAAAGAGGCAACATAATCATTTTTTTCCTCTTTTCCTTGGAAAATTTTCAAACCACCGTGGCAAGAAACATAGCCATTGCGTGCAGCTGTTCCCCAAGCCAACGTTAATGTCGCTTTTTTCAATTCTCCAAAATAATTCAAACCTAAAATAGCCACACAATTGTGATTCGTGTCAAAATAAGCTAAACCATCTGGATAATCTGGATGAGACCATTTAGGATCAAAAAAGACAAAAATATCATCTTCATCATACCGTTTAGAAACTTTTAAACGATTTTTAAATTCTTCATCTAAAATCTGAAAATTAAGCAACCATGAATAGAGATTGTTGATTTCTTCCTCAGGCACCATCAAATGTGCACGTACCATAAACTCTTCATCCAAACCAACAATAGCATCTGCTTTATAGAATTTGCGACTATGGGCTTGATAAACCGCACTTCGCACAATGGATAACAAGCGCTCATCTTCATCTGAATCCAAGCCATAAATACGACGTGCCTTAGCTGTTCTACCAACCACAGCTCCCGAATTTGTCAATAAAACTCGAGCATAGGACGGCAAGCCAAGTTCTTTTGTGTGAATGACAGGCATGTCCAGAATCACTGTTCCAGCAGCATTCGATGCCAATTGATAAGCCTCTTCTAAAGTCTTAATTGAAATGACCTGATTCTCATAAAATGCTGTTTCGACAATAGTTTTTAATGCAGAAAAATATGGACTTGCTTTGCGCATTTCCAAAGTTGAAAATTGATTACGTGTTACCATTTTCTACCTCCTATTGTATGGCTACCCTTATTTTATCACAATTGCATACGCTTTCATAACTAAAAGTGTAAAACCATTGCAAAAAAGAAAAATTTATAAAAATTTTCATGAAGAACACAATTTGTAACCATATTTCTAAACTAAAAAAAGTCAGAACAGAGCCGTTCTAACCTTCATCAAAAATTATTTTGCAATATCAAATACTGTAGATTTAACAGTAGTCATTGCTTCAATAGAGTATTTCACACCTTGTGTTCCAGCACCAGATTTCTTAGCACCAAGGAATGGGAAGTTATCTGTACCACGTTGTGTTTTGTTGTTGATGTGAACAGTACCCACTTCAAGTTGTTCAGCAATCTTGAATGCTAATGGGAAGTTATTTGTAAATACTGCTGCTTGAAGACCGTATTCAGATTTATTTGAAATTTCGACAGCTTCTTCTACTGAATTAACACGGATAACTGGAAGGACTGGGCCAAATGGTTCTTCCCAAGCCAAACGCATATCAGTTGTTACATTGTCAAACAATACTGGACTAATAAGATTACCTTCACGTTTGAATGAAATAACTTCTTTAGCACCCTTATCTTGAGCGTCTTTGATAAGACCTTCAACGTAGTCAGCTGCTTTTGTATCGATAAGCGGAGTAATATCAGCATCATCTTCAGGCATACCAACAGTCAAATCTTTAACAAGTTCTGAAACTTTGTCAACCAATTTATCTGCAACGCTATCCATAACAAGGACACGTTTAACGGCTGTACAACGTTGACCTGAGTAACCGTAAGCACCAGCAACGATGTTTTTAGCAGCCAAATCAAGGTCTGCATCTTCAAGAACGATAGCTGAGTCTTTCCCACCAAGTTCAAGCATAATTGGACGCATACCAGCCAATTTACCAATGTGTTCACCTACTGGTGTAGAACCTGTGAAGTTGATGTAGTTAACAGCTTCATGTTCAACGATGTAGTCACCGATTACTGAACCACGTCCTGTAATTGTGTTAAATACACCAGCTGGAAGTCCAGCTTCAGCAAATGCTTCAGCCAAAAGAAGACCTGAAATAGAACCTTGCGTAGGTGGTTTAAGGGCAACAACGTTCCCTGAAATAAGGGCAGGAGCAATCTTAGAACCTGCAAGGTTAATTGGATAGTTAAATGGTGAGATAGCGAGTACCAATCCTACTGGTTCGCGACGAACAATAGCGATCTTTTTCTTACTTGCTGCTTCAAAGCTTCCACCTTCAAGAACTTCACCTTCAAGACGGACACCTTCTTCAGCGGCATAATTAATGATTTCAGCTGTACGGATAACTTCACCCACTGCTGATTTGTAACCTTTAGCGATTTCTTTTGAAAGTACAGCACCGATTTTTTCAGCATCACGCACTAAAATATCAGCTGCTTTATGAAGGTAAGCTGCACGTTCTACGTATGAAAGCGCACGCCATTCTTTTTGAGCAGCTTTTGCAGAAGCGTAAACATAGTCAACTTCTTCTTGGCTCATTGCAGGTACAGAACCGAGTTCTTCACCTGTGGCAGGAGCATAAATTTTAATTTCTTCTTTAGAAAGTTTCCACTCTCCATTGACATAGTTTTTATATTGTTTAGTCAAGCTATATCTCCTTTTAAATGTGATAACTCCATTTTATCACTTTTTCTGCTTTTTTCAATATTTTAACACGAAAAAATTCAGAAAATTAAGACAAAATCTTTGCAATATCAAATTTTCATAATAATAAATTTATTGAATAAAGCTTTTTGTGGTAAAATACGAATTTCATCTGTATTATACAACTTAGAGTACACTCCAAGTCAAGGAGTTTGTTTTAAAAAATAAATTCTCCAGTAAACATTCTATTCATAAACCTTTAAAAATCAGCAATTCCGACAAAAGTTGATTTTTCAGTTATTGGCTAAGCTAAAACGGCAGAAAAACCTCTACACATCTATCCGAAAAATCAAAAAAGAGTTCGGACAAAATAGTCCAAACCCTTTCTGATAATATTAACCACAATTAATCAAAATCAACATACTCTTTGCTAAGCTCAAGAACTTCTTCCATCGTTGAGCATTCTGTAAGAGCGCGATTTGCATATTCTTGCATTTTAGCTGTATCAAGTTTCTTCATAAGGCTACGTGTACGAAGAATTGATGTAGCTGACATAGAGAACTCATCAAGTCCCATTCCGACAAGAAGCGGAACAGCTTTCTGGTCACCAGCCATTTCACCACACATACCAGCCCATTTACCTTCAGCGTGTGCTGCTTTGATAACATTATTAATCAAACGAAGGATAGATGGGTTATATGGTTGGTAAAGGTATGAAACTTGTTCGTTCATACGGTCAGCGGCCATAGTGTATTGAATAAGGTCGTTTGTACCAATTGAGAAGAAATCAACTTCTTTTGCAAATTGGTCAGCAAGCATAGCTGCTGCTGGGATTTCAATCATGATACCTACTTGGATATCATCTGCCACTGCAACACCTTCAGCTTTAAGGTTAGCTTTTTCTTCATCAAAGATTGCTTTAGCAGCACGGAATTCTTTAAGAAGTGCAACCATTGGGAACATAATACGAAGTTGTCCGTGAACAGATGCACGAAGAAGTGCACGAATTTGTGTACGGAACATTGCATTTCCTGTTTCTGAGATAGAAATACGAAGTGCACGGAATCCAAGGAACGGGTTCATTTCTTTTGGAAGGTCAAAGTATGGAAGTTCTTTATCCCCACCGATATCCATAGTACGAACCACAACCGGTTTACCATTCATGCCCTCAAGAACAGCCTTGTATGCTTCATATTGTTCATCTTCAGTTGGGAAATCTTGTGAATCCATATATAAGAATTCAGTACGATAAAGACCAACTGCTTCTGCACCATTAGCATTAACACCTTCAACGTCTTTAGGTGTTCCGATGTTGGCTGCCAATTCGAAGTGTTTACCATCAGCTGTTACTGTTTCGGCATCTTTAAGAAGAGCCCATTCAGCTTTTTGTTTAGCATATGCTTCACCAGCTGCTTTAAATTCAGCAATTTCTTCTTCTGTTGGATTGATAATCACATCCCCTGTGATACCATTTACTGCTACAATGTCGCCATCTTTAACGCGACTTGTGATATCGTTTGTTCCAAGAACAGCAGCGATTTCAAGAGTACGTGCCATGATAGCTGAATGACTTGTACGTCCACCAATGTTAGTAACAAAGGCTTTTACAAATTGTTTGTTTAATTGAGCAGTATCAGATGGCGTCAAGTCATGTGCAATAACAATTGATTCTTCATCAATTGTTGCAGGATTTGGAAGTTTAGCACCGATAAGGTGTGCCAATACACGTTTTGAAACGTCGCGGATATCCGCTGCACGCTCTTGCATGTACGGGTTATCTTCCATTCCCTCAAAGATAGTGATGAACATGTCAGTCACTTCTTTAAGGCCTGCTTCTGCATTCGTTTGTTTTGCACGGATAGTTTCTTTAATTTGACTGATCATTTCTGGGTCAGCAAGAACCATCAAATGTGCATCAAACACGGCAGCTGCTTCTTCACCTAGTGTTTCTACTGCTTTCTCACGAATAACAGAAAGCTCGTCTTGTGATGCTTTTAATGCGGCATCTAGGCGAGCTTCTTCTGCACTTGTATCTTCAACTGTAACAGTTTCAAATGACAAATCCGGTTGAACGAGTAGATACGCTTTAGCAACAGCAACACCATCAGATGCGGCAATTCCTTTAAGCATTTCTGTCATTTTATTAAGCCAATCCTTCTTTAGTCATTGTTTCTTCGATTGCTGCAAGTGCGTCATCTGCATCTGCACCTTCAGCAGAGATAGTAACGTCAGCACCTTGACCAACACCAAGGCTCATAACACCCATGATAGATTTAAGGTTTACAGCTTTACCTTTGTAATCAAGAGTGATGTCTGAAGCAAATTTGCTAGCTGTTTGAACAAGCAAAGTAGCTGGACGTGCGTGAATTCCTGTTTCTGCAACAATGTGAAAATCTTTTGAAGCCATATTATGGTTCTCCTTTTTATTTGTTTTTTTCGAATTATCATATGATAACCCTTACAAGACATGATTATAGCATATTCCTATTTTTATTTCAATACTTACACGTTTTTGTGCGCGCTTTCTTTTCTGATAATTTTTGATTTTGCTTATTTGCAACACCTACTCAAAAAGCTGATTTAGAGGTAGATTTGAACATTTTTTGTAGAAATTGACAAAAGTATCTATCAAATTAAGCATCCTAAAATAAATTCTCTTTTTTCTGTGGTATAATGAAAATCAGAAAAATGTCATGGTAAGCGGTATAAAATTTTTAATTCATTTTCTTTGTTTTTATGGAAAATACTGAAATTCGTGCTTACTTACAAACATCTTACACTTCTGTTGAATTTGAGACAATTTCTGATGAATACCTAGAGAACAGTATTCCACATATTGATATGATATTGGAGAATAAACATGAACAACACTTTTGAAGAAATTTTAGAAAAAATAAAAGCTTACGATACCATTATTATCCACCGTCATCAACGTCCCGACCCTGATGCTCTCGGTAGCCAAGTCGGGCTTCGTGATATTATCAGACATAATTTTCCAGAAAAAAAAGTCTTGGCGACTGGGAAAGACGAGCCAACACTTACTTGGTTAACAAAAATGGATACTGTCTCTGATGATGATTACCAAGGCGCTTTAGTTATTGTTACCGATACTGCAAACACGCCACGTGTTGACGATGACCGCTATACAAAAGGTGACTTTCTGATTAAAATCGACCATCACCCTAATGACGATGCTTACGGTGATTTGCTTTATGTTGATACAACTACTTCTAGCGCTAGCGAAATCATCACCGATTTTGCCCTTTCAACTAGTCTAGCTTTATCAAATGAGGCAGCTCGCCTGCTTTATTGTGGTATTGTCGGTGATACTGGACGTTTCCTTTATCCTGCAACAACGAGCAAAACCCTCTCAATTGCGAGCAAACTACGCGAATATGATTTTGATTTTTCAACACTAGCTCGCCAAATGGACTCATTTTCATTTAAAATTGCTAAACTTCAAGGATACGTTTTTGACAATCTTGAAGTTGATGAAAATGGCGCTGCTCGTGTGGTATTGACACAGGATATCATGAAAAAATTCAACGTAACAGATGCTGAAACATCTGCCATCGTTGGAACTCCTGGAAAAATCGATTGTATCCAATCATGGGCAATTTTTGTCGAACAAACTGATAAACATTATCGTGTGCGCCTCCGTAGTAAATCACAGGTTATCAATGAAATTGCTAAACGTCATGACGGAGGCGGACACCCATTAGCCAGCGGAGCTAATTCTTATAGCCTTGAAGAAAACGACGAAATCTACCAAGAAATCAAAGACTTACTAACATCAAAAGACTAAGCTATCTCTTGATAGGCTTGACTTTTAGACAAGTTGATTTTAATTCAATTAATTTGTCTAAAAGTCTTGTCAAATATCGCATTATTTGATAAACTATAGAAGTTAAAATAACTATGGTGCGTCAAAAAAGCACCATGGCAGAAAGGAAATCTTTTAACAATGAAACAAAACATCCATCCAGAATACCGTCCAGTTGTGTTCATGGACACAACTACTGGTTACAAATTCCTTAGCGGTTCTACAAAATCTTCTAACGAAACTGTAGAATTTGAAGGCGCTACTTATCCACTTGTACGTGTGGAAATCTCATCAGATTCTCACCCATTCTACACTGGACGCCAAAAATTCACACAAGCAGACGGTCGTGTGGATCGCTTCAACAAAAAATACGGTCTCAAATAAGAAACCGCATTTATCATCTGAAAACGTTGATATTAAGCCATTTTCGAGAAGTCGGAATTGGCTTTTTTTATTTTTAGTACCGTTTTTGGTACCGTCTTGGAAAATTAATTATTTGACTTTTTGAGATAATCAGCAAATTTTTTTATCGTCTGTTCTCCCCCTGCCTCTGTAGCATGGCTGTAGGTATCTAATGTCATTTGACTACTAGCATGACCTAACCGCTTGGCAGCATTAACTGGGTCTACTCCTACTTCTATCATTAAGGTTGCATGAGTATGCCTAAACCCATGAGGTGTGATTTTCTTTAAATTATGTTTATTGATAATACGCTTCAATATGCTGTTGATATAATCTTGATACAAAGGCTGTATTTTTCCGTCTCTATCAACAAACGTAAACATATAATCATTATCAATTAATGGAGTAACTGAAAGTTGCCCTTTTTCTTTTTTACTTTGCTGTTTCCATTCTCTCAAAATTGCTGTTGTTTCAGCGTCTAAAGGAATTTGACGCACTGAAAATCTATTTTTAGTACTTTTTTCAACTGCTTTTCCTTTTATCCGCCCTAAATTTTTGGTGACAGATAATATCTGTTTATCAAAATTCATATCAGACCACCTTAAAGAATAAAGCTCGCCTTTCCTTAAACCGCTATAAGCTAATAATCTAAATAAAGCATAGTTCTTATAAGGTTCTTCCGCCTTTACAATAGCTAAAAATTCGTGTAATTCATCAACATTGAAAAAATTATCAGACTGTTTTTGCTCTCTTTTAGGTAAAGTAACGTCTCTCATAGGGTTCTCAGCAATCAATTTCATTTTAACCGCAAAGGAAAAAACTTGACTAGCATAAGATTTTATTTGCTTAATATTTCTAAAGGTCTTTCCTTTCTCCGTAATAAACTCCTGGCATTGCCAAGGAGTTATTTTTGAAATTGCAATATTTCCTAGTGTTGGTAAAATATGGAGCCTAAAAATATCATCAGTACGAACGCTTGTCGTCCTCTCTACAGTATCTTGATATGTTCTAAACCATTCTTCAAAAACTCCCTCAAAACGTCTCTCAGGGGCTCTGAGAAGCTCTGAGAGCTCTCCAGTTGACTTTTTATGATAAATCATGGCTTCATGTTCTTTTGCTTCTCTACGTGTTTTAAAACCGCTTTTAAAATAATCATGACGTTTTCCGTCAATCACTCGGTAAATTCTAACCTTGTAAAGATAGCCTGTTTTAGATTTTTTAGCCTTGTACTTAATAATAGACATTGTAATTTCTCCGTTTCTAAGGTTTCGGAGCTTATAAAACAATGAAATTACATATTAGTCTTTCTTTTGTCTAGATTTCTGCATGGCTTTATACTCTTCGGACTTTTCCCACTCTTCCCAAACGTAATGATAAGGTGAGTTTTTATCACCACTTTTATTTAATAGATATGGAAATATTGTTTCAGATTGCTCTTTTAAAAATTGCTTATAGGCTTTCACAATAACTGGGTGATAGCCTTTTTCTTTTATCAAAAAATCAATATGACTTTCTAAAATTCCTGTTCCACTAATATCAGCAAGTAAACCAGCAACATCATCTTTAAAAGGGGTTAAGTCATCAATTTTTTTACTTGCAACAGAACCGTCCTTTAAAAACTTAACAAACAATTTAACAAAACTATCCTCACTAGGATTTTTTAAAACTGGATTATCATCCAAACCAAGCAAATACGGAACAGATACCCCAAAGTAGTCTGCAAGTATTTGGGCATTTTTCTTTTTCGGTGTTCTTATCCCTTGATTATATCCCGACAAAGTTGGATAAGCAATCCCAGTTTCCTCACTAATCGTTGTTAATTTTTTTTGACTTTCTTTAATCAGCTTTTCAATATTATTCTTCATAATTCCCTCTTTCTAAATCTATTTTTCGTATATTTTAGCACAAATAATTCAAAAAGGATATTTTTTGTTGACTTATATGCAAAAAGAATTTATAATTATCGTAAATAATTCAAAAAGAATTATTTTTTCGGAGCTTATAAAACAATGAAAGGAAAAATAAGATGCCAGAAGAATTCATTTTACAATTACCTAAACGAAAAGAAAAAGAGCTACTGGCTCGCTATGATAACATGCTACAAACCGCCATTGAAAAAGCACTTGAGGATAAGGAACTTTATAAACCAATGGTTCGTATGTCAGGTCTATGTCGTTGGCTAGATGTTTCAACGACTACTATTGCAAAATGGCAAAAAGAAGGTATGCCCCATATGGTTATTGACGGAGTAACTTTATACGATAAACATAGAGTCGCTCAATGGCTACAACAATTTGAGAGGTAAGAATATTATGGACTACGATAGTGAAAACTTTTTAATTCCTAAAATTCTCTTTCAAGATGAATTTTATAGTGAATTGTCATTTAATGACATTTTTGTGTACTCAGTCTTAAAAGATAAACAAATCGAAGCTGCTGAAAAAGGTTGGATAGATACTGATGGTAGTGTTTATCTAAGTTACACCATAAAAGAACTCACAAAAATGTTTTCGTGCAGTAAAGAAACAATGATAAAAATTATGCGCCGTTTAGAAGAATTCAATCTAATTGAACGTGAAAGGGAGGATGTTTTTTATGGGTATAGTCTTCCCTATAGAACTTACATTAACGAGGTGTGAAATGATGAAGATCTATTTTGGCAATGATGAAGAAAACAACCTACTTGTTAAAAAGCGCTTAGAAAGCTTCAAAATTGACTACGAAGAACATTCTAGCAAAGACATTGATTATCAAACACTACTGAATTGGTTTACTAATTCTTCAGATATGTTTGAGTTTCTACAGCCTAGATTAATGAGGTACAAACTTGACAATAGACTAATATTTAGTCAGTTTGTATTGAAAATTTTAAATGATATTGATAATTCACTTAAATTGCCTCTAGCTGTTACAGATACAAATATTATCCCTGGTCTAACACCTGGTGAGGTAACGATATTTCTTCCACCAGAATATCGTAAAACAGAAAGAATTCAACTTTATCATCAGCTAAATCAACTAGACACTGAACGTCGTTTTTGGAGAAACCTTAAAATCTTTCGTGAGCAATCAGGTCTACGTTGGTTTGAATTTAACCAATTGATGTTTTCGGATACTTCTGATGATTTAGGGGAAGTAAAAAGAGCAAAAGATAATTTTTTCGCTTATAAACGAAATTTAAAAATTCCTCCTCAAGAGCAAATCGAAAAAGCAGCAAAAGTTTTAATGATTGAACCAGAAGATTTTTTCACAAAAACTGTCTCAGATTTACAAAATTTCTAGTCTAAAATTTTATGAAAACAACTATGAAAATATTATGAAAACGGAA
Organism: Streptococcus pasteurianus; assembly: GCF_004843545.1. Classification (NCBI taxonomy): domain Bacteria; kingdom Bacillati; phylum Bacillota; class Bacilli; order Lactobacillales; family Streptococcaceae; genus Streptococcus; species Streptococcus pasteurianus. Next base: position 671,279 of record NZ_CP039457.1, on the reverse strand, counting down.
TTTTGAGGTCAAGTTTTTGGAGGGTCCGAAAATTTTATAACAGGGCGCCCTCTAACAGCCCGCTATGTGCACATCTGATGTGCATCCACTACACCCGTTTTTTGGCAAGTTTGGCTGGAGAAAAATGAAAATGGTTCGACGAAGTCGGCTCGGGGTTGCTCCCCCGAGAATGTCATTTTACGTAAGCCTTTGCGCAGACAAAAAAATCGGCGCCGATAGGCGACCGTCAAAGAAAGGAGTTCTTTTTGGATATAAAAGTCAGCCTAGACAATATCACAATGACAGCCTATATCAAATCTAAAAAATATTTAGCTATGAAACAACTCATAGAAACGCATTTAGCTATTACTGTTCAAACTGCTATGACCGATATGTTTCGAGCCACCACTGGGGATGGAGCCCACGTTGTGCTCCATCTGAATTATGACAAACAAAAAGGACAAGACCGTAAGGCTCGTCCATTTCGCTTAGAGTTTAATCCCAATAAACTCCGCTTAGTTGATAGTGAAATTATAGATACTATTATACCATTTCTTGAAGACATTTCAATATCACGTGCTGATTTAGCTTTTGATCTATTTGAGGTTGATTGTAGTGAGTTCGTTCTCGAAAAAAAGGGCAGACCAACTGCAACAAAGGAATTCCGTTCTAGTACTGGAACGTTAGAAACAAAATATCTAGGTGCTCCACGTTCTGAAAAACAAGTTAGGCTATATAACAAGAAAAGGGAACAATTCCAAAATGGTACTGATAGAGATAAAGATTTTGCAAGTCAATTTAAGCACTGGTGGCGCTTGGAATTTCAATTAAGAAGCCGTTCAGTTGAGGAGATATTCGAGGTTATCAATACTATTATTTTTAAACCATTCAAATTTGAAGGTTTACCTGTTGAAACTCAAATTTATCTTGTAGCTCTTACACGTGATAAAAATATTTGGAAACTATTGCACAGAAACACAAGAACAAAATACAAAAAAATCTTAGAGACTTATCAAACATCAGATATTGACTACCTAGGTTTGATGAAAGATTTGTTAAAACATGAAAGACCAAAACTGGAAAAACAGCTTGCTTATTATGGTGGTCGGATAGACAAAAATAGCTTTTAACCTTTTGGTTGAAAACCCAATAATACCAAGACTTTGAGAGGTTAAAAATGAGGATAAAAGACTATGCCGATAGTAAAGGAGTTACTAGTCAGGCTATTTATAAAAAAATGCGCTCCCCAAAATACAAAGAAAGATTAAAAGGTCACTTGTACAGAGACAACCAAAAGGTTGAAAACCTTGATTTAATAGGCATTAAGATATTGGAAGATTATGCTTTTGAAAATGATGTCATAAAATTGGAGCATGAATTAAATAAACTCAAGGAAACGAACAAACAGGAAAAGCAAGATATGCAAATTAGGATAGATAAGTTAGCTGATAAGTTAATGTCATCACTTGAAAATCGTAATAACCTTATTCAAGAAAGATACGATTTACTAGATTACATTAGGAGTTTAGAGCGACAGAGGAATATCTTGCTTATTGTTATCACTACGATAGTGCTTAGCTTTCTAATAGTGATTGGCTTCATTCTTTTTTAAAGGGAATTGTCGGACAATGCGAAGCCGTCCGACCTTGGCACTTATTAAGTGCCCCTACTCGCTTCGGCGAGTATAGTCGGAACTCCTCTTGTGGCTCGAGAGTTGTTCCGATGTCGCTACTATTTTTGGAGCGACCAGCCGTCTGCAAGACCCTTCGGAGAACGCACTTTTACGAAGTAAAGCGTAGTGCGTTACACTTTACATGGAAGTAGTGCCGACCTCTTAAGAGGAAACTAATTGTGTGGTTGCTTATTCGTGGTGGCAATTTCCGCCACCACCTCGGCGACCTTTTGAGCCGAGAAAGGAGCTTTGAAATATGAGTTATATTGTAGCTAGAATGGAAAAATACAAATCTAGTCAATTAAGTGGTATTTATAATCATAATGAACGTGTTTTTAAAAATCACTCTAACAAAGATATAGATCCAAGTCGTTCTCACCTTAACTATGAACTAACCAATCGCAATAAAAATCAAACTTACCATAAACAAATAAAGGAGCATATTAATGAAAATCGCATATCTAGTCGTGGAATTCGCAAAGATGCTGTACTATGTAACGAATGGGTTATTACATCAGATAAAACATTTTTTGAGTCGCTAAACCAAGAACAAACTAAAGAATTCTTTGAGAGTGCTAAAAACTACTTTGCTGAAAAATATGGAGAAGCTAACATTGCCTATGCTAGTGTACATCTTGATGAAAGTACACCACACATGCATTTGGGAATTGTACCAATGAAAGATGGTAAATTAAGCTCCAAAGCACTTTTTGGAAACCGAGAAAAATTAAGGGAAATTCAAGATGAACTACCTAAATACCTTAATAAACAGGGGTATCATTTACAACGAGGTGAGGCAGATAGTAAGAAAAAGCATCTAAAAACGGAAGAATTTAAAGAAAAACAAAAAATACTAAAAATGGCTGACAAAGCCATTGATAAGAAAAACAGCGAAATTGGCAATGCTAAAAGTCAATTAAATAAGCTACAAAATGATATCGATAATAAAAAACAAACTCTTTCAGAACTTGAAAACAAAGAATGTGAAACTGTCGGAACCATTGAAAAATACGAAAAAGAAATCAAGGAGCTTTCAGATTTAAAAATAGACTTAACTGAACTTGATAACTTTAACATTGATAATCTACAAAAAAATAATCTAATCAAACGAACATTTGATGGTAAATTGAAAATAGATAAAGTGACATTTGAAAAACTTTATCAAACTGCAAAGAAAAATATGTTAGACAACTCTAGATTAAAACATAAATTAACTAAACTTCAGTCAGAGAACAATCAATTATCAAGAAGTTTATTGTCTTATCGTAATACAAGTGATGAGAATCTAATATTAAAACAGGAAAATAGGCAGTTAAAAAACAAAATTGAAAATTTAGATAGTCAAATAACCTTATTAAACAAAAAAATGACTATTTGGAGAGAGAAAGCAAAAGAATTTATGCCAAAGCCCGTTTTTCAAAACACACTTTCACTTGTCAACAGCTTAAGTCCAATAGGATTAGCCAAAACAGTTATTAGACAAGTTAAAAATCTTGTCGATAAAAATAGCTAGTATCACTTTTATGCCGTGAAAGCTACTTGATAGCAAGCTATGCGATTTAGACTAAATTTGACGAGTTGTCAGACTGAAGAGCTGACAACCGACAAATTAGATAAAAATAGCATAGGTTACTTGCTGTCAAGTAGATCATGGAATAAATTAAAAAAATCAAGGAGCAAATAAAATGACAAATAAAAAAGCTTTTTATTACTTTCATCACGACTTATCAAAAAAGGATAAAGGTGGCATTGATCCAATATACACTGGAAAAAATCTCTTATTTTTATTATGGTGGACTTTTATTCACACAGACTACGATAATTACGTTGATATTGAACCAGGTGTTCAGGATGATATCAATAAGGCTGTTAGGGAAACAAAAGAATTTAGGGAATTTTACGAAAGTGAATTACAGCTTTATCGCATAAAACAGGAACTAAAAAATTATAATATCCATTTTGCTTACGCTACTGATAAAGAATTAGAAAGATATAATGCACAATTTGGATATGAAACATCTGAAGAACATAAAGGAAAAATGCTAATTGGAATTGCACCTACGGACGAAGAAACCTATGTCAGAGGTTATTTGAAATTCATTGAAGATATTTCAAATGATGACACCCGTTTTGGAATATATCACAGACTCATTAAATCTGAAAAGACCATGCTTCCAATTGAGCAAATTAATTATATAAAAAAATTGACTAAAAAGAATTTAAAATGATATATTGATAATGAGCTAAGACTGAGTTTGAGTTGGTAACAACTCATTCAAAGAGTACTCTTCATGAATACTAGGTAGAGGTGCTGCCTCCTGGCTTTGCTTAGGTAAATCCCCGATTGAGTTCTTAGCTTTTTAAGTTAGGAGAAGGTTGTGTGACTGGTAACAGCTTACTCAAAGGTATCATCTTCTGATACAGGTCTGGCACTGCCTTGAGGTTTAGCCTCTAAAGAACCCGAACTAATTTTGCTCCTAACTAAAATCATCTTAAAAGCCTTAGTGTTACTACTAAGGCTTTTAGATTGCTACTTGAATAATTTCACATAATCGCTTCGAGTTGAGACAATATGGGTAATGACAACTTCCTTTTTTTCATCATTAACAAAATATAAAGCTATATAATCTTTCCCAATTGTTAAACCTCTAGTTTTATGACGTTTATCCAAAGTTTTTCCAAATCTTTCATCAACATCAAAACCTACTTCAGGAAAAATCTCTAAAGCGCTTATTTTTTGCATAATATTATCAACTACTTTTTTCGCTGATGTTTCTGACTTGAAATTATTAATTATATATTCTTTTATTTCTACCAATGTTTCCAATGCACCAGCAGAATAACTTATTTTATAATCCAAGACGTTTTCTCACCTCTTCAGCTGAATAAGTGTTTACACCAGCTTCATAATCATCAATACTTTGCTTTATTTCTGTTTGAAGTTGTTTAAATAACATCTCTTTTTCCAGCTCTTCTTCGCTCAATAAATCAATTTCATTAGTAACGACAACATTTTGTAAAAATAATCTTAAAGCATGTGACAATGTTAAATTCTTTTTATTTAAAATCTCTTTAGCTTCACTTACTAATTCTTTATTAGCTTGAAAAGTGACCGCTCTATTTTTTTCTGCAACTACCATTTTATGTAACTCCTTTATGTATTTACTTAATTATCTCATTTGTATAAAAAAAGTCAATAAAAAACGCCCAACATAATTGAGTGAAATTTCATTGTTTTGTAAGCTCCGAAACTTAATATTTTTGGTACCTTTTTGGTACCGTACACGTTTATAAATACTTAATATATATATAAATTTTTAAAATTAAAATCCGTTAAAGCCTTATTTTAAAAGGTATTTGCTAATATCTTATATAATGTTTGGAAAATACGGTCTCAAATAAGAAACCGCATTTTACAGGAAAGCCATTTTCGAGCAATCGAAATTGGCTTTTTTTATTTAGCGAATTGTCAAATTAAGTGCACATTTATCCCATAAAAAACTTCATAAGGTGTTTTCCAGTTTAGACATTTTCGTGGTCTGTTGTTTAATTTATTTTCCCATTCCTGAATAATCAAGTGTTCTACCTCTGTTAAGTCACTTCCTTTTGGAAAATACTCTCGCAATAAGCCATTTGTATTCTCATTTGTTCCTCGTTGTCAAGGAGCATGAGAATCAGGAAAATAGACTTCGACATTTAGTTTCTCGGTGAGTTCAGGATATCCTGAGAATTCCTTACCTCTATCAGGAGTCACTGTTTCTTTTGGTAGAGATGCTAACATATTTACCATGGCTTCTATAACCAATTTACTTTTCTTGACAGCTACTTTCTGAATTTTGAGGAAGCGGGAATGCCTATCAGTGAGTGTTACTAGGCAAGCTTTTCCAGTCTTTCCAGCAACAGTATCGGCTTCCCAATCACCTATTCTCGAGCGTTCATTAGCTGCTATTGGTCTCTCATGAATGGTATGAGAAATAGGAATTTTTCCTCGCTTTTCCACATGGGATTTTGTATGGCGTGTTTTACCATGGTGACGAAGTTTGCGAACAACCCCACGAGCACCATGTAAAAGAGGCGTGTCGTCAAAGTGACCGCGATAGATAGCTCTATAAATGGTTTGATAACTAATGACGTGTCTTTCTCGTTCTAAACGTAATCGCCCCTCAATTTCTTCTGGCGACCATTGACACTCAAGAAAAAGATGCTTGACGATCTGACTGTGTTCAGTGTCTATTTCTAATTTCCTTTTTCGCCCACAATGCGATTTAGCGAGATGATAAGCTGTTTGTGCCCTACTATAGTTGCCTTGTTTGGAATGACGTTTTAATTCACGGCTAATACTTGAGGGGTGCCGATGTAATAGTCGTGCTATTTGAGAAAAGGTCATCCCTTTAAGTACGATAAATCAGAATACTTTCTCGTTCATCTATGGTAAAATGATGGTAGCTCATAAGATTTCCTTTCGTAAGATGTTTGTTCAATCCTATTTTACTAGAAAAATCTTATGAGTTTTTATTGTGCACTTATATTGTAAATTCAAGATATAAAAAATCCCATTATTCCCGACAAATGACAGAAATATAGCAAAAAAGCCCCAACCAATAGGACTTTTTTGCTATATTATACCGGCGGCCGGGGTCGAACCGGCACGTCCTTGCGGACACTGGATTTTGAGTGCGATACCGATATTTTTTTAAGCCAGAGATGCTAATTTAGTAGGCTTACTATCACTTAATTTCTTTAAAAATATGAAAGTTTTCTTCTTTTTAGATACTTTTTAGAAACTCTATAAAGATAATAAAAAATTTTGGGTATAGAAATTTGAGGTTAGTTAAAGAAAGCATCTAAAGTCTTATAAATTTTGTCATATCATGGGGTTTATCATTTTTTATTTGTTATAGAAAATCAGACTAAATTAGATTTTATTGACCAAAAATTGACCAAATTTTGGTATTTTAAATGTGAGTACAAAATAGAATTTATTAAAAAAGTAATAGATTCTGCTGTGTATTTACTATTTATTATAAAATGGCAACATTTCTGTTTGGGCTAGCCCAAACAGTATAACTAACGAGTTCTAGTCTATCAATGAACTTGTTGTCTTATAACCCTTACTAAACTTAATGACATTGGGTTTGGTCTATCCTACCTATTTATCAAAAGTTAGGGGTGTTAAACTGTATTCTCTAATCGAATCTTGCCACCTTTGGGTAGTATTGTATAATGTAGATCAACGATTTTGTTGTTTAAAGTTACCCTTGAAACAACGAGATTTTCTAGACATCAGATTCTTCTTACTTAGTATAGAACACTCTATAAATTCTGTCTAGTTTAATGCAATATTCATTTTACTCGTTACTCGGAAATTGTATCAAAAAAAATAAGCATTTCTCCTGTCTCTCAAAGCGGTAAAGAATCCCTTCGTGCTCCAATAAGCTTTTAACTACAAAGAGGCCTAGACCAGAGCCCTGTGCCCTTTTATTGCTAGTATTCAAGAAGAATTGGGTAAATTTTTCTTGTTCCTCTGGATTACAGCTGTTTTCAATGGAAATCCAGCCCTCCTTCTCAGCGATCCTCACGTAACCACCTTGAGTAGAATGCTTGATGGCATTGCTGAGAAGATTAGACAGGATAAGTTTGAGAACAGAGGGGTTGAGGTAAGCCTGCTGGTTCGTCAGTTGATTTTGCACCAAAAGCTTCCGCTCTTTGGCAAGTAGGCTGTAGTCCTGTATTAGCTCTTTTGTTATATCCAGCAAAGAAACCTCTTCTTTTTCGTCTCGTAGCTCCTGAACGGAAGAAAGGGTTAATATTTGCAAGACATTATGGCTGAGTTCATCAACTATTTCTGAAGCCACAGCTAGGTAGCGGTCTCGGTCTTTATAGCGTCCTATATTCTCTTGCATATTTTCAATGAGGATTTTCAGGCTGGTGAGGGGTGTTTTTAGTTCATGTGAGGCCCCACGCAAAAACTCCACCTTCATGTGTTCAAGCTGGAGAATAGCCGCATTTTTCTCGTGCAAATCTGCAATGACCGTCAAGAGATGTTGGTAGAGACTATTGATTTGTTCCTTTAAATCGCCAATCTCATCTTTGGAATCCACACGCAGACGAACCTCGGCATCTAAGTCCATCATGCGGCGAGTCACCCGCTTGATTTCTAAAATCGGTGCGACAATGGTGCGAGCATAGATGTAGGCGATGAGCAGTGAAATCAGAAAAGAAGCCAGCAAGGTGTAAGGAAGAAACTGAAGACTGATCTGCTCTGCCTCCTTTTGCAAATCCATAGAAGCTAGAAACTGGAGAGTCATGCTTTGACCGTCCTGAGTCGTTACCTCTCGCTCCTCGATGACCACAGAGGTCGTCTGGCGGTCAGGGTCCAAGGGAATACCCTCTGCGATCTCTATCCCGTCCTCTGTCACCTCCCCCTTGACTGAAATCAGGATGTCACTGGTCTCGGAGTAAACAGCCAGCACCCGCTCAATCGTCCTCTTATCCTGTCCTTCAAGTGACTGGGCAATCTTAGTTGCCTTTTTGACAATGACTTCCCGCCTGTTACCCTGATAGGTGATGGGAAAGAGAAAATATATGGCCAAGTGGAGGCAAATGACCAGAATACTAAAAATGGAGAAAGTGTAGATAAAAATCTTTTTAAATAAACTGAGTCGCTTCATTTTCTCTCCAATTTATAGCCAACATTTCTGACGGTATGGATACAATCTAGGTGCAACTTTTTGCGCAAGCCCTTGATGTAGACATCAATCACTCGTTCAAAAGGAACCTCATCTGTTGCCTTCCACACTGCATCAATAATCTGTGATCGTGTCAAGACACGTCTTTCATTTTTGACCAAATAATCTAGAATTTCTAATTCTTTGGCATTAATAGCCACTTCTTCTCCTGCTAGACTTGCACTGTAACTCTCAAAGTCCACTCGCGTATCCTTGTAAATAAAGACTCGTCCCTTATCATAATAGCGCTTAAAAATTGCATCCACTCTCACTTTTAAAAGAGATAGAGAAAAGGGTTTCTCCAGATAACCATCCGCTAAGGAAGCAAAAGCACCCATCTTGTATTCTTCGTCCTGAAAAGCTGTCAACATCAGAACAGGAACCTGACTGGTTTTACGAATCTCAGCTAAGACTTCTAAGCCACTGAGCTTAGGCATTTGAATATCCAGTAATACCAGAGCAATTTCATAACTAGAAAATTTCTCCAAGGCCTCCTGACCATCTGCTGCCTGAATAGTTTCATAGCTACAGTCTGTCAAATAATCACTAATCCCCTCACGGATCATATCTTCATCTTCTACAATTAAAATCTTCATAGAAAAATATTTCTCATTCCTTTAAATTTCTTTTCAATCATCTCCATTCTAAAGACAAGTGCAGTTATGGAGAGTAGATACATAAAAATGCTACCTATATTATACCCCATTTAGGGGAGAATAGGTAGCAAGTTTTTTTATTCAATATCGAGCAAGAGTTCTTTTGGTTGTTTTCTGAGGAGATTGGTTGAAGCAAGTGTCATCACTAACACAACTAAAACTAAGGCAAGAATAAAGACGATGATAAAGTCTGATGTCTGAATAGAAATGTCTAGGCTTGATAGAGTTTTACTAAATCCATCTACTTCTGCACCACCACCAAGGTTAGAAGCTTGAGCTGCCTTGCTGGCTTGTTTGGCAACTCCAGAAGTTACATTGGCAAGAACCGTGTTTCCAATAGTACGAGCTGTATAGTTGGCTAGGAAATAAGCAGAAACAAGAGCTGGGATTGCAATCAAGATAGATTCGGTAATAAATTGACCCAAGATACTTGCTTGCTTGAGACCAATAGAGAGGAGAATTCCCACTTCTTTACGTCTAGCATTAATCCAGAGACTAAGAAGAAGGGCTAATAGGAGAACAGAGAAGCTCAAGCTACCCCAGAAGAGGAGGTTGGCCATCTTGTACATACCTGAGATAGACTGCTCAAGAGCTGGATAGTTAGAGGAGCTCTTAACGAGAGTATAGTTCTTCCAGTTGATACCACTGATACCATTCAACTCCTTCATGACATCATCCAAGTTCTTGTCCGCTGTTACAAAGAAAGTTGCATCCTCATAAATAGCAGTTTCTTCTGTGTAACCGTATAGTTTAGCAGCTGTATGGATGTCTGTAATAGCTGTATTTTCGTAGAGCTCTTGTGAGTAGGTAACCGCGGACTTATTGTGACCATCAAAGAGACCTTTGATGGTTACTTCAACCGTTTCTTTAGCGCCTTTTTCATTATCAGCGTCATAAATATTGGAGTCAAGTTTGACCTTATCCCCTACTTTCCAACCATGTTTTGCTGCTAAATCCTTATGCATAAGGATTTTGTCCTTATCATCATTGGTTAAGTGCTCTCCTTCAACCAATTTATAAGAACCTGAGACGAACTTATCTTCTTTTGATGAATCGTTGACGCCTGTCAGCATCAAACTACTTCCAAAACGTTTAGCACGATCAGCAGTTAGATTTTTCTTGGTCTCTGGCGTTTCGATGAGGTCATATCCAGTCAAATCCCCGATAGCATTGATTCGCTTCACATAAGATTCAATAGCCTTGTTTTCAGTGATTTTTTTGATGTCTTCACCCTTAATATTTCCTGCACCACGTGGCGTTCCTTGATTAACGCGACGGTTAATTTGCATGGAAAAACTATTGGTGATATTTTTAAAAGTCTCCTGAGAAGCCTTGGCCGTAGCTCCCTTGATCGACAAACCGACTAAACTCAAGCTCGCCATGAGGAGAATGATAAGGAAGATAACAATAGATTTGAAAAACTTCCTTGTGACATAGGCAAATGCGTTGTGTAACATAGTTTCCCTTTCTAGATTTAATTCGATTTTATAGTTCTATCAAAACAAGTTCATATTATTTGCTAGTATTGCGAGCTTCAGTAAGCTTTTTATCCTTCAATTCAAGTGTAATATCTGACGCTTGTGCCACTTCTTTACTGTGGGTTACGACGATAACACATTTACCTGTTTTTTGGGCAAGTGATTTGAGAAGGTCGATAATATCTCCAGCAGTCTTAGGATCCAGATTTCCTGTTGGCTCATCAGCTAGAATAACTGGAGCTTCTGAAACAAGACTGCGAGCGATGGCTACACGTTGTTGTTGTCCACCTGATAACTGGAGAACATTCCGCTTGATCTGGCTTTCATCCAAACCAAGCTCAAGAAGTATATCCTTGCTTATCTTTTTGTTGACCAAGCGGATATTTTCCAGTGGAGAAAGATAATCTATCAAGTTATAATTTTGAAAGACTAGGGAAATATGATGCATACGATGATAAGAATATCCCTTGTTACGAATATCCTCTCCTTGGAAAAGGATAGTTCCTTCGACAGGGCTATCTAAGCCAGCAAGAAGGGACAATAGAGTGGATTTCCCTGCTCCAGACTCCCCAATGATGCTATAAAATTTTCCGGGTTCAAAATTATACTTGATCTGATATAAAACTGCTTCAGCAGTGTTCTTATAACGGTAGGTAATATCTTGTAATTCTAATAAAGTCATGATTTCTCCTTCTTAACTAATAGACGATAAAATTTCCTTCGGTGTTTTTCTAAATAAAAAGATAAAACAGAGAGTGACAGACAAGCAACTAATTAGTAGCAAAAATACATAGGATTCTGTAAATGATAGGATGCTACTGGGTAAGCCACTTGCTTTGGCTAGGGTGTCTTGAAGAGCTGCCTGTTCTCCACTTGCGAGTAGAGTTCGAAGCAGGTAGGACGTAATGGCATTTCCTGCAATAAAGGATGGAAGCAGAGCTCCAACTGATACCAAAACCACCTCTAAACAGAACTGTAGGAAAATCGAACTTTTCCCTTTTCCAAGTGACAATAGGATTCCGACCTCATAAACCCGCTCTCTCAACCAGAGAGACAAGACCAAAATCAAAGCTCCTGCTCCTGCTATCATAATCCCATAGAGGAAGATGGTCAGGAAGGTTTGGAAGGTCGCAACTGAATCTTTAATTTGCTCAAATGCCTTGTTTTCCTTCTCTACTTGGTAACCTTGATTTTCCAGAGACAAGTTTGCCACTTGTTTCAAGAGGCCATCCATTTCCTTGGGATTTTCTAGGTAGAAACGAGCTGCGCTGACTTGAGGTTCGCTATTTCCCAAGAGACTTTGACTGCTTTCATAGTCGGTAAAGACATTATTTTCACTAAAATCAGAGGACATGCCCGTAAATTTCTCTTGCTTTTTACCAGAAAAAATTCCTACAATCTCAAACTCAACGGTTTGTCCCTTTCCTGATTCAGACTGACCTGCATCTAAGCGAATCTTGTCATTGAGAGAGAGACCATTTTTCTTGGCCAATTCTTCGTGAATCAAGATTTTTTTTGAATCCCCTTTTTGAAGGTGGCGTCCTTCTTTTAGGTTAAAGGCCGAACTTGTAAAGGTTACATCCCTGGAAGAATCCTCTAACGCAGTTAAGCTGACCAAGTTCTCGTCTGCAGCTGACAAGTCATCACGTTCTACGCTCTGCTCACCACTCACTGCTTCCTTATCTTTTAGTTTTGCGATTGTTTCTAATTCTGGTGAAACATTTTCAAGTCCCTTAATCTTTCTCACAGACTCTAAGTCTGATAACTTGAAAGTCTGACCATCCTCTATCTTCTTAATGGAAAAAGATGTATTGAGCGTTTTGTAAAGATTGTTTTCTACTATTTCGTTGGACTTCATCAGAGTCAAACAGGCTGAAATTCCGGCCAAAAGGACGAATAAAATCAGAAATAAAATAAAACTTCTCAGTCGTTTTCTGCTGACATAAGCCCAAGCTCTTTGGATTGGATTCATCTAATACCTCCATCATTAATGACTTCACCTAGTTTTCTACTCACCTAGACATTGATTTGTCTTAACCGATCCTAAGTTCTACATCTACTAAACTAACTATAAGTCTATTATAAAAGGCAATTATGAAGTGTTTATGAAATCTACAAAAAAGTTCTAAGTGAATCGGTTACACTAAACTAGACAGAATTTATAAAGTGTTCTACACTAAAGAAAACAGGAGAACAGATATGTCTAGAAAAATACGTCGCCACTTCACCGATGACTTTAAGCAACAAATTGTTGACCTCCGCAATGCTGAAATGAAACGAAGTGAGCTTATCAAAGAATATGAGTTAACGCCCTCAACCTTCGATAAGTAGGTCAGACAAGCCAAACTAACGGGTTCCTTCAAGTCTGTTGATAATATGACAGATGAACAACGGGAACTGATTCAACTCAGAAAATGCATTTACATCGCTTTGAACAGCAAAAAAGCGAGAACATCATTTGTTCTCGCTAGAGCTTAACTTTGCCACCCACTACAGTTGACAAAGAGCCCTCTTTCCTATTCTATTGACTAATGAAGCGAAGCCATGCTTCGTCTTCTGCTAGAATGGCTGCTGTTGTGTAAGAGCCACGATATTCATTCCAGACATGGTCTGAATTGTCCTCGCTACTTGTTTCTTCCTCTGTGCTTGCTGGTTCATCATAGACTGTCAAACCATATTGCTCAATTAAAGCATTTAATTTATCAGCGTAAGATGTGTCTGTGGCATACAAACCAGTCAAGGCTGCCGTGGCGTCTTGGTAAGATGTTGTGTTAGACTTCCACGTTCCAGAATACAAATCCCAACTAAGCAAATTAGCGTAATCATTCAACGAATCGCTTAAACTATCATATGACCTGAATGCTTGGTCAACTTCGTAAGTATTGCCATTTCCGTCATCTTCCCAAGTTAGCATGGTCACAGAATTGCCATTGTAACTCCCCTTGATACCAAAGAAATTATAATAAGGAGACTGGCTGAGCGCAGACTGCCCACTACTTGATTCTAAGACAGCTTGTGCAATCATCACAGAAGCGTAGAGGTTACGATCTTGCCCAATTTGTCGTGCTGTTTCACCAATGCTTGCAATAAAATCAGCTGTTGCTGTATCTGATGTTTCCGAAGATTCTGCGACAACCGCTTTTGTAGAATGTTGAAAACAAAGGTTAACGCCCAAGGTAATACCAGTAACCAAAGTTGCGCAGGTTAAAAAGAACTTTGTAATACGCTTTTCTTTCACGGTGCCTCCTTAATGTAAGTGCTATCTTAGTTCATTATAACAAAGTTTTCAGAAGCTGGCAACGCACTCAAAACCAAGCCAAATCACCAAGAAAACACTTGTGATCAAGATAGCTAAAGTTAAGTAGCCTATTCCTGTACTTGATCCAATAGTCATTACTAAAAATAGTGCCAACAGTTCACGCGCACCACCTACAGCTGAACGAAAACGTACCAAACTAAATGTCCCTGTCCCAGTTACGGTAACACTTGTTCCCAGACTACCATTCACCAAGACAATAATCACTGACAATAAGCTAGGAAGGATTGTCAATGTAATGACAAATTTTTTGTATAAAGTGTCCGATAACGATACAGCCGCGCTAAAACAGCACCTAATATAAGACTGACCAAAAAGATAAAGCAACCATCAATGGATTTACCGTCGCACTCACACCTGTATAAACACTATTAAATAAACTCAAAACAGTAATCATCTCCTAAGTGATTCATTTTAATTAGACTATTCCTTACGATTTACGATAGGCTGTGTCATATTTTGAAAATGATGTTGACTCAATGCTGTGTTTCATCAAAAGAGCTCTAAGCCGTTCAGGTTGGGGACCAGGGGGAATCTCCATAGTGACTTTTCCATAACCAACTAGCTCACTACCGTAATTTCCCATTGATTTTTCTACATCGTAATCACGGTACGTAACATTTTTGTCAACTGTCACACGAATTTTCGTTTGTGATTGCCCATTTAATATGATGTTTTTCTTTAATCATAATAAATCAACATATGTACACTCAAGTCGCCGTAGCGTTCTTTAAGCGCATTCAATCCGTCAATCAAAAGGTAGTCTTTGCTTATGGCAGGTTCCTATGTTCCGCTCTTGATAAATTGTTTAATCGCACCTATTTCCGAAACAAAACGGAATTTATGTCCAACACCTTAGGCGTCTTTTTTCTTTAATTCCAAAAAGGCTTGGCTATCATCTGTCGAATTGGTTATATAAGTTCACATACGAATCTTTTCATGACCATTTTTCTTTGCAATCGAGTCCTGATTGGCTTCCCTTTGCTTACATAATGCTTAGCATCTTATTAAAACTTCCTTATTTTTTCACTAACAAAGAACAACACAGTTGTAACAGGTATCATAGCTTTAAACAAAAAAAGTCTGAGACATTTTATTTCAGACTTTTTTAACTATTTTTTGATGAGTTTTTTAGTGAGCAACAATTTCTTGGGCGATTTCTTGACCTGTTAAGCTAGTTGGATAATAGGTTGGCCAGTTATCCATTTCTTCAAGAAGTGCGTCTTGGCTTTCGCCACCCCAGAAAATGTGGAAATGCTCGGCATCTGTTGTTGTGATATTGTGGTCACTAAATTGGACGTATTTGAATTCACCAGCATTTTCATCATCCGTTTCAAACAAATAACGGACACCACGGTTACCTTTTTCATAAGTCAAAATCTTGTAACCTACATATTTATAAGTAAACTTGTATTTCTCACCGTTTTTAATAAATGTAATGGTATTCTTTTTACCGCTGATATTGATTTGTTCAACGTCTGTCTTGTAACCTGTTGTGTAGTATTCCTTATATTCTTCGGCTGTTTTTTCACCTTTTGAAGCTTTAGCTTTGTATTCCCAAACTTGATCCAATGTGCCGTCAAGAAGATATGGGTAAACTGATTGCCATTTACCAGACCAATCGCTCAATGAACGGTCGGTAACATCTTTATCTTTGAAGTAACCATTTTGAACAGTCTTGGTTGTGTCTGTTTCAGCTTTGATAGTCTTACCAGCGACATCTGTTGTCAGTTGCAAAGCTTTCAAGTTTTCTTCCATAACTGAGAAATAATCTTCGCCAGCTTTGATTTGTTTGCTTGTTAAGCTTTCAATCGGATTTAATACCGCTGTTTTGACCCCTGCTTCATCTGCTAACGTTGAGGCAACTTTACTTGACGCATTTTCTTCAAAGTAAATGTACTTAATATCGTATTTTTTGACATATTTTGTCAAACTTGCTAAACGTTTTGCTGATGGTTCTGATTCGGCTGACACACCAGTGATTGGAATTTGTGTCAAACCGTAATCAAGTGCTAAATAACCAAAAGCAGCGTGCTGTGTGACAAAGCTTGTTTGTTTAGCATTTGACAATGCTTCTGTGTATTCGGCATCTAAATCATTTAGTTTTCCAATGTAAGCAGCTGCATTGCTATTGAAAGTATCAGCTTTATCAGGATATTTTGCAACAAAAGCGTCACGGATATTTTCAACCAATGTGATAGCGCGTTTTGGTGAGAGCCAAACGTGTGGGTCATATTCGTGAGTATGACCGTCATCGCTATCTTCGTCGTCTTCATCAGCTGTTCCTGCCATTAATAGCATATCTCCTGTTGATTTAACAACTGTTAAACTGTCTGAACCAATGGATTTTTCAACGCTATCAACCCATGTTTCCATACTATCGTCCATATAGACAAAAACATCAGCGTCTGAAATCGTTGCAATATTTTTGGTAGATGGTTCAAAATCGTGTGGTTCAGTTCCTGCTTTGATCAACATGGTTACATCTGCGGTATCTCCCGTAACAGCTTTGGTAAATTCATAAACAGGATAGAAAGTTGTGACAACATCAATCTTGTCATCTGCCGAAACTTGCTTGATATGGCTGATTTGCCAAGCAAATAAAAGTGCAACTAAATTTATCAATAAAAGAAATTTCTTCTTCATGACAACTCCTTTTCTTAACTAGTTAATAGTTTACTGGTTAAGTATAACACAATTTAAGTTTTTTGCAAGCTTTTTTCTCACAAAAACTATTTTTTTCATACAAAAATAAAGAGCCCCTACGAAAATCAATAGTTTCATAAGATGATTATGTGAGGGTTGAGATTTTGAGGATTATTTACACTTTTTCCAGCAATATATGATGCTAAACGAATTCCTGACGAAAATGCTGGAGCTTCTTTTGAACCTAATTTTATGATTTTATTTGGTAGCTTCAACAGACAAATCAAGCTAATCATCACAAAGCTAATGGATATAGGACACTTTGTTTTAGTAAAAATGGCGAAATAATCGTTACCAAAGCAGTAAAAACATACGTTATCGTATTTGAATTTTTAAAGAATTTAGCATACTCTTGTTCATTAGCTAAAACATCAAAATTAAAGGGAACTAATGTTCCTGAAGATAATGATTCAGATAGGCCCATGAATACGGCTGCTAGAAAAGCAAAAGACTAACAAATAATAAAGCAAACTCGCACTAAAAGCATTCACCAATATCAAAGATCGATACCGATTTACTGGTATGCTTTGCTCCTGACCTTTCCCTATTAATCTTTCAAGGTGATTTTGAAATTTTGGGCGAATTGGTCACTAAATGCTAGTGTCACCATCTTCTTTTGACAAGTCACGAAGATAAGCTCTGATTAAAATAGTGTTCAGGTGTTGAAACAGCTCATTTACTGTATTGTTAGCTCGCTCTGCTGCTAACAAATATTCTAAACCAGAGACTTCTTGTGCTGAATGATAGTAATGAATTTTTTCTAACACTCTCTCTAAATGATTACGCTGAGAATCTCCCACAACGTGCATAAACTCAACAATCGGCATATTTATTTGCCCCAAGACTAAAGCAAGTTTTATTATCGTTAAATCTGTCTTTCCTTGCTCAAAACGTAATAATTATGACGTTGAAATTCCTGCTTCAGCAATATCTTACAATGTTAAGCCTCGTGATACACAATATTTTTTGAATAATTTTTCCAAATCTCTTATTATTAATCCCCCTCATTGAAACTTATGCTACTTTTTTATTGAAAAAGTAATAATTTTCAGTTTTTTTAATCATTCACATTCTATCACTCTATCTTTATTAAGTCTATAACTTTTAAAAATTTTAAATAAAAAATCCCCTCTTGAGTAAAGTTCAAGAGGGGAGAATGCTATTAATCACTGACTGAAAAGCGGTTTGTCATGAGATTGCTTGCATCAAAGAGGACCTTGTTTAACAGTTTTTGAGTTTCTTCTTGGACAAAGTCACTCATGGCTTGGTTTTCGGCATCAAAATCAATACTTTCTCCGTTTGCTAAAGCAGCATCGACACGTTTGATTCGTGCATGTCCTGCTGCCATTGTTTTTTCGATATAATCTTCAATATCACCTTCATGTTGGTGGAAATGTGGGTCAGCAATTGCTGCAATAAGACGATTTGCCCAATAGAATGAGGCTGTTGAGACATTTTCGCCAGTATTGGCAAAATAGGCTGGTGTCGTTGAAATTTGAGTAAAGAATGGCACCATTGTTCCAAATGGCATTGAACCGTATGCCAACCATTGAATTCCTGTGGTATCGTGCGGTTGGTCTGGGCGCAATTGAAGAATGGCTGTTTGACTAGTGCGGTTGATACCAATTGTGCGGAAGGCACGTTGTGTGACCGCATTTCCTTCTGGTCCGTACGGGTCAAATTCTGTGTCTTGGTAATGATTGCTCAAAACGTATTTGACATCTTCGATCGTAATTTTACGGTAAGGTTTTTGTGCCCATGGAATAAAGAAACTACGTGGGTCTTGTTCGATTTCTGGGTTTAAGAAACGTTGCATTGCCCAAGCACGTGGTGTATTGTAATGACGGTCTTTATCACGTTGGCTACCAAAAGCATAGCGTGGGTTAAAGTGTTCATTTGAGTAAGTCAAATCCAAGTTATTGCTTGCGATGAAATCACGCAAATCTTTTGAATACATGTACTCATCTGGGTTGTTGAACTCAAAGTGATCAATACCGAGCTGATTAGGATTTGTGACGTAACATTCATCTGGAACACGGCGAGCAATCCAATGGTGACCACCAATGGTTTCCAACCACCAAATTTCATTAACATCAGAAAAGGCAACACCGTTTGATTCGTAAGTTCCATATTGTTCAAGGATAGCACCGAGACGTTCTACCCCTTCACGTGCTGTACGAACGTAAGGAAGTACCAATGTCAACATATCTTCCTCACCAATACCAGATTCAACCAAAGGGTCAGCTCCTAAAACACGCGCATTGGTCGTAATGGTTTCAGTTTCGCTCATGGCAACATTGGCTTCGTTGATACCAGCTTCGCCCCAGATACCGTCTTTACGCAAAGCATCTGGCACTGACGTATAGCGCATTGGATTATCTGGTAAATCCATTTCAAATGAAGACAAGACTGATTTGTAATGACGTGGTTGGTCTTCTGGTTTCACCACGATAAATTGTTTTGGCGTAAAATCGCCACTTTGTGAATCTTCCGTACGTGCAATAATAGTTGAACCGTCATAAGACGCTTTTTTACCTACTAATATTGTTGTGCATGCCATAATATGCTTCTCCTTTTACTTTCTATAATTCATCCGCAATTTTATTAATTTTACGTAATCTGTGGTTAACACCACTCTTGGTCAATGTGCCTTCCAAATGGTCGGCAATTTGTTGAATGGAATAATCTGGATTTTCAACACGGATTTTAGCCACTTGTTGAAGTTCAATTGGCAAGGTTTCAAGTCCAACCGTATCCATGATTTTAATGATATTATTGATTGTTTTCATGCTAGCTGTCACGGTTTTGGCAATGTTTGCCGTCTCCGCATTATTAGCACGATTGATATCGTTACGTGTCTCACGCATAATCTTAACTTCTTCAAAAATATCCTTACATTCCATAGCACCAATAATCAAAAGAAAATCCATGATGTCTTCTGCTTTTTGCAAATAGGTTACCGTACCATTCTTATGTTCAATGACCTTAGCATAAAGGATAAATTTTCGCATCAAATTCGCCAAATCTTCAGCGTGGTCTTGATAAACCGAGAAAATTTCCAGCTGATATTTTCCAGATTCTGGATCACGAATGGTTCCAGTCGCCAAAAAAGCGCCGCGCAAATAAGCGCGTCCCTTATCATCATCTTCTAAAATAGTTGGGTTAATTCCCATTTCAATGCCAAAGAAAGAATCCGCCAACTGCAAGTCATTCAAGATTTCTCTGACGTTTGCTACCACAAAAACATTGTAAATACGGTTTTTACGCAGATTTGTCTTTTGGTGGTATTTAATTTCTGGCTGAACATGGTAAAGATTTTCAGTCAATTCATAAATATGACGAGCGATTTTAGCATTTTCTGTTGTGATAGACAAGGTAAGTCCGTCTCCTGTCAAGCCAAGGCTACCAGACATTTTAATGATTGCTGATAATTCGCTCTTATCAAACCGCGACAAATTGAGCAGTTCTTCTTTCACTTTTACTGTAAAACTCATCGCTTCCTCATCCTCACCAAATTCATTAATTCCTCAACGACAAAGTCGCCATTGTGAAAAGCTCCGCCATTTTCCAAACGCAAGAAATCTGATGAAATCACACGTTTCACCTGCTTGCGAAGTCCTGCAAAATCATGTTCTACTTGAACCAAATACTCATCAAATTCGTTAGAATTCATGTAATCTTGCGGTACTTCTTGGATATTGACCAAAACGGTGTCAATCACATCTTTACCAAGGTGGCGGTTGAGCACTTCCACATGGTCAGCATCAGTAAAATGCTCGGTCTCACCATATTGGGTCATGATGTTACAAACGTAAGCCACTTCTGCTGAGGTTTCCAGCAGAGCTTGCTTGATTTCTGGAATAACAAGATTGGGCAGGATTGAGGTAAAAAGCGAACCAGGTCCCAGAACAATCATATCACTATCCATAATCGCATCAACAACTTTTCGACTAGCAGTCGGTTCTTCATTGTTATAAGTATTTGTGACATAAACGTGGTCAATCATACCTTTATAATCAGCAATATGACTTTCGCCAATAACTTCGTGACCGTCTTTGAAAACAGCATGCAAAGTCAATGGATTTTCACTGGCTGGGTAAATCTTTCCTGTGACATGGAAAAATTTTGTTAGCAACTGCATGGCATTGTAGGTTGAACCTTGCATTTCTGCGATGCCTGAAATAATCAAATTACCAAGCGGATGCCCTGCCAAAGCACCATCAGTTTCGTCAAAACGATATTGAAAGACTTTTTCATAGAATTTCGGCATATCACTCATCGCTACAAGGACGTTACGAAGGTCGCCTGGCGGTGTTAACTGCGTCACAGAACGCAAAGTTCCGGAACTACCACCATCATCAGCAACCGTCACAATCGCTGTGATATCAACTTCTTCATGCCGTAAGCTATTTAAAATAACAGGAATACCCGTTCCTCCACCGATAACAGTAATTTTAGGTTTTCTCATGAACGATTCACAGTCTCCTTACGACGATTTTTATCACGGTGGTTTTCATTGACAACCCAATTTTCTTTTAACTCTTCTGCCAAACGATGCGCAAAGGCGACACTACGATGTTGACCACCTGTACAACCAATGGCAATCGTCAAAACGGATTTTCCTTCTTTTTGATACCCTGGCAAAATTGGTTTAATCAAGCCTGTCAAATGTTGATAGAAATCTTCAGACTCTTCATGATTCATAACGTAATCATAGACTTCTGATTCGAGCCCTGTTTGGTCACGGAGTTCTGGTTTGTAGTAAGGATTTGGCAAGAAACGCACATCAAATACCAAATCAGCATCAAGCGGCAAGCCATACTTAAAACCAAAACTCATCACTTCTATACGAAATGATACTTGGTTTTCCTCACTTGAAAATTGCTCTGAAATGGTTTTACGGAGTTGGCGTGGTGTGAGTTCTGTTGTATCAACCACATTTTGGCTCAAGTTTTTCAGTGGCGCTAACAATTCACGCTCAAGTTTGATACCATCTAAAATACGTCCATCTGCTGCCAACGGATGACTACGACGTGTTTCTTTATAACGAGCAACCAATTCACCATCTGTCGCATCCAAGAATAAAATTTTAAAATCAATTTTTGGATTGGCATCGATTTTATCAAGAACAGAATTGATTTCATTAAAAAAGAGGCGACTACGCATGTCGACTACAAGTGCCACACGATTATTGTCGCTAGATTGTTCAATCAGCTCAATAAATTTTGGTACCAAAGCTGGTGGCATATTATCAATCGTGAAATAACCCAAATCTTCAAATGATTGAATTGCCACCGTTTTACCAGCTCCACTCATCCCAGTTACAATAACTAAGTTAATACTTTTGTCAGACATAATTGTCCCCCTTTTATCTACTAGTTTTATTATAACAAAATTCAGCCTAAAGATTGATTAGAAAAACCTTTTCACATAAAAATTTAGGGAGTGAGACAAATAAAGTCTCCAGTGGAGACTTTATCAGAGCGTAGACAAACCCTCTCAGCAGTATAAATATTGTAAATTTAGAGTGTGTCTATCGATTTGAATAAACTCTTATAAATGCTGATATAACGGTGTTCCTAAGGTTTTTTATTTTTTAACAAAAAGAAAAAAGATTGAAGAAAAATATCCAAAATGGACTTTTTCTTCAATCTGAAATAAAGTCTCCAGTGGAGACTTTATTCATGAGCCTAAAAATTAAAAAGCGAATCAGTAGTTTCGTAGAAACTTGATTTCTCAGCAAGTCTTAATTTCTTGTTGCTGACCTAAAACGGTCTATTCCTAAACCGTTTTTGACACTTACTTCGTAAGTTTTATTTCCCGATTATAAAGGTTCCCCAAACCTTTATAACTCACCCCCGCATAGCTCGAAAGATTTGGGGAATCTTTCGAGGTGGGAAATAAAGTCAAGCGAAGCTTGATGTCAAGTAGGGTTGTAAAAGCTGATTTATCAGCGCATTAGAAACTACTCAACCACTGCGTATGCTCTTATTACAACTGCATAAGCAATGAGGCTTGCCCCGTCTCTACCACCTACTTAAAATAGGGTTGTTAAACTTGATAACCGTTTGGATTTTGGTTTTGCCATCTCCATGAATCACGCATCATGTCTTGCAATGTTTTTTGTGCTGTCCAGCCCAATTCTTCTTTAGCTTTGCTTGCGTCTGCGTAGCAAGTGGCGATATCGCCAGCGCGGCGATCTTTGATAATGTACGGAACGGATACATGATTGACTTCTTCGAACGCTTTCACCAAATCCAAGACGCTATAACCATGACCTGTTCCAAGATTATATACCGCTACTCCTTTGCTAGCAAGATTTTTCTTCAGCGCAGCAACATGACCTTTTGCCAAATCAACAACATGAATGTAATCACGCACACCAGTTCCGTCTGGTGTATCATAATCATTACCAAAAACGCTTAATTCTTTTAATTTACCGACAGCCACTTGGCTAATGTATGGCACTAAGTTATTTGGAATACCATTTGGGGCTTCACCGATTAATCCACTTTCGTGTGCTCCGATAGGATTGAAATAACGTAAATTAGTCACAGATAAATCTTTGTCTGCATAAGCCAGGTCAGTCAAAATTTGTTCAATCATTACTTTCGTATAACCATAAGGATTTGTGGCTGATGTTGGTAAATCCTCAGTCAGCGGTGATACATTATTCATGCCATAAACCGTTGCACTAGAGCTAAAAACAATATGATTGACATGGTAATTTTTCATCACTTCAAGTAACGTCAATGTCCCAGTCAGATTATTTTGATAATAACTTAACGGCTGCTCAACCGATTCTCCGACTGCCTTAAATGCTGCAAAATGAATCACAGCTTCAATGTCATTTTCATAAAAAACATTGTTTAAAAAGTTTTTATCTAAAATAGAACCTTTGTAAAACGGAATTTCCTGACCAATAATGACTTTCAAACGGTTTAGAACTTCTTGTGAACTATTTGAAAAATCATCGACAATAATCACATCATAACCTGCTGAAATGAGTTCAACTGCTGTATGACTACCAATAAAACCTGCTCCTCCTGTTAATAAAACGGACATTCTAGTTCCTCCTCTTTCCCTTTGACCATAAACTTTTAACCCTGTATGCCTCATTTGGAGTATCTTGAAGCAATACATACCACATCATGTTTCGAAAACGAAGATTTTCTGTCGGGTGTTTATTCAGGTTAATCGTTCGCTATCCATATCAATTTCTCTTACTTTGTTTAATTTTGATTTTATAGTTTTTCTGTTGGTTCTTACTTAAACTTTGTCCACGAATTTGGATGTCGCATTAGGGAGCTTTCACCGTAGCCAAGCTCTCCAGTCACAGGTTCATTTTCATTTCCCACTTGCAACAAAGCCGAAATCTTATAGCATTCAACTCCTATTTTTTCATAATCATAAACGAATAAATTATTAACTTCTGACTATAAATGACTGGTATTATCACTATCATTCTCACATGTAACGGTTAAATATATGGTCTGAACATCTTTATAATCTTCTATTCTATAAATCACATCATTATCCGTCAAATGATAACTCTCCTCTGTAGCAGTCGTTATTGACTTTGTAGTAGTGTCTCTTGAATCATCATTATTGGTAAAAAGCCCAAAAATCAAAACAAGCTCAGCGATCACCGCTAACAGTAAAAAGACTAATAAACAGCTTTTGTTATTTTTCGTAATTTCCCTTTCTAGTCAAAATAAGCATTTTTTGATTTAAAAAACTTGCCAAATAATGAAATGCACCGTCTTTTTCCGCTTCAATTATTGGATGCCGTCCTAAAATCTGATATAGCAAATTGCTACTAATGTTCTCTAAATCTAACCAAGCTATGATAAAGTAAAACATAGTTGCAACTAGGAAGCCAAATCCATAAAACAAAATACTTGTATATAAACTAGCAATCGTTGCTAAAATAGATGTCAAAGCAAAGATAATACTAGCACGATAACTACCTGATAGATTTCCAAAATAAATAGTAGACAAAGTGACTACATTGGCCATACCGTAAACAGCATATGCTACACATAAAATTCTAAAATAACCATTCATTGTCGTATTAAATCCCAAGGGTAAAACATTCAAAATCGTTATTCCAACAGAAATAGCTAGTAGCGTAACCATTAATTGAACCCAAACAGTTCGTTTCAAGCCTTTTTTCAAATTGTCAGTCATGTCCCTTTCTAATTTACGAATTTCTTGTAGCGTTACTCCGTTATTAAAACTCAAGTAATATTTACGATAACTATCAAAGAAATCGACCTCCATAGAAACAATAAAATGTGCTGTTGTTGCCAACATGGTCAAAGAAGCAATGAAGACTGTCAAATCATAATAAGGCGCAATATAGAAAAAACCACGAACCTGCTCACCAATTTGACTAAACCAAATCACAATAACATGCCCTAAAAGACCAATCTGTGTACATAAGCCAATGATAGCCAGTTCCCAATAATCATCAAATCCATTCAAAAAATCAAACATATGGTGGTAGACTAGTTTGTTAGGAAATTGTTGATACAAAAGATTGGTTGCTAAAATAAAGAAACTTGCATAACCAAAGATTATTCCTGATAGACTAGCAACAACAACCGAGAAATCAATAAGTAAAAAAATCCCCGTCATCAGTAACGTCGTTACTACGGTCACAAGAAATGCCTTAAAAATTCCCCAATAATCTTTAATAATCGTCAAATAATTAATAATATTCCAAGATAACAATAGTTCACAAAATAAAAGCCATGCTAAAATACCATATAGCCATCCCAAATGTGAAAAAAGTAGAAAAATACCATACAAAATACCACCAATAGTAAGGGTGAAAATTTGACTCCCCCAATAACTTGTCAACACATGGCGAATATCTCGTGAATAAATCTTATCCGACAAGTACCGCGAAATCACCAAGGAAACAAATCCATTAATCAAAAGCGAACCAAGTAAACCATAAGTGATAATAGCAACTATCAAATTACGATCAGTGATTGTTACTTTCGCCAAATTTGACAAAATAAAGACCGTCAGCAGAACCAATTCACCCAGCAAAAGCGGTGCGACAGTAACAATCGAGGCATAAACAAAGGCTCGTGGTTTTGAGGTCAAACGTTTTTCTCTAACAACCTTATTAATGGCAAATCCAATTCCAGCCATCAAACCACCTCCAAATACAAATCACGATATTGCTGAATCATCATCTCATAGAGATAATAAGTTCTCGCACGTTTTTGAGCAATTTCACCCATTTTCAATCGCAACTGACGGGAACTGCACATTTTTTCCATGGCGTGTGTCAGACCTGTTCGATAAGTTGGCGGAATACAATAACCAGCAATACCGAGATAATCATCTTTATTTCCCTCCAACAATTCTCGGCAACAGCCAACATCAGTTGTCACACAAGGTCTCCTAGCTGCCATGGATTCAATAACAGACAATGGCTGTGCTTCTGAAATACTTGTTAAAATGGTAAAATCCAAATTTTCCATGTATTCAACCACATTAACTTGCCCCGTGAAAATCACATTTTTGATGCCTAGCCGACGAATCAATTGATGACATTCTCTGTTATACGTTTCATCATCAACAGCACCTAGAATATGCAATCGCGTGTTGGGATAATTGCGAGACAACTCATAAAAGACATAAAGCATTGTCTTAATGTCCTTGATTGGTGCGATACGAACAACCGCACCAATATCTATCCAACCATCCTCTTCTTTCAAAGGTATTGCCGAAAATCGGTCATAATGAATCCCATTTGAAATCACTCGACATTTTTCAATGTCACATCCAACCTCTTCTTGAATAAACTTCGCTTTGGTATAAAGACTCGTCACACACTCCGCTTTGTCATAGATAAGATTTGATAGCATATAGAAAAACTGAATCCATTGCCGTTTCATCGTTGGCAATACCCAATCTGACCGCAAAATTTCTTCCTCACGCTCTCGCGTGTAAATGCCGTGTTCTGTCAACAACAACGGTGCTTGGTGCTGATAACTTCCCAAAGAAGCCAGTAGCCCTGCATAACCTGTTGCAATAGAATGATAAACATCAGCTTTCGGCATATCTTGGGTCATCAGATAAAGAACCGTTAATAACATGGAACGTGTTGTGTGAAAGAGGTCTGCAAAAGCTTGGTTTTGATGCTTTTCCTCAACAATTTCCGTCAGTAATTCCAAAAACAGCCGACTTCTCAAAAAGTCACTTGGATTAACCTGACGCTGATTAAAAATGTCAAACAATACTTCCCAATCAGGAGATTGACAAGATAGCAAATCTTTCAATGCTTGTCTCTCCGTATCGTTAAAGATTTCTTTGAAGTTAGAATTCCCAGAAACTTGGAAAGCATCATCCAGAAAAACTTCCTTGACCTCGACCACATTGTCAGCCAATTCATATTTGAAGTTACCACGACTTTCAGCATTTGCTCCAATGGTCACTAGAACAAATTCGTGCTCAGTCATCTCATTAATATAATTGTGCATCCACGATGAGACGCCACCATTGACGTAAGGGTAGCACCCTTCCAAAATTAAACAAATACGCAACTATTTTCCTTCCTAAACCTTTATTTCTTAGCAATGGCTACTGAACTTGAGGTTGCATGCAAAAGATAGAGATTTCCTGTCAAGTGTTCCAAACTGCCTCCCGTTATATCACCAGGTTTACCATTGTTAAACCGCACCATCAAATACGCCTCATCAACAAAATTACCAAGATTAAATTGATAAAAATCTTCTGCCTCTTCTTTTTCAACCGTAATACTTGAGAAACGTTGAATAGCGCCACCCATTTGTGATTCTGTCATATTTCGAATAGAGGGTGCTGTTTTGTACAGCCATGCCATTTGTTTAGACAGATTCTTATATAATTGAGCCCAACCCAATTTTGCTCCACGGTCAATATCCAAGGGATCGTCTGGGTGAATAAAGTGGTGACTAACATAATGCATATTTAACTCAGAAAGCATCGTCAATTTCGTGTAATCATCAATAATAGCTCCTGATGTTATCCGCGGTTCTTCAACAATACCGTCATCTGCGACTTCAAATTCTTGCTCATAGACAAAATCTTCTGAAAAATAACTACTGGCAATAACCTTAATATTTGGATAATCCTTTGCTAATAAAGCCCTACCTTCTGCTGATAAAATATTTGAAGGTGGTACATAAACCGAACGTTCACTCCTTGGAAACAAATTCTCCGTGAAATCCATTAATTCATCTAACGACTTTTCAATCGCTGTATCACTCGTCCACGTATTGTAAGAAAAGGCACCACCATAGTCAGTATCCGACAACATCAAGGGTTGATGATTATAACCGTGATAGCCTATCTCACCGCCCATTTGTAAAAGCTTATTACCAAAATAAATAAAACGCGAACTATCTGACTGACGCTCAGTGCTTCCTGTTGTGTCATCCTCATAATTTTCAATGATAACACCCGTATATTTAATACCGTATTTATCAGATAAACTAATCATATCAGGCCACCAAATATTCGTGTAAAAATCAGAAACTGTCATCTGATAATCACGTGTAATGTATTTTCCATCGCCACGTGGAACTGGTGATGGAAAATCATCCAAGGTAAAAGCAGCGGAATTAATTACTGGATATATCTCAACATCTCTCAATAACGAATAAGATGCCGAATAGAAACCACGCACTGCTTTTTCATAGATACCAAAATTATCAACAACCACATGACCATGTCCTAAATCATATTCCCAAACCAGAGGAATTTTACTATCGTCTCCTGTTGTCAAGTAAACCTCTGCATTATCATCAAGCTCAACTGCCCAAGCAGAATCAAAGGGCTTATCAAGAGCATAATCCTGCCCCGCTCCCAACATAAAGCCATTTTTAATTGAAACTTCCTCAACTTTAGCATAGGTATCAGATGCATTTATAATACCTAGCTTATGCTCAATAGCAGATGTAACTTCATCTTTTTGTAGTGTCATCGCAAACATGACATCACCACCTGATTCAACCCATTCCATTAAGTGAAAAACAGTATCACCAAGTGGTCTTAAATCTGGTGTTAGAACAACAACCGTATCAAAATTTCTAAAATCAGGCACCATTTCATTGTCAACATCAATATAAGTCGTTGCAACCTTCATATCTTCAAAAATCTGCTTAAAATTATCAATAGCACTCTCAGAGGTCTCATTGCTTGAATCATAAATCAATAGATTTGTCGCTGAGACGTTAACCAAGGCTTCCGCCTTAGTTTGAACCTGATTATCAGATAGATAATAATCATCCTTATGACTATAATAATTAATCCCATTCTGTTCAACCAACAATCCTACCGATAATACT
Source organism: Streptococcus pasteurianus (assembly GCF_004843545.1). Lineage (NCBI taxonomy): Bacteria > Bacillati > Bacillota > Bacilli > Lactobacillales > Streptococcaceae > Streptococcus > Streptococcus pasteurianus. The sequence goes on along the minus strand of NZ_CP039457.1, from coordinate 642,394 downwards.
ACAAGAATAAGAAAAACTGGAAGAATCATCGTAAATCTAAACGTTCTTTTTTTTAACATCTGTATTCCCTACACTTATTGCCAAAACGCCAATTTAGCTTTATTTTTAGCCGAAAAATAAACATGATGTTGCTCTAGTTCTTTCCAAAAACGCTTCAAATCAGAACTCGATTTTTTCAAAACAATCATATCAAGTTTCAACATCCAAATATCCTGATCATCTGGAAAAAGAGCAAAAAGCTTTGTTAATAAATTTTCTAATCTCACAAAATCATTCATACTCTGATAAATTTTAGCTAAAGTAAGCAAACGTGACTTTTCAACTGGAAAATTCCTTGCTAGCATCTCATTGATTTCTTCAATATAAATATGTTTTAACGTCAATCCATAGTGCCCCTCTGCTATTTCGCTATCAATATAACGCTCTAAAAAATTAGCATATTCACAATGCCTCTCTAATGAATTAGGTTCTTTTTGAACACGTTCTTCCAACTGACGTAAACGCTCATCATATTTTGCAGTCAATTCAGAAAGAATTGTTGTGGCATAATGAACCACTTCAACATCTTCGTTTAAACGTGCTTGATGGAGCAACGGCACAAATTGATCTGGCGACTCAAAAATAACATCAATAATCAATTCACGTTTAATCCCCGAATGATTAAGCAAAAGCGCCTCTTGGAAAGGAACAATATTTGTAATGTCAAGCATGACATTTTCCTTCACCTCCAATTGATTTTGCTCAGTTGTATCATCTATTAACCAAGGAATCACTTCATAAAAAGCTAACTCACCATCTACAAGTTGCGATTGTCTTTCCTTTAAAATATAAAGCACCAGTAAAATTCCGATGAATGGTAAAAAAATAATTAGTGAGTCAAAATAAAAACCAAGTTGAATGTTGTTTTTTCTTGCTATTAAGAAAAAACTAACAACAATGGCTAAATGGCATCCTAAAAACATAGCAAACAACATTAACTTCTCCTTCTCACGAAATCATTTGCTTAAACGCAATAGCTTCAACAGTCTCCTCAACATTATGTTCACCAACTACTTCAAAACCTAAATCAGACAACTTCTCATACCAGTCTGTTAGTGATTGCGTATATGTATTAATTAACAAACAAAGATGATTTTCAACTTGTCCTAAGCTATCAAAAAGTGATAATTTTTCTTGCAAGCTTTTCAACATTGTTGGAGGAATCTCCTCTACTAGAAGCCCTAAATTCAATACTTTCCACATGAAATAAGGCGAATCAACATCTTTTAACGCTAATAATTTTTGATAAAATGCTACTTCCTTTAAAACCTCATACTGAGAAACTGATGTTAATTTTTGACGAAGATGTTGATAACTTAGGCTTGCTAATCCGGTTAAAGACTTCAAAAGATTTTGATGATAAAGATTTAATTTATCTGTTGGTAAATGATCCAAGGCTAAATAATAACACAACTCACCATCTGCCAAAACTCCTGCCAAATACATCGGATAGTCGTCATGTAAATGCTGGTTCACCCAAACTGTATTATCAACTAACTGCTGACTAACTCCTGCTAACTGTTCTGCAGTTAAAATGAGATGTTTGGTATTTTGCACTGTTGTTAATTGCAACTTACTTTTCTGATTATTATCTACCTTACAAATCGCAATCTCATCTGTACCAAAAGCCTCACTAATATAATCCAATAACTTGACCATAAAAATTTCTAAATATGGTGTTTCCAAATTTTCTAAAAAGCGATAAATCCGACCATAACTATCTTGCCGTTCCAAAATCTGGTGCGTCAGCTCAACTTTCTCTGATAATAAATCTTCAGCAAATGATTGTTCACCAGATAACTGTTGTTTCAAATGATTAATTTCCGATGAAAGTCTAGATAAGTCAGACCTATCTTTCTCTTTAATATACCCACTCACCAAACCTGACACTATGTAGATTATATATGGAATCCAATTAGTCGGCTCAAAAAAGAGCGTTTGAAAATCAGCAAACCCCATCAGAATATTTTGAATAATCAGTCCGATTGATGCAAAAACGGCTGCCCATAGACCATAAAACAGTCCTAAACTAAGACCTGATATCACAATAGCAAACAAACGATAATCGACTGTTTGAAAATATATTTGGTCCCCAAATAAATAAGAAAATACCCCACTAACAATAAGTAACCCAAGCAAAACAACGACTCTGGCTGGTGTTCTATCTAATTTAGCAAATTCACGTAATTTATTCACTAATGATAATGATTGTAGCTCTGTGGCAAAACTTGGCAAATCATGAGTTGATAAATCCTCTAATAAAGAAACTTTTGGAAACCATCCATAGTCTTGTCTAAGATCAGAAGTCTGTGGCTTTAAAATAGACAACTGGGCTTCTTTAGAAAATACAACATTATGAATATTAAGTTCTCTAAAAAGTTGTTGAAAGCTCATATCAAAACTATCTGGGACTTCTATTCTTTCAAAGGCGTCAGTCCAATTATCAAAAATACGACGACACAAATCCAATAAATCTCTATTAAAAATATAATAAATTTTCTGATCTGGATGTATCATTATGTCATTGTCAGACGTTAAGATACTTCGTAAATAATCCGTTGAATTTGATAATTGATAAAGATAAAGAGATCGTAAAATTTTTATAGATAATTGCTGATTTTGTGAATAATGATAAAGCATTCGTTGATAAGCTGATAGCATTATGCTTCGATTACTTTCCTCTTGAAAACATAAATCAGGTCCCATTACGTACAAAAATTCTACCAAAAAATCCTTGCTTAAAGCATTGAGGATTTTTTTAATCTGTAAAAATTCACCATCAAGTTCTTTTAAAGGTTCTACGGATTCGGAAAGATATAGAATAGAGGTTATATGATAACCGGTTAACAGTTGTTCAATATCAATTTCTTCCTCCCAAGCAATCTTTCGAATTCTATTTTTACATTTTGATTGACTTAATTCCCCTAATACTACCACTTTTTCTTCAGGAAACATTTTTAACAAATCACTTTCTTCTAGTATTACAGTGTTTCCTGTTATTAAAACAGTCATTTTACCTCCTTTTATTTTAATATTATTTGTTTTATGAAAAAAAAAAAACTTATGTGAAAAACATTCTATCATTTTATTTTTTTTGACAAATAATTAGTCTGAAAATTTCAATATTTTGATACCAAACCTTTTTAATATTTACTTCACGTATCAAACAATGAAACATTTCAAGCTTAGTATCACTTATCAATGATTCCTACATATAATCTAGCCATTTTCAAAATATATCGAAAAAACAATAATGGCAACCTCCCCTACAAACATATATCGAAGTTATCTCTACTCAGAGTATCAAATTACTATCAATTAATCTGTACAAGATGCTTGTAGCTACTCCCGTGTTAAACTTACTATTAACAAACAGAAATACATCAATTTTCAAATGAGACAATAAGCTAAATTTATGCCCCTTAAAATCATTAGCAACTCCTGTAAACAGAAAAAGACAAATCCCCAAAATGTGATTTGTCTTCAATTATTAGATTAAAATTTGACATATTGTTCTTCTGGATTTTTATACTTACTTTTACTAATCAAACAAAAGCAATGTATCAGCAGTTTCTTGTCCAGATACTGCAAAGTGAATCGCATTTTTATTTGTCATGGGATCTACAATCCCTAAAGAGATACTATAATTTTCCCGTAACTTCTTTACATTACTTATAGGAAGTTCAATAGGTATGGATTTCTCTTCATTAGGAAGAATTTTAGCTACATTTAAATCTAGTTTAATCCTTTTAATACGATTGGTACCTTTGTTTTTTAAATAAACATAAGTCGTCCAATTTCGATAAAATGGTGCAACTCCTGAATTTTTTAAGGTAATATTAAGAACAACTTTTTGCGTTGACTCTTGCTTGATGCTTGCAGATGTTACCCATAAACGATACCCCATATTTTTTAATAGTTCATTATAGCCAGTCTTATTGTCACCAATATCTTCGGCAACTTTTGGTCCTAAAAATGTTGTATGTGACTGAGCTACTAAACTTGTCGTCTGTGAAAGTTTATCTCCTAAAAGGCTACTTAAGCTATCTGAACTTGTTAATTCACCACCAATTGGTGCTGTTTGCCAAGCATCAGACATCATTACTAAATCGTTTTCTCCCGTTTCTGAATAGATGCCTCCTGAATCAATCCAATCTAGCCATTCTTGAGTTGCTTCACAATTTCCAGCCATGTCATTATACAACCCTAAATCATTTTCACTCGCTATTCTAAACGGCCGACGCATGAGTAAATTGGCATTCGGAAAAGCTGATAACCAAGGCACGACATACCGCTCACGAACAGATTCGTCTGGCAATTGACGAACACCCGCGGTACTATCAACATGCCATTCTCCCCAATGTCCTAATCCACCTAATTCAATAAAACTTATCAATTCCTCATCCCCCCAACGATCTCCCATTGCTTGAATAGTTTTTTCATAGGCAGTAATTAATTCTTCACTATTATAGTTCGGCGAAAAACCTTTTCCACAATCTGAATCATACCAATCTCCTAATACCTTCTTTAGGCTCTAATTCTCGCCAAGTAATGTCCACATAAAGAAGGGTAACATCATCCGCCACTATTTCTTCCATTGCAGCAGGTGCGTATCCCATCAAGGGATTACTAATAACTTTTTTTGAATAGGTAAAATTTTTCTTCATATTACCAGGTTTGACATCATAAATAAAATAGAATAATAGAAACATCGCTAATACCATCAATAGCGTAAATAAGGTCATTACTATACCATTTTTCATATTCGTCCTCTCTTAAAACACATTGGCTTATTTCTATTTTAGTGTTATTTTATTCATTTCTTCAAGCAATTCTTTATTTTGCTCTTGCAATTCAATAACTTGATTAGTAAGAGACGCTAACATTTCTGTTTGTAGTTTTTGAATTTCTAACAAATCTGATTGATCTTGTTGGACCAAATGGTCAAGCTTCGCATGTAACAGTCGAATACCTTCCTCTGAAACTTTATTAACATTATAATCATTTTTAGCTTGTAGGCGGTCATATTCTGAAGCTCGATTTTGACTCATCATAATCAAAGGTGCCTGAATAGCTGCAATTGTTGATAAGGCTAAATTCAGCAAAATAAACGGATACTGATCAAAAGCAATTCCAAAAGGCTTGATAACATTTACTGCCATCCAAATCACCATAAAAACAATAAATGAAATGATAAATGTCCATGAACCACCAAAACGTGCTACATCATCAGCGATTCGTTGACCAAAAGTCAGTTTTTTATCCAATTGACCTTGAACATCCAATGCAGTATAACGGTTATCCTTAGATACATCGTAAACTAATTCACGGATAAAATCATTCTTCCGATTTGCTTTATTAACCATTTCATCCAGAAATAACACACGGTAATGTGTTAAATTTTTATTGCTAATAAAATCATTTTCCTTTAATTCAGGATGTTTTTTCTTAATAAGATTACGCAAACGAACATCCAACTCAGAGAGAAATACTCCCTCTACCATTGGGTACAACTGATGATCAATACCATCACAAATTAGCTTTTCATCATTCATAAATTCACTCTTTCTATTTCCTCCCATTATAACAAAATAAAAATAAAAAAACTGATTTCTCAGCTTTTTGTGTTAGTCCTCCCGATCAATAATGACTCCCATGACGGTTAAGTGACCATTACTAATAAGTGTAAGTACCAAACGTGCCAATTCCTTAGCTGGCATAGCAAAATCTGATTTTATCCACCATAACAAGGTTCCTGTGAAGATACTGGTTAGGTAGGCAACGATAAATTCTGTCGGAACCTGCTCGCCAGATTCTGTAACATTCAGCTTAGCAAGCAGATGATCATATTTTTCGTGTAACAAAGTACCAAATTTTTCTTGCATGATTTCCTGTGAAATACTGCGCAAAACTATTTTAGCAATAGCGGAATTTTTCTCCAAATCATGGTAAAAATCAGCTAGTAGTTTTTCAGCTCTTTTTACCTTCACACGATTACCATTTGTTATTTGGGCACCATCAATCATCGCAGACATTTCTCCCAACACCTGCTGTTGAATTCCTTTCTGTAATTCATCTTTATCAGCATAATGAGCATAAAAAGTAGCACGGTTAATCATCGCTTCGTCAGCAATATCTTGCACTGTAATTTTTTCGTAAGGTTTTTCGCTGAGTAGTTTGGCAAAAGCATCAAAAATCAATTTCTCAGTTCTTAAATAACGAATATCTGTAAATTTCATTAGTTTATTCCTCCAAGATAAACAACAGTTTGTTGAACATGTGTTGTTTAAACAACACAACTTAAAAAATTAGCGATTGAATTTGACAATAAGTATTCTATAATACTATTATAGCAAACGGTTTGTTGAATAAGCAACAGATTGTTGGCAATGTAACACTGTGTTAGGTAAAACAAAGAAAGGAAAAAATAGTGTTAAAGACCTATTTGCGTGGATAAGGGGGAAAATTTTCTAAGAAATTCGATTTTCATCTCACTCCCACCGCCCTCTAACACTTTTAGTATTTTATTATATGTATAAAGCAGGTATAGATGTCGGATCGACAACTGTTAAAGTTGTCATCTTCGACGATAACTATCAATTATTATTCTCACGTTATGAACGTCACTTTTCAGATGTCAAAACAGCAACAATTAAAGTTTTAAAGGAAGCTATTTCAGAAATCGGCGACCAAGCAGTCAGTATTGCTATCACAGGTTCAGGGGGAATGGGTTTGGCAGATGTGGCAAAAATTCCATTTGTTCAGGAAGTTATTGCCGCTACCACTACCGTTGAAAAATTCATTCCACAAACCGATGTTGTTATCGAACTTGGTGGTGAAGATGCTAAGATGACATTCTTTGGTGATGCTCTTGAACAGCGCATGAATGGAACATGCGCTGGTGGTACAGGAGCTTTCATTGACCAAATGGCAGAGCTTTTGAAAACAGATGCCAACGGCGTTAATGAATTAGCCAAAGGCTACGAAACGATTTACCCAATCGCCAGTCGTTGTGGGGTATTTGCCAAAACAGACGTCCAACCATTGATTAATGAAGGGGCTCGTAAAGAGGACATTGCGGCTTCTATTTTCCAAGCCGTTGTTAATCAAACCATTGCTGGTTTGGCTTCAGGGCGTAAAATTTCTGGAAATATTGCCTTTCTTGGCGGACCGTTGTTCTTTATGAGTGAACTTCGTCAACGTTTCATTGAAACACTCAATATTAAACCAGAAAATGTTATTTTCCCTGAAAATCCGCAACTTTTCGTTGCCATGGGAGCTGCCTTAGATGAAGACCAAGCGCAATTAGCACTATCAGAAATCATTCATAACCTTGAAAATAACACTTCAAAATCGCTAGTTCCTAAAAATACACTAGATGTTCTTTTCAAAGACCAAGCTGAATTAGACGCTTGGCGCGCTCGCCACAATGAAGCAAGTGTTGAATATAAAGATATTGCCAAAGCTTCTGGTCCAGTCTTTCTAGGAATTGATGCGGGTTCAACAACCTCAAAGGTTGTCTTGACTGATCCCGAAGGTGCCATTTTATTCCAACACTATGGCAACAACCAAGGGCAACCACTTGAAAATGTTATCGAAATTCTTAAAGAAGTTTATCGCCAATTACCAGACACAGCCTTTATCGCACGCTCTTGCGTAACAGGTTATGGTGAAAATTTGATTAAAGCAGCCTTACACGTTGACTATGGTGAAGTCGAAACCGTTGCTCACTTCAAAGCCGCTAATTACTTCAACCCTGGTGTTGATTTCATCCTCGATATTGGTGGGCAAGATATGAAAGCTATGAGCGTTCAAGACGGCGCCCTCTCAAGTATTCAATTGAACGAAGCTTGTTCATCTGGTTGTGGTTCTTTCATCGAAACCTTTGCCAAATCACTTAAATACGACGTTAAAGACTTTGCACAAGTTGCTTTACTAGCTGAACACCCTGTTGACCTCGGTTCAAAATGTACAGTGTTCATGAACTCAAAAGTCAAACAAGTGCAAAAAGAAGGCGCTACTGTTGCTGATATTTCTGCAGGACTTTCCTATTCTGTTATCAAAAATGCGCTTTATAAGGTTATTAAACTCAAACGTCCTGAAGATTTAGGTGAAAAAATTGTTGTCCAAGGCGGTACTTTCTACAATGAAGCGGTGCTCCGTGCCTTTGAATTGGTCAGTGAACGCGAAGTTGTTCGTCCAAGTATTGCTGGTCTAATGGGAGCTTACGGCTGCGCCATTATTGCCCAAGAAAAATACGAAGACGAAACCGCTCAAGCACCTGCCGTTGAAATGGCAACAGTCTAGTAAAAGGAGAGAAGCATGACCGAAACATTACTTGAACATAATCGTGCCAAATCAAGCTTAATGGGGCTTGACGAACTAGATCATTTCACAACCCAAAAAGAATTCACACGTTGCGGACTTTGTGAAAACAACTGCGCATTGACGGTGACGATTTTCAACGATGGCTCAAAATTTGTCACTGGTAACCGTTGTGAACGCGGAGCTGAAAAAGTCACTAAAATCAAATTTGACCGCAGCAATCAAAAAGAAAACCTCGTTGATTATAAATATAAAAAACTCTTTAAGTTCAAAGCACTTACTAAACGAGATGCTGTACACGGCATTATCGGTGTTCCTCGTGTGCTTAACATGTATGAAAATTACCCACTTTGGCACACTATTTTAACAGACCTTGGTTTCCGTGTTCAACTTTCACCAAAATCTGATAAAAAATTATTTGAAAAAGGGATTGAAACTATTCCTAGTGATACCGTTTGTTATCCTGCCAAAATGGTACATGGACACATTCAAAGTTTGATTGACCGAAAAGTTGACGCTATTTTCTACCCAAGTGTTATTTACGAACAAATCGAAAATAGCAAAGCGCCTAATCACTACAACTGCCCAATCGTTCAAAGTTACCCAGAAGTTATCGAAAAAAATATGGACCCTATCCGTAATGGTGAGGTGAAATATTTCCATCCCTTTGTTAACTTGGCTGACCACGAATCTGTTGTAAAATCATTGATTAAAGCTTTCAGCAAATACGAAGATATTACAGCTGAAGATATTCAAAATGCTGTTGAACATGGCTATCAAGCGCTAGCTGATTTCAAACAAGATTTGCAAGATAAAGCTGATGAACTCTTATCTACTCTTGCTCTCAAAGGTGAAAAGGCTATTGTCCTTTCAGGTCGTCCATATCACCTCGACCCTGAAATCAACCATGGTATTGCCAATATCATCACGCAAGAAGGCTTCCATGTTTTGACAGAAGATATGGTAGCTGGTCTTGAAGAAGTTTCAGGACTTCGTGTTGTGAACCAATGGGTTTACCATTCTCGCCTTTATGCGGCTGCCAAGGTGGTTTCTAAAAATCCAAACCTTGAGCTTGTTCAACTAAACAGCTTTGGTTGCGGACTTGACGCGGTAACAACTGACCAAGTCGAAGAAATCATGCGTGGTCACAACAAACTATATACCGTACTCAAAATTGACGAAGGTAGTAACCTCGGTGCTATCCGAATTCGTCTCCGTTCCCTCAAAGCTGCCGTTGAAGAACGTGATAAAAAATTCAAAAAAGCTAATCTTGACCACATTTTCAATCAAGCACCACAATTTGATAACCAATTCGATGAGGAAGAAGAACCCAAAGAACCTGTCTTTACTAAAGAAATGAAAAAGACACACACGCTTCTTATGCCAATGCTTTCTCCAATTCACCAAAATGGTCTTATCGAAGAAGCCTTCAAACATGCTGGCTACAACGTTGTCATTTTACCTGCAATGGACAGAAAAGCCGTTGAAGTCGGGTTGAAATTCGTCCATAATGACGCCTGCTACCCTGCTATCATTTCTATCGGTCAATTGATTGAAGCTCTTCAAAGCGGCAAATATGACCTTGATAATACCAGCGTTATGATGACCCAAACTGGTGGTGGTTGCCGTGCAACTAACTACATTCCACTTTTACGTAAAGCTCTGAAAGACGCTGGCTTCCCTCAAGTTCCTGTGGTTTCCATTTCTATGGGAAATCAAGGTACCGAAGAAACACCAGGTTGGAGCCTCACTTATTCATTCGTCAAACGCCTACTCATCAGCGTTTTGTATGGTGATTTATTCGAACGTGTGCTCTATCGTGTTCGCCCATACGAAGCTGTTCCGGGTTCTGCTAACGCCCTTTATGACAAATGGCTTGAAATTGCTCGTAAAAATGTGATGTCAGGTTCATATTTTGAATTTAATCATAACATGAAACGTATCATCAAAGAGTTTGATAGCCTTGAAACCGTTGATTTCGGACAAAAACCTCGTGTCGGTGTCGTTGGAGAAATCCTTGTCAAATACGCTCCAACAGCTAACAACGACATCGTTTCTATCATTGAAAATGAAGGCGGTGAAGCTGTTGTTCCTGACCTTATTGGTTTTATGAATTATTCACTTTTCAACCAAATTTGGAAAGCTGACGAGCTTAATATGAGCCAAAAAGCTAAACGCTTCGCTAAGCTTGGTATTGATGCCATTAATCTCCTTGAAAAACCAATGAATAAAGCCCTTGAAAAATCTGAACGCTTTGAAGGCATTGAGTCTATCTATGACATTGCCGAAGGTGCTTCTAAGATTATTTCAATTGGTAACCACACTGGTGAAGGTTGGTTCCTAACAGGTGAAATGATTGAATTGCTCAACAATGATGTTAAAAATATTGTCTGTCTCCAACCATTCGGTTGTTTACCAAACCACATCGTTGGTAAAGGTATGGTTAAAGAACTTCGTCGTCAATACAAGGCTGCTAATATTACTCCAATCGATTACGACCCAGGTTCATCAGAAGTTAACCAATTAAACCGCATTCGCTTGATGATGACAACTGCAAAAAAATGCAAAAAGCAACACTCACAAGCGCTAATTAACACAAAAAACTCCTGCTTAGCTTCTAACTAAGCGGGAGTTTCTTTGTTAGCGTAGGCAGAAATCAACTGCTACCAGTTCAAACTTAAGCCCAAAATAAAATTAGTCAAGATAAGCAATGACTTCGATTTCAACTTTGACGTCTTTTGGCAAACGAGCGACTTCTACTGCTGAACGTGCTGGAAAATCAGCCTTAAATGCCGTAGCGTAAACGTCGTTAAACGGTACAAAATCATTCATATCACTAAGGAAACAAGTTGTCTTAACCACATGGTCAAAATCTGTGCCTGCTTCCGCAAGAATAGCAGAAATATTTTTAAGAACTTGCTTAGTTTGTTCTTGAATAGTTGTTCCGATAATTTCACCAGTTTCAGGTGACAAAGGCACTTGACCTGAAGCAAATAGGAAATTACCAACGACCTTTCCTTGAACATAAGGTCCAATTGCCGCTGGTGCTTTATCTGTGTGAATTGTTTTTGCCATGATAAACTCCTTCTCTCAATTAAGTAGCTCTATTATAGCAAAATATTCTGAAAATTAAAACATTTTATAACTTATAAAACTGAGGAATATTTGGGATTGGCTTTTCTGATGTTATTGCCATAAATAGGTTTTAGAGCTTCAAAAGCAGCTACTACTCTATTAGGAATATCCACATGAGCTAGAAAATTCTTTCCATTTGGTCCATAACCTTGTTCATTATCTGTTAATCTTGGAATCTCACCCATTAATAAATTGATATAGCGGTCAACATCCCACATGCCATGAATCTTTGTTGCGTAGGTGAGTTTATCTTGATAATTCAGGTAAGCTCGATAAGCTGCGTAATTAATCACTACCGTATCTTTTGAAAGGTATTTTCGTAATGTTGCTTCCATACGATATTGCATAGTAGCATCTTGGCATAAAATGATACTCTGGTGGGCAATGCCTTTGTTCTTCATTAATTTGAGCAAATTCGTGATATTATTGCCACAGTTTGTTGATTTGGTTTCAAGATAGTCAGCTTGGATTTGATAAACAGTCAAAAGATATTGTTGAAAAAGTTCAGCTTCTGTCAAGCTATTTACGGCAATTAAGGGATATTCTTTGTGAATCTGCTCTTTCAAGGTAGCCGTTGTATGTCCTTCACCACCAACAATAATATAATGCTCTGCAATATCATCTTTGATAGCCTTAGCCAGTACATCACCGCCAGCAAGAATGCTACCGCCAAAAAGAACCATAACATCTACTTTTTCTATTCCATATTTTTCATGCAAGTTTTTCTGATTAAGTTCCTCAACATCTCTTTTGCCACAAAATTGACCAAGGATATTAAGATTTTCTGCAATTTTTTGATTTTCCATTGGCAAGTCTCCGAGAATTTTTCTGATTTCTTTTGACACTAACGTCGAATGAATTTTGACGGAATGGCAAGGGGATTATTTTCATCAGCCAAAATCTGACGTACTGCTAATTTTCCCAGTTCATAAGAATAATGCTCTACTGACGGAATCCCAAGTAACTCACTAATATGCTGATTTTCTTGCCCGATAATCAACGGCAAAGCTCTGCCATCATCCTTAAAAGCCTTGATAACACCATAAGCCATTTGATCCTCATTCGTCACAATTGCATCAAAATCCTGCGTAAGCTGTTTTGCCCAATTATAACCGTCTTGAAAATTAGAAATGCCACTAAAAACAGCTGAATTTTGATATTGCGGAAAATGTTCTAAAACAGAAACCATTGTCCGATAAGTCGCACTAGCTTCATCAGCTCTCGTAAAAAGATAGGCTGGTGATTTAATGCCCGTTTCAACTAAATAGGCATTAAGATCATTATAAGCTTGGTAGCGGTCAACATAGACTGATTTCAAAAAAGGATTGTCAATCGGCTCACATAAAAGAATGGGACCGTATTGTGCATAAGATGCAATGGTCTCTATCGGCAATTCACGTGACGTAAAGATAAGCCCGTCAAAAGCACGACCACGCAATTGTTCTAAATACTCACGTTCCGAAAGCTCATTGTAGCCCGAATGTAGTAAAAGCAAATTATGGTTTGTTTTCTTACTTTCATCTAGCATACCATTCAATAGCTGAGTGAAATAGGGATGACGATTGTGAGGAATAACAACCGCAATTTTATTAGTCTTTCCAGCACTCAATTCTTTTGCGACCAAATTTGGCGTATAATTAAGCTCTTTTATCACCGCTTGAATTTTTCGACGCACGTCATCTGACACATAAGGATGATTGTTAAGCACGCGTGACACCGTCGCTTTAGAATAACCCGTTCGTTCTGCAATATCTCTGATTGTTACCATTTAAACATTCCTCAAAAATTTATGAATTCCATAACCAACACCATTGCACTGGTTAACCAATGTGATAAATTTAGCTTGGGCAATCACATCTGGGCTAGCATTTGCCATTGCAATTGGAAAACTCGTCCGTTCAAACATTGGCAAATCATTGTGCCCATCGCCAAAAACCGCAGTTTCTCCCTCGCTCAAAGCTTCTTTTTGCATGATATAATCAATACCAGCTGACTTCTTAGCCGCCGCATGAGTGATTTCCAAATAATGATTTCCTGATTGCTGCACCGCAACCGTATCTATCCCTAATGATAGCACAAATTCTTGTAGATTTGTTAACGCTTTCTCATCAAAGACAATCATCATTAACTTATAAATCTCTTTTTTGGGTTTTAAGAAATGGCTGAGCAGCATTGTTCGTGTCGGCTTTTGTTGCGTAAGCTTCTGCTCAAAGAGAATTCCTTTGTCAATCTCATGACAATACCATTTATGCAAATCATAGTATGACAAACTGACCTCTGGAAATTTCTCATGAATCGCGCCAAGAAGAGTATGAACATCTCCTTTTGCTATTGGTTGACTGTGAATCGGAAGGATACGACCACCTTCAACAAGATAGATCAAACCACCATTAAAGCTAACTTGCGCACCCGTCAAATCTAATTTTTTAATCGCTGCCATCATTTCCATTGGAGCACGAGCTGATACCAAGGTCATCGGAATGCCAGCTGATTTAATCAGAGAAACATTTTCCTCTGAAACTGCGCCAGTATTGTCAAGAAGCGTTCCATCCATGTCTGAAAAAATACGTTTAATCATCTTTTTTACCTCGCTTGTTTGATTTGACTAAAGTATAATTTATGAAACGCGTTCCAGGTCAAGCTCTTTTTTAAAAGAATTTTTTTCATTTATTTTCAAATAGTTACAAAAAACTTTTTTCTCTTTATTAATCGTGTATAATCAGTAATGTAATTAGCTATTTGACTAGTCATTGTCAATTCTAAAAATACGTTTCCAACCTCATAGTAACTAAAACATTGACATGACGTAAAAAGCACCCTAGCGAGATGAATTCTCACCGTTAGGGTGCTTTTATTATCTTAATGATTGTTTTTCTCATTACGTTTTTCTTTTAAGGCAGCTGTTTGTTTGCGAATTTCGTTTAAGAATGGCGCTGTTGTTAATCGGAAATTCTTATAGTTTCTAAGCATACGACGTTGATTGAAACGGAATGGCTCGATTCCTTTTTCTCTCAAGGTTTCATTGATGTGAAGTCGTAAATTTTCCAAACGTTTGCTAAAGACTTCAGCTTGCTGTGTTAAATCACCAACTTCTGTTCGTACTGATTCGCGTAATTTTTCTTGCTCGGCACGAACGTATTTTTCAAAAGCAGTAGCAGCTTGTTGGAATTTCACCGTATCGACAACTGTCCAAATCAAATCTGCAGTCATCACAACAACAATACCTAATGCTAACCAATCATTCAGGTGATTAATTAGCCCCATCACTCCTGGTTGAATAAATTTAACGAGAACAACAATTCCAAATCCCCAGAAAAGTGATATCCGCGGTGCAATACGTCCCTGAATATTACCAAACTCCTGACTGTAGTCCCATAATTTCATATGAAAGACCGTTTCTAGCAACCAACCTGCAACATATTCAAATGCTGTTGCTACAAGCAAACCACTCAAGAACAGCCATAAAATATTGCTCTGAAACGGCTCTGTCGCTAGTAAAACCGTTGTCACTGCAAAGCCATAAACTGGACAATACGGTCCCACTAAAAAACCACGATAAGCAAACTTCTTATCCTTAATCGAACAATAAACCGTCTCCCAAAGCCAGCCTACAAACGAATAAATAAAAAACAAAAAGATAATGTCTGCCAATGAATATGTCATAAAACTCCAACCTTCTAAAATTCAAACTATTTTCATTATATCAAAAAACCTAGAACAAGACGTGTTCTAGGTTATTGTTTTACAAATTTTCAATAAGCTTTGCTGCAAATCCACTTGTTGAGCAAGCTACTTTTTCTTGCGCCAAATCAGCTGTAAATTGACCTTGTGCAAATGTTTTTTCAATCGCTGCTGTGATTAAACTAGCTACTTCTGTCCAACCAATGTAATCAAACAACATGCAACCAGACAAAAGAACAGAGCATGGATTGGCAATGTCTTTACCAGCAATATCTGGTGCAGTTCCGTGTGTTGCTTCAAAAATAGCGTGACCTGTTAAATAGTTGATATTGGCACCTGGTGAGATTCCAATACCACCAACTTGGGCAGCAAGGGCATCACTAGCATAGTCACCATTGAGGTTTGTCAAAGCCACAACATCAAATTTTTCAGGATTAAGCAAAATTTGTTGCAAGAAATTATCAGCAATAATGTCATTAATCACCAATTTTCCGCTGGCTAATTCATCAGCGTATTCACGTTTTGCAAGGTCATAACCCCAGCTACGGAAGCCACCTTCTGTGAACTTTTGAATATTTCCTTTGTGAACAAGAGTGACTTTAGTCAAATTATTAGCAAGAGCGTATTCAATCGCAGAGCGAATCAAACGTTCACTACCTTCTTGTGAGATTGGTTTGATTCCGATACTACTTGTTTCAGGAAAACGAATCTTGCTGACAGACATTTCAGTTTGCAAGAAATCAATGACTTTTTTCACTTCTTCTGTGCCAGCATTCCACTCGATACCTGCATAAATATCTTCCGTATTTTCACGGAAAATAGTAATGCTTGTTTTTTCTGGTTCTTTAAGTGGGCTTTCAATCCCTTTAAAATAACGAACAGGACGCACACAAGCGTATAAATCCAATTCTTGACGAAGGGCAACATTTAGTGAACGAATTCCACCACCAACTGGTGTTTCTAGTGGACCTTTGATAGCGACCAAATCTTCTTTAATCGTTTCAAGAGTTGCTTCTGGTAACCATTCTCCTGTTGCTTCATGCGCTTTTTTACCAGCTAAAAGCTCAAACCATTCAATTTTTTTCTGACCTTGGTAAGCTTTATCAATCGCTGCATCAAAGACAGCACGCGCATTTTTCCAAATGTCACGTCCAACACCATCCCCTTCAATAAAAGGAATAATTGGATTGTTAGAAACAGTCAAGTGACCATTTTCTAAAATGATTTTATCTGCCATTTTTCTCGTTTTTCCTTTCTAAGGCTTTTTAGCGTTCTTCAAGTGGTGTGTATTTCAAACCGAGCTCTCCAGTATAATGAGAACGTGGTCGAATCAATTTGTTATTTTTTTGTTGTTCTTGAATATGAGCAATCCAGCCTGATACACGGCTCATTGCAAAAATAAGGGTAAAAATCGAGCTATCAATACCAAGAACATGGTAAACTGTTGCCGAATAGAAATCGACATTTGGGATAAGCCCTTTAGTGTGTTTCATGTAATCTTCAATTTCACGTGACAAGTTGAACCACACTTCGTTTTCAGTACCTTCGGTAAGAGCTTGTGCCATTTCACGCAAATATTTTTCACGTGGGTCTTGTGTTTTATAAACACGGTGACCAAAGCCCATGATTTTTTCTTGCGAATCCAATTTTTCTTTCAAATACGCTTTGGTATCACCCATTTCACGAATTTCAGTTAACATGTCAAAGACACGTTCATTAGCACCACCGTGAAGTGGTCCTTTAAGCGTACCAATTGCAGTTGTCACACAAGAATAAATATCAGCCAATGTTGACGCACAAACACGCGCTGCGAATGTTGACGCATTTAATTCATGGTCAGCGTGTAAAACCAAGGCACGATTTAAAGCTTTCACTTGCAATGGTGTTGGTTCTTCGCCGTTTAACATATAAAGGAAATTCGCTGCAAATCCTAAATCTTCACGTGGGGCAACTGGTGTTTTCCCGTCACGTAAACGCGCAAAAATTGCAATAATAGTTGGCATTTTAGCCATTAATTGAATAGATTGTTCATATGTTGCTTCTTCAGAACTATCTTCAGCATTGACATTATACACACCAAGCAAACTAACTGTTGAACGAAGCACGCTCATTGGGTGCAAATGGCTGCGCGACTGAATCATAATGCATTGTTCAACCGCATCGCTGATAGCATAATTTTCACGAAGTTCTTTCACAAAACTACCAAGCTCTGCTCTATTTGGCAAATGCAAATTCCAAAGAAGGTAAATCACTTCTTCAAAACTAGCATCGTTATCCATTAATTCAGAAATATTATAACCTGCGTAGGATAAATTGTCATCAATAATTGAACTAATATAGGTATTACAAGCTATTAAATCTTTTAATCCGCTTCCTCCTGTCATAGATTACGCTTCCTCCAATTTCTTTCTAACAACCATTGGTAAGATACCGCCGTTTTTATAGTAACGAATGTCAGCGTCGGCATCAAAACGTAGCATGGCTTTAAAGTGTTTTTCACCTGAGTCATCACGAGCTACAACATCAATAATATCGTGAATACCAGGATTTTCTGAAAGATTAATATCGTATGTTTCAAGACCAGTTAAACCAAGGCTTTCTGCTGTATCACCTTCTAAGAATTGCAATGGTAGTACACCCATCATGACAAGATTTGAGCGGTGAATACGTTCAAAACTTTCAGCCAAAACAGCTTTAACCCCAAGAAGGTTAGAACCTTTGGCAGCCCAGTCGCGACTAGATCCCATACCATAATCTTTACCTGCAATGACTAAAGTATCGACATTATCTTCTTTATAATGCATAGCAGCGTCATAAATTGGCATGATTTCGCCGTTGTATTTTGTGTAACCGCCAATTTTACCGTCCGCTAATTGGTTTTGGATACGAATATTGGCAAATGTTCCACGCATCATGACTTCGTGATTACCACGACGGCTACCATATGAGTTGAAGTCAACGTAATCAACACCACGATTATCTAAATACTTAGCAGCTGGGCTATTTTTAGCAATATTACCAGCAGGTGAAATGTGGTCAGTTGTCACACTATCACCAAATTTGGCTAATGGCTTAAGATTTCTCAATGGCTTAATTGCTAAATCATCACCTAGCTTGTCAAAATATGGTGGATTTTGAATATAAGTTGACGATTCATTCCAACGGTAAATCTTACTTTCTTCTGTTGGAATTTGATTCCATTTTTCACTGTCTGTAAAGACATGTTCATATTCTTGTTCGAACAATTCACGTGTCACGTATTTATTGACATATTCTGCCACTTCATCATTGGTTGGCATGATGTCTTTAAGATAAACAGGTGCATTATTTTGATCAAAACCAAGTGGTTCTGTTGTTAAATCAATATTTGTATTTCCAGCAAGTGCATATGCCACAACAAGTGGTGGGCTAGCAAGAAAGTTTGCTTTGACAAGCGGATTGACACGTCCTTCAAAGTTACGATTACCTGATAAAACAGCAGATACTAACAAGTCTGTCTCTGTAATAGCTTCTGCCACTTCTGGACGAAGGCTACCTGAGTTACCGATACATGTCGTACAACCATAACCGACAATGTTAAAGCCAAGTGTATCTAAGTAAGTTTGCAAACCAGAATTACGTAGGTAACCTGTAACCACCTTAGACCCTGGAGCAAGTGATGTTTTAACTGTTGGAGCTACGCGCAAGCCACGTTCAACAGCATTTTTCGCAAGCAAACCAGCTGACATCAAGACGTAAGGGTTTGAGGTATTTGTACATGATGTGATAGCTGCGATAGCCACATGTCCTGTTTGAATCTTAATATCTTGGTCATCAAAATGAACGGTTGCTTTTTTATTGATTTCATCAGCTGTCAAACCAAAGCCTTGAACACCAGCTTCACGAACTAAGCTTTCTTGGAAAGTTTGTTTGGCTTGTGTCAAATCAATCAAATCTTGTGGACGTTTTGGTCCAGAAATACTTGGTGAAATTGTTGATAAATCAATTTCAACGACTTTAGTGTATTCCGCTTGATGCTCTGGGTCGTAAAAAAGATTATTGTGTTTGACATATTCTTTTGTTAAAGCAATATGGTCTTCTTTACGGTTTGTTAAACGCATATAATTGAGCGTTTCATCATCAATTGGGAAATAGCCGCAAGTTGCACCGTATTCTGGTGCCATATTGGCAACGGTGGCACGTTCGGCAAGGCTAAGATTTGATAAACCATCACCAAAATATTCAACGAATTTACCAACAACTTTTTCTTGACGAAGAACTTGTGTCACTTTAAGAGCTAAATCGGTAGCGGTGGCAATTTTAGGAAGTTTACCTGTCAAACGAACACCGATAACTTCTGGAACTGGAAAGAACGATGCTTCACCAAGCATTGCTGCTTCTGCTTCGATACCTCCGACACCCCAACCAAGGACACCAATACCGTTAATCATTGTTGTGTGACTATCAGTACCAAACATTGAGTCTGGATAAAGCATGCCTTCTTTTTCAATGACAACATCACTAAGGAATTCAATGTTAACTTGGTGAATGATACCAGTTGCAGGTGGCACCGCACGGTAGTTATCAAACGATTTTTCTGCCCATTTCAAAAATTCATAGCGTTCATTGTTACGTTTAAATTCAAGGTTAATATTATCTTCTAAAGCTGTGTCACAGCCAAAGAAATCGACTTGGACACTGTGATCAATAACCAAATCAACTGGAATGTCTGGATTAATAAGTTCAGCATCTCCACCATTGGTAACAATGGCATCACGCATTGATGCAAGGTCAACAACAACAGGAACGCCTGTAAAATCTTGTAAGATGACACGACTTGGTTTGAACGGAACTTCTCCGCCTGTTTTTTTAGGATTGTAAGTTGCTAAATTTTCAATGTGATTTTTTGTAACATCTACACCGTCATACTTTCTGAGTAAACTTTCAAGTAATATACGAATAGTGTAAGGGATTTTCTTGATATCTCCTCCATAATGTGAAACCGCTTCTTCAAGATTAAAATACGAATACTCACTATCTTTTAAGGAAAACTTTGATAAAAATTCTGTCATGTACAACCCCCGAAATATAATAAATTTTTTTAATTATACAGCTTTCAGAATATTTAGTCAAGTACAACCTATAATATCGTGTTAGGTTTTATGACATATCATATAATATAAAACTTTAGCATTTCTAAAAAGCTTGATTTTACAATATTTTGTGTGTTATATCATTTTTAAATACTACATATTGTGTTTTTTCGAGAGATTTTTCTTGCTTTTTTGACTAATTTTGGTTATTCTAAATTAGCATTGAGTTTCCCATAAGGAAATATTTTTTAGGAGGATGCCCTAATGGCTAATAAAATCACAATTTTTTCAAAAAATAACTGTATGCAGTGTAAAATGACAAAAAAACTCTTGGATAAAGAGGGAGCTGATTACCAAGAAATCAACATCGACGAACGTCCTGAGATGATTGATTATGTAAAAGACCTTGGCTTCTCTGCTGCGCCAGTCATTAAAGCAGGTGACATTATTTTTTCTGGCTTTCAACCTGCAAAATTAAAAGAAATTATCTAAACCTTCTATATTAAATTAAAATTAGAAAGGAGTTACCACACTTCAATTAATGAGCGTTGGTATCTTACTTTATGAGTCTTAAAAATCTCGGCGATGTTTCTTATTTTCGCCTTAATAATGAAATTAACCGTCCTGTGAATGGACAAATTCCCCTGAATAAAGATAAAGAAGCCCTTAAAGCTTTCTTTCGTGAAAATGTCATTCCATATTCAATGACTTTTGACACGATTATCGATAAAATCAACTATTTGATTGATAATGATTATATCGAGTCAGAATTTATCAACAAGTATACGCCAGATTTTATTGAGACTGTGGCTAAGGATTTGCAAGCACAAGGCTTTCGTTTTAAATCTTTCATGGCCGCCTATAAGTTTTATCAGCAATATGCTTTAAAGACAAATGACGGTAAACATTATCTGGAAAGCATTGAAGACCGTATTCTTTTTAATGCCCTTTATTTTGCTGACGGTAATGAAGAATTGGCACGTGATTTGGCAACTGAAATGATTCATCAACGCTATCAGCCTGCTACACCTTCCTTTTTAAATGCTGGTCGTAGTCGCCGTGGTGAATTTGTCTCTTGTTTTCTCATTTCAGTAACTGACGACATGAATTCGATTGGGCGTTCTATTAATTCAGCGCTACAATTGTCCCGTATCGGTGGGGGTGTTGGTATCAGTCTTTCAAATCTGCGTGAGGCTGGTGCTCCTATCAAGGGTTATGAAGGGGCAGCTTCTGGTGTTGTTCCTGTCATGAAGCTCTTTGAAGATAGTTTTTCATATTCTAACCAACTGGGGCAACGTCAAGGGGCTGGTGCTGTTTACCTTGATGTTTTCCACCCAGATATCATGGCGTTTCTATCAACAAAAAAAGAGAATGCTGACGAAAAAATCCGTGTCAAAACTCTCTCACTTGGTATCACTGTGCCTGATAAATTTTACGAATTAGCTCGCAATAACGAAGAGATGTATCTCTTTAGCCCATATAGTGTTGAGCGTGAATACGGCGTACCTTATAGCTATGTTGATATTACGGCTGAATATGACAAAATGGTTGCTAATCCAAATATCGTCAAAACCAAAATTAGAGCACGTGATTTGGAAACTGAAATTTCAAAATTACAACAAGAATCTGGTTACCCTTACGTGGTCAATATTGATACAGCTAATCGTACCAATCCAATTGACGGTAAAATTATCATGTCAAATCTTTGTTCAGAAGTGCTTCAGGTTCAAACCCCTAGCGTGATTAACGACGCTCAAGAATTTGTCAAAATGGGAACTGATATTTCATGTAATTTGGGCTCAACAAATGTGGTTAATATGATGACTTCACCTGATTTTGGACGTTCTATCAAAGCTATGACACGCGCCTTGACCTTTGTTTCGGACACCTCATCTATTGAAGCTGTGCCAACAATCAAGCATGGCAACGAACAAGCGCATACCTTTGGACTTGGTGCTATGGGGCTTCATACTTTCCTAGCTCAACATCACATTCATTATGGTAGCCCAGAATCCATTGAATTTACCAATATTTACTTTATGTTAATGAATTATTGGACTTTGGTGGAATCAAATCATATCGCTCGTGAACGCAAGCAAACATTTGTAGGGTTTGAAAACTCAAAATACGCTGACGGAAGCTATTTTGATAAATACATTACAGGTGAATTTGTCCCAAAATCTGACCGTGTGAAAGAACTCTTTGCAGAACATTTTATTCCTAGTGGTGAAGATTGGGCTAAGCTCCGCGATGCTGTGATGACAGACGGACTTTACCACCAAAATCGTCTAGCAGTTGCTCCAAATGGTTCTATTTCTTACATTAATGATGTTTCTGCGTCACTTCACCCGATTACGCAACGTATTGAGGAACGTCAGGAAAAGAAAATTGGTAAGATTTATTACCCAGCTGCTGGTTTATCTACAGATACTATTCCTTATTACACTTCTGCTTATGATATGGATATGCGAAAAGTCATTGATGTTTATGCTGCGGCGACTGAACACGTTGACCAAGGATTGTCACTAACGCTCTTTCTGCGCAGCGATATTCCGCAAGGCCTCTATGAATGGAAAACGCAAAGCAAACAAACCACTCGTGACCTTTCTATCCTGCGCCATTACGCCTTTAATAAAGGCATTAAATCAATCTACTACATCCGTACCTTTACCGATGACGGTGATGAAGTCGGCTCAAACCAATGCGAAAGCTGTGTAATTTAACTGAGTAAGTCTGACTAGACGTTAAAACGTCTGTCAGACTACGCTATTCGCTATGGCGAATGGCTAACTCACTTACTAACTCCATTAATCGACTAGTATCGAGTCGATTAATTACGTGTCGTAACCTTTTCCAATACTCGTATTGGTCCTAAAGGACCTAATAGCAAGACGTAAAACGTTATAGCGAAATGGTTAACTCCTTTACCAACTCCATTAATCAACTAGTATCAAATCGATTAATTATGTGGTGTGACTTTATCGAACAACTATTAGCAAGTCATAATGACATGGCGTAATCTTTTAAAAACTTATACTTGTTCTACAAAAGCTAAAATCAAACAGTAACTACTTTCGCTTAGGAATTCAAAAAGGTGTTAGCATTGGGGTAACTTTCACTCTTGGCAAAATACCTTGCTCTTGCTAGGTTAGCTTACTCCATGAAAAAAACAATCTTAAAAATTTAAATACTATTTCTGAAATCCCAGTCGTTTGGCTGGCTTTCTTAATCACTTTTAGGAGAATATAAATGTCACAAACTTATTATGAAGCCATTAATTGGAACGAGATTGAAGACATCATTGATAAATCAACTTGGGAAAAGTTGACGGAGCAATTTTGGCTTGATACGCGTATTCCGTTATCAAATGACCTTGATGATTGGCGTAAATTGTCAGCAGAGGAAAAAGACCTTGTCGGAAAAGTCTTTGGCGGATTAACTTTGCTAGATACCATGCAATCTGAATCTGGCGTCGAAGCGATTCGTGCGGACGTCAGAACCCCCCATGAGGAAGCTGTTCTGAATAACATTCAATTCATGGAGTCAGTTCATGCCAAATCTTATTCATCGATTTTTTCAACACTTAACACAAAATCTGAAATTGAAGCCATTTTTGAATGGACAAATAGCAATGACTACCTGCAAAAAAAGGCAAAAATCATCAATGATATTTATGAAAATGGAAACGCACTACAAAAAAAAGTTGCCTCTACCTTCTTAGAAACTTTCCTATTCTATTCAGGTTTTTTCACACCACTTTATTATCTTGGCAATAATAAATTGGCAAACGTTGCTGAAATTATCAAATTGATTATCCGCGATGAATCTGTTCATGGCACTTACATTGGCTATAAATTCCAACTTGGTTTCAATGAATTATCTGAAGAAGAACAAGACAATTTTCGTGAGTGGATGTATGATTTACTTTATCAACTTTACGAAAATGAGGAAAATTATACCAAATCGCTGTATGACGGTGTTGGTTGGACTGATGAAGTATTGACATTCTTACGCTACAATGCCAATAAAGCTCTGATGAATCTAGGGCAAGATCCTCTTTTCCCAGATACTGCTAATGACGTTAACCCTATTGTTATGAACGGTATTTCAACAGGAACGTCTAATCACGACTTCTTTAGTCAGGTCGGAAATGGTTATCTCCTTGGTTCTGTTGAAGCCATGCAAGATGACGATTACAATTATGGTCTCTAGTCTGAACTAATTTTGAAAATGTGTGATAACTTTTAAAAAACATGAAAACTAATCTTGACAAGAAACTATCTTCCATGCTAGACTATAGGTGATTAGATTCACAAAGGAGTGCCTCTGGCTGAGATCGCATTTGCGAAATCCTGATAACCTGATCTCGTTAGTACGAGCGTAGGGATTGTGACATGACCGTTTTAAACTTTGTTTTGAATATCATTGCACATATTATCAGAAAATTAAGCTCCTTTGTATAATAAAGGAGCTTTTAATGATGTCGTCAAAAAATTCTCAACTGTCTGCTTTGATTGAAACAGCTTTGGTAGCTGCTTTAGCCATGGCTTTATCTTATATTCCAGATTTTGCAAGCTGGTTCACACCGTCGTTTGGAGCTATTCCCTTGGTTCTCTTTGCACTACGTCGAGGAACAAAATATGGCATATTAGCTGGACTGATTTGGGGCTTGCTGCATTTTATCCTTGGTAAAGTTTGGTATTTAGCTTTATCACAAGTACTTATTGAATATATCCTTGCCTTTGTTTCCATGGGATTAGCTGGGATTTTTACCGTTCCTTTTCAAAATGCTCTGGTCAAGGACAATAAAGGACGTGCTTTATTTTACGCAACAGGTGGTGCTGTTTTAGCTGTCTTTGTTCGCTATTTCTGGCACTTCGTCGCTGGCTTTATTTTCTGGGGCAATTATGCGCCAAAAGGAATGTCGCCTTACTGGTATTCATTTACCGTTAATGGAACAGCTGGGATTTTAACCTTGATTTTTGTTATTTTAGCGCTAACTATTATCATTCCGACACAAGGAAAACTTTTCTTAGTTAAGAGATAAAACAAAAAAACACGTTTGTAGCGTCAGATTGAAGAAAAAGTCCATTTTGGATATTTTTCTTCAATCTTTTTTTCTTTTTGTTAAAAAATAAAAAACCTTAGGAACACCGTTATATCAGCATTTCTAAGAGTTTATTCAAATCGATAGATACACTCTAAATTTACAATATTTATACTGTTGAGAGGGTTTGTCTACGCTCTGACACGTTTGTAGCGTGTTTTTTTAATTGACCTTGAGACGACGATGATAACAGCGGTAAAAAAGTACAACCCACATCATGGCTTGCGAGAAAATGGTCATGCTCAATAGCATACCAATGGCTTTTATAGCAATATCCAAGCCAATCCATTCATTACAATAGCTTCTTGCAGCTGCTTCTGCTGCATTTGTGGTCACAACATTAGTTAATTCTGAATACATCTAGACATTGGTGAAAGAAACGAGCATAACAATAGCACCATAAATAATTTGAGCTACCGAACTGTTAAAGTCATTAGCTACTAAAGATGTCGTATTCGATATATCATATAACGTAAAAGTGCCACAATGAGAAACACTCAGGAAAAATACGATTAGGTTCGGTAGCCCCTGGTCCGCTTTACATTGCTGAAGATGTGGCATCCGAGCATATTAGCATTGATAATAATTTGCTTTCGGAAAATGATGTCATTGCTAAATTGCTGTCTCAAGATTATCAGCTCATTTTTACGCACCAAGAAATTCAAACAGATGACATCGAATCGCTTTATGTCGGCACGGAAAGTTTACGTGTTAACAGTGATGCCATAGTTGTCCCAGCTAATAAAACCGAAACGACGTTTCAAGAAATGGCTGGTTTTAGTTTCGTGGTTCTTCGCGACATTGGCATTTGGCAACGAATTATCGAGGACAATATTCCAAATGCGAAATTCATTTACCAAGCTGAAGTTGATGATTTCAATGAAATTAGGCGCTATTCGAGTTTGCCGTATTTCACAACCAATATTACGCAGCTCACGCGCGAAAGGCAAGTACACAATCGCCGTTTAGAAATGCCAATTACCGACGAAACTGCACAGATTGATTTTTACCTTGCCTATCTGAAAACAAACAAATCACACTTCAAAGTGGACATTACCGCCATTCAAACCGCCTGGGCACATTTGAAATGAGAATGACGAAATAGCTGAGTGTTCTTGCTCAGCTTTTTGCTATCTATCACGTTTGTTTTAGAGTTGTTTTGCTAGGTTAATCATTTCAAGCACACCTTGTGCGCATTCGCTGCCTTTATTTCCTGCTTTTGAACCTGAGCGTTCGATGGCTTGCTCAATATCTTCTGTCGTAATCACGCCAAACATAACTGGAATATCGCTTGTGAGATTGATTTGCCCGACACCTTTTGCCACTTCATTACAAACAAGATCGTAGTGACTAGTTGACCCACGAATAACACTGCCAAGTGTGATAACACCGTCGTATTTTCCACTTGCAACGATTTTTTTCGTCATAAATGGAATTTCAAAAGCACCTGGAACCCAGTAAACATCAATAGCTTCTTTAGCTACTTCGTTACGAATCAAGCCGTCCATTGCTCCACCTAATAATTTCGAGGTAATAAATTCATTAAAGCGTGCAACGACGATAGCGATTTTAACATCTTTTCCAATAAATTTCCCTTCAAATGTTGTCATGATTTTTTCTCCTTAAACGATGTGTAATAAATGATGAAATTTTTCTTGTTTGGTTTGCAAGTAAGTACGATTTTCAACGTGCGCTGGAATTTGTAACGGTAAGCGTTCGACAATCTCGATACCAGATTTTTCAAGCTGTTCTAGCTTATCAGGATTGTTAGTCAACAGCTTAATTTGTTTAATGTTCAAAAAGGACAATATGTCTGCTGCAATCTGGTAATCACGCTCATCTGGCGCAAAACCAAGCTCAAGATTGGCATCATAGGTATCAAATCCTTTTTCTTGCAGCTGATAAGCTTTGAGCTTATTTTTAAGACCAATACCACGTCCTTCTTGGCGAAGGTATAAAATCGCTCCGCATCCAAGCTTATCAATTTTCTTCATCGCTGCGTGCAGCTGCTCACCACAATCACAACGTAAAGAGCCAAAAATATCACCTGTCAAACATTCCGAATGCAGACGAA
The DNA here is from genome assembly GCF_004843545.1 of Streptococcus pasteurianus. NCBI lineage: Bacteria > Bacillati > Bacillota > Bacilli > Lactobacillales > Streptococcaceae > Streptococcus > Streptococcus pasteurianus. The sequence continues at coordinate 614,961 of NZ_CP039457.1, read as the reverse complement.
CTAATAGTGGTTCATCAGACGTCAGGTCACCTTTTGATAACAAGAGGTGCTCACGTTTTTTCTCATCTTCAAACAAGCGAAGCTTAAAATCACCATAAGCCGACGGTAACGTTACCTTTGGGCTATCTTGAAAGCTCACATAACGTGCGATATCTCCCACTTCAATCATGGTCAAATGCCATTTTTCAGCATAAGCGTGCAAATCAGCTTTTCGTGCCATGGTGCCATCATCTTTTAAAATTTCGCAAATATAAGCTGCTTCTGTGCTACCAGCCAAACGTGCTAAATCAAGACTAGCTTCTGTATGCCCACGCCGTTGCAAAACACCGCCGCTTCGTCCAACCAAAGGAAACATATGCCCAGGTCGGTGAAAATCACTAGCTTTACTAGCCTTAGCAGCCAAAGTTTGAATGGTCTTAGCACGGTCAAAGGCTGAAATACCTGTTGAGGTTTCTTTATGGTCCACGCTGATAGTAAAGGCGGTGCCATGCGCATCAGTATTTTCTGCTGACATAGGAACAAGTTCCAAACGCTCAGCAATGCTTTTAGCTACTGGCGCACAAATCAAACCACGCGCGTGCTTGGTCATAAAGTTCACATTGTCAGCGCTAGCCAATTCGGCTAAACCAACCAAATCCCCTTCTGCTTCGCGGTCATCATCATCAACCACCACGATTAATTTTCCTGCTTTCAAATCAGCAAGAGCTTTTTCGACATCCTTAAACATTTATTGTCCTCCCATTTTTGTAACTTGTGCTTGCATGTATTTGGCTAAAATATCCGTCTCGATATTGACCTTATCGCCTTTTTTGAGTCGAGCCAAGTTAGTTTCTTTCGCCGTATGCGGAATCAGCGACACGCTAAATTGCCCAGACGTCACCGACACCACCGTCAGACTAACCCCATTGACTGCGATTGAGCCCTGCCCCACGATTTGCCCTGCGAGTTTTTGGGAAATAGCAAAGCTGAGCACGATAGCATTTTCATCGCTGTGTTTTTGGATGAGAGTTGCGACACTATCAACGTGCCCCGTCACAAGGTGCCCTTCAAAACGTGCATTAGCAGCCATAGCCAGCTCAAGATTCACCAAATCACCGATACGACATTCTGAAAAAATAGTGCGCTTAAAAGTCTCTGGCATAATATCCACCGTAAACGTATCACCTGCTTTAGCCACACAAGTCAGACAAACCCCATTGATTGCCATACTATCACCGACTTTGTAATCCGCTAATAATTTTCGTGAAGCTTTGCAAGTTAATTTGATACTGTGTTGCTGTTTGACGATTCGGCTGATACGCCCTTGTTCTTGAATTAATCCTGTAAACATCACAACCTCCTTTTGACTGACAAACGTAGATTAGTGCCAATTGTTTGAACTGAAAAATCCTGCAAATCGTAAACTTGTTCAACCTGACGAGAACTTGCCATAGCAGCTCTGCCATTGCCACCAATCACCTTAGGGGTCACGTAAGAAATGAGCTCATCCCATAAATCGCTCGCTAAAAATGCATCATGAACCTGCGCTCCGCCCTCGACATAAACAGACTGAATCTTTTTCTCATAAAGCGCCTGCAAAATGTTAGCAATGGAAAAATTAGATAAGGCTATAACCGTGATATGCGCAGGCAAATTCGCAACTTGTCGCCTACTAAAAATGTAAACTGGCGCTGATTGATTTTTAAAAATTTGTAGCTCTCGTTTGTCAAAAATGCGCCCTGTTTCGTCCAAAATCACGCGTACTGGCGGATACAAACTCGTCCCAGCGCCCAATAATTGTGGGTTATCAATCAAAACTGTGTCAGCACCAACCAAAATGGCTTGGTAATCATCTCGCTCATCATGAACAAAACGGTTGGTTTCATCATTGGTCAAGGCAGTTCGTTTGCCAAGCACCGCAATTTTCCCATCCAAACTCACCGCTTGTTTCAAAACCACGTAAGGGCGCTTGTATTCATGGTAAAAATTATAATGCGGATTAAGTGCGCGTGCCTCATTTTCCAAAACTTGTGTGACAACCTCAATTCCTTGACTTTTCAAGAATTCTAAACCTTTTCCAGCAACCAAAGGATTGGGGTCAAGCTGTCCAACAACAACCTTTTTAATGCCTGCTTCAACAATCGCCTGCGTACAAGGCGGCTGCTTCCCAGTATGATGACAAGGTTCCAGAGTCACATAAAGAGTTGAATTGGCTAGTTCTTCAGGGACTTCACAATGCAAAATCGCATTTTTCTCAGCATGCTCGTGACCATACTGCAAATGCGCACCACGAGCAATCACACGACCATTTTTAACGATAACCGCACCAACTAAGGGATTGGTATAAATCTGCCTAAAGCCTTGTTTAGCTGCTGCAATTGCCTGTGCCATATAGTTTTCGTGCATAAAAGCCTCCTTTCTAGCAAAAAAATCCCAATGAAAACAAGCTTAGCGACCTTAGCCAAAGCAATTTCATCGGGATAATTCATTTTTACCATTGCATCAAGCAACACCAAAAAACAATAATTGTAATCAAAAACCTCGTAGCAATACACTACGAGGCAATCAAAGACAACTAAAAAAGTATTCCAAAAAGCAAGAGCCTTGCCCTTTGACACTCTATCAATTTCTTCTCCCATCCAGACTATACTGTCGGTTCTGGAATCGCACCAGATCAGCTTGCGCTCACGGACTTATCTTTGCTCATTTGATTATCAAACAAAGTTGATTGATGATTTGCTTTTAGTCTAGGCGACACCTTGCAGACATAACTGGTGTTAGGCAAGAGGCGTCAACAACGAATAAAAGCAAATAGCAATCAACGACAAAGAATCACCGTCGGTCGGGAATCACACCCCACCCCGAAGAAAACTATTCAATTCTTTTTTAGATTAGCACGATTTAAAAACGCTGTCAATCATTTTTCTTATTTTCTGAAATATTTATTAACAAAGCGAATGTTCGCAAGATTGATATAGAGATAGATTGCTGTCGTTACGACCAAACCTGAAGTGACATCAACTGAGCTAAGTGTTGCTAACACACACAACACAATATAAACAAATGGTAAATACTGATTAAGATTAAAAACAATCAAGAATGCTTGTTCATAATTTGCTTGAAGCTCCCCTTCATCATAAGAATAAGCAAATTCCTTTACTTCTTTAATTGTCGGAAAAGTTGATAATTTATAGTGACGAATTTTCTGAGTTAATTTAAATATCATCACTTGAAAAATAATTAGCAGAGCTAGGAAAATGATATCTTTTACATATGCTGTAAGATTAAGGGCAGCACCGCTAACAATCCTATCATGGAAACCGTAAACATCACCAAATATTGAAAGGAGAATTAACGCTACTGAGACATTGTAGAAAATTGTTGCAAACTCTAAATTTTTAAATGTCTTGCGATAAACCTCATAACTATCATCTTCATCAGCATCATCACCCATGCTTTCATAACGATTATGGTAATGGTTTGCTTGATACATAAACCATAATGTAACAATAATTGAAATAGCAGTAATCCCATAAGCCAAAGCCATAAAAGTATCATAATTAAACGTTAACACATTATCGCCAAAATCAACACCAAAATAACCAATAACAATAAGCCCACCTGCAAGCGCACTAACTACGAAGATTCCAAACCACGTTAAGATACGTTGTGCAATTGTTAATCTTTTTGTTTTTTTCATTCTTCTTCTCCCTCTTCATCAAGACTAAAAACATTTTCGACAGGTTCGTTGAATATGTGTGCAATGCGCAGAGCGATAATCACCGATGGCGTGTATTCATTGCGTTCTAGGAGACTGATCGTTTGCCTAGAAACCTTAGCTAATTTGGCTAGTTGAGTTTGATTTAACCCATCACGCGCCCGCAATTCTTTAAGACGATTTTTTAAGACCAAAATACCCTCCATTCTAGTAACTAACAAAAGTTGCTTCCTTTTTAGAAATTGTTTTTTAACAATTCCTTCCTCCTAGGATTTGGTGCTTCTGATGTTAAATAAGCACCAAAAATAGCAAGAAAAATAAGAAACCAATTTTTATCCGACATATAATCTCCTCCCTTTTGTTGATTTGATTATAACATCGTTTTTTATTTTTGACAAGCATCTTTGTCAAAAATGAAAAAATATTTGTCAAATAGTATATAATTCTTGTCAAATAAAAACTCAGATTAAATAATCTGAGCTCCTAAAATATCAATATTTTTTACAAACCATTCACCAACGCCACCAATTTTTGGGCATGTCCTTGTGATTTTACAACCATTTCTTGTGCTTTGTTAGCGTCCTCTCGAAGTGAGTAAGAAACACCATGTGTGACAATGTGACCTGCATAGTTTAACTGTGTTAATTTCGCTGTCAAACGAATTGGTGCCAAAAGGTCATCAATCGTCGTGCCTGCTTCTGCGCTATAAGCCGCTTCTCCTGCTCCAGTTGTCAAAGATGCCACCAAATATTTTCCTTTCAAAGCATCACCAGTTGAACCATGTGAAAAGCCGTGAACAAAGACCCTTTCAATCCATTTATTAAGCAAAGACGGCGTCATATACCAGTACAATGGGTATTGGAAAATAATCACATCAGCCTCTCGCAATTTATCCTGCTCTGCTGCCACATCAATCTGATAATCAGGATACAAATCACTCAAGATGTCCAATTCCACCTCTGGCAAAGCTTTCTTCACTTCTTCCAAAATCGTTTTATTGGCTAAAGAATCATTTTTCAAATCGGGATGCCCTGCAACAATTAAAATATTTTTTGACATATTTTTACCTCTCATATTTTCAGAAAATTATATACATTTTCAACCAATTTGTCAACTTAAAAAGAAGTTGAGACAAACTTGCCCAACTTCCCTAGCTTTTACGCAAAAACCTCTGCCAAAATGGCTACGCCTTGGTCTATTTCTTCCTTCGTCAAGGTCAATGGTGGCAAGAGACGAATAACATTTGTTCCTGCTGTCAAGACAATCAAGCCTTTATCACGTGCTTTTTCGACCAATTCGGCAAGATTTTCAGTCGTTTCAATCCCAATCATGTAACCAAGACCACGAACATCAGTCACTTTTGCATTGCCAGCCAAAGCTTTCTTCAATTCAGCTTGCAAGTAATTTCCATTGTCAAACGCTTGTGGCAAGAAACCGTCAGCCAACATAATATCGAGTACGCTTGAGGCTACTGACATGACAAGTTTATTACCACCAAAGGTTGAACCATGGCTACCGTAAGAGAAAGCAAAACCAAGTTTTTCCTTGGCTAACATGGCACCGACTGGTACACCATTTCCAAGACCTTTTGCCAAAGTGAAAATATCAGGCTCAATGCCATAATGTTCAAATGAGAACAATTTACCAGTACGTCCCATACCAGTTTGCACCTCATCAACAATCAGCAAAATACCTATTTCTTGGCAAAATGCGCTTAATGCTGTCACAAAACCTTTGTCAGCTGGACGAACACCTGATTCCCCTTGAACCAATTCCAACATAATCGCGGCAGTATCATCGGTTACCAAGCTTTTCACGCTATCTAAATCATTGTAAATCGCATAGCTAAAATGTGGCACGCCATCACCAAAACCAGTTTTAATTTTGTCTTGCCCAGTTGCGGACATTGACCCAAAAGTACGACCATGAAAAGAATTAACAAAAGCAATGATTTCTTGCTTGCCAGTCGCCTTACGTGCAATTTTAATAGCAGCTTCATTGGCTTCAGCACCACTATTGGCAAAGAAAGCAAGATAATCTTTATTCCCAATCAACTTGTCTGCCACTTCTTCTTGCAAAGAATTAAGGTACAAGTTTGGTGTGTGCCAGATTTCTTCAGCTTGTTTTTGTAAGGCAGCTTTTACTTCTGGGTGAAAACCAAGATTTGTCACACCGATTCCTGTTGAAAAATCAAGGTATTTCTTGCCGTCTTGGTCAAAAAGGTAATTTCCTTCTGCCTTGACAAATTCAACGGCTGCGCGTTTATAATTTTGAAATAATTTTGTCATTGTTATCTTCCCTTTCATGCTAGAGTTAGCAGATGATTGAAGTTCCTGTTACCAGATTGTCGCCAATCAATACCTCACCAACACCTGCTAAAACGGTATTTACCGCTGATTCAATCTTAGGAATCATGCCTCCTGTGATCATTCCTTGGTCAATCTTATCTTGAAATTCTGTCGAAGAAAGGCTATCGAGCACCGCACCATTTTCCAAAACACCTTTAACATCAGTCATCAAGACTAATTTTTCAGCACCGAGGGCAACGGCAACAGCTGTTGCAAGATAATCCGCATTGATATTTAGCATATCACCATCTTTAGAATAGCCAATTGAGGCAAGGACAGGTAACATTTGATTCGCCAACATTTTTTCCAAGATTTCCGTCTGAATTTGTGAAACATTGCCAACATAACCGTAAGTTTCTTGGTCTAAGAAATCAGCCTGAACGACTTTTTCAATATCAGACAAGAGTTGAATGCTATCAATAGACGACTGGTTAAGTTTTTTAACCAAATTTTCTCCAACGATATTTAACAAGGCATAGCTAACAAGCTTCATGTCAGATTGGCTCGTCACACGCAGACCGTTGATTTTCTTAACAGGCACGTGCTCTTCTTCCATTAATTTGTTAATCGCAAAGCCCCCACCATGAACGATAACCAACTGCTTGCCTGCTTCTTTCCATTTTTTGATTTGATTAATAAAGTCTTGCGAAAGGTGCTGACTAGCAACACCTCCGATTTTAATCACAATAATATTTTCCATATGTTTCTTCTCTTTATGTGCGATAAAGGGCATTAATTTTCACGTAGTCGTACGATAAATCACAGCCCCAAGCTTTTCCTACTGCTTCACCAGAATGCAAATCAACCGTAATCGTAATCTCATCCTCGTGCATGATGTCTTGCATTTCCTCAACTTCAAAGTCAACTGGGCTTGATTTTAGCATAACAGGAATGTCGCCGAGGTAAATGTCAATGTTGTCAACTGGAACATCAACACCTGCATAGCCAACCGCTGCTAAAATACGTCCCCAGTTAGGGTCCTCTCCAAAAATCGCTGTTTTAACAAGACTTGAACCAACGACACTTTTTGCCATCATACGGGCATCAAGGGCATTAGGTGCATTCTTGACATTGACTTCAATGAGTTTGCTTGCACCCTCACCGTCTTTGGCGATTTTCTTAGCCAATTCTTGCATGACGTAATTAAGCATTGCTGAGAATTTATCAAATTCTGGTGTATCTGGCAAGATTTCTTCATTCAATGTACAACCATTTGATAACACTAAGACCATGTCATTTGTTGATGTATCACCGTCAACCGTAATTTGGTTAAATGTTGTTTCAACATTTTGGCTTAGCGCAAGCTGCAAGGTCTCACTTGAAATATTCGCATCACAAGTGATAAAAGCAAGCATGGTTGCCATATTTGGATGAATCATTCCTGAACCCTTCGCTACACCAGCCATGGTCACTTCATCACGACCAAATTTTTCTGTGACAGCAACGGTTTTAACCATAGTATCTGTTGTTAAGATAGCTTTCGAGAAATCATCAGAATTACCATTAACAACAAGCTTAGAAAGCCCAGTTTTAAGAGTATCCATTGGCAACAAATCACCAATAACACCCGTTGAAGCAATACCGACCAAATCAGGCTCAACGCCTAATTTTTCAGCTGTCCATTTTTGCATAGTATAGGCATCTTCCATTCCTTGCACGCCCGTACAAGAATTTGCCACTCCTGAATTCACAACGATTGCTTTCATCTTTTGCGCTTTTTTAATGGAATTTCGTGTCACAATCAATGGCGCAGCAATGACTTTATTTGTCGTGTAAACACCTGCTACACTAGCGGGAACTTCTGAAACAATCCAACCAAAATCAAGTTTTCTTTTCTTAAATCCTGCATGCAAACCGTCTGCCGAAAAACCAAGAGGGCTCGCAACATTTCCTTCAATCACTTTCATCTTCTTATACCTGTAACACGTAAGGAACTCATACTTCCCAATAACCTTCTGTGCTACTTCCTTTCTATTTCTATAAATAATTCGGTGAAATCAACAAACCTTCTGTTTCGTTCCAACCATTCATCAAATTCAGATTTTGCACGGCTTGACCAGCAGCGCCTTTAATCAAATTATCGATAACAGATACGACCGTCAGCACATTTGTGACATCATTGTAAACAAAACCAATATCTGTAAAGTTTGAACCGATAACATTGTGCAATTCTGGCAAATCATCTTGGATGCGAACAAAAGGTTTGTCCTTGTAAGCATCCTTGTAAATGGCGTATAATTCCGCTTCGCTCAATGGTTTTTTCAATTTAACATAAGAAGTCGCCATAATCCCACGGTTAACTGGCAACAATGACGTTGAAAACTGAATGTGGTGTAACTTCTTGCTAAATAATTGCAATTCCTGCACAATTTCAGGAATATGCTGATGACGGTTTAATTTGTAAGTCACGTAGTTATCATGCACATTGACAAAGTGACTTGATTCTGATAAAGCTTTACCAGCCCCCGTCAAACCACTTTTTGCATCAACGATGATAGAATCTTCTTCAGCCACACCAGCTTTTAGCAATGGAATCAAGGCTAATTCTGTTGCTGTCGCATAGCAACCAGGGTTTGAAATGAATTTCTTACCTTGGACATCTGTAAATTCTGCCAAAGCATATGTAAATTTATTCAACACATCATCACTAGCTGGTGTTTTTTTATACCATTTTTCATAAGAATCAGCTGGCAAACGATGGTCTCCCGACAAATCAATCACTGGGAAATCAGTTTCAACAAATGGCTGCGCTAACTGGCTAGCCACCCCACTTGGTGTCGCAAAGAAAACCAAATCTGATTTTTCCATGATTTCTTGAGCATTAAATGCCTCAATAACTAAGTCACAAACACCAACAAGGTAAGGGTATAATTCTGACAATCGTCGGCCGATTTCCTTAGTTGCATGAATCGAAGCAATCGTAACATTTTTATGATTATTCAATAATTTAACTAATTCGAGACCACTATATCCAGTGATACCAACAATTGACACCTTCATAATATACACTCCTTGAATAAATATGTATTCAATTTTATAGTATATTTATTCATAAGTCAAGTGTTTTTTGCATAAAAAACAAAAAAAGCATAAATTTTCACTTATGCTTTCACTATTTTTCAAATAATTTCAGTTTGTTAATTCGCTCGACGGCTTCGACAAGGCGGTCTGGTTCGACGAGCAAGCCGATTCTGACGTATCCGTCTCCTTGTTCTCCAAAACCTTTTCCTGGTGCGACAGCAACATGAGCTTCATTTAATAGCAAATCTGCAAAGCTTTCGCTGTCATCCCCTTCTGGTACGGGCATCCAAGCATAGAATGACCCTTTTGACTCAAAAGCATGCCAACCAATTTTTTCTGCTGCTTGAACAAAAGCATGGCGACGCTCGTTGTATTTCTGATTTAACCCTGCGATTGCTGCTTTTGCTTTTTCATCTAAAAGAGCTACTGCTCCCGCATCTTGAATAGCAGGGAAGATACTTACAAAAAGGTGGTCTTGTAGCAAATTAAGCGCTTCAATCAATTGTTCATTTCCTGCCGCAAATGCCAAACGCCACCCTGCCATATTAAAGGTCTTAGAAAAAGTGTATAACTCAATGCCGACATCTTTAGCTCCAGGTGTTGACAAAAAGCTTGGATTCTCATAACCGTCTGCCCCTAAGGCACCATAAGCAAAATCGCTAACTACCCCAACCTCGTATTTTTTAGCCCAAGCGACGAGTTCTTCGTAAAACGCTGCAGTTGCAACCGCACCTGTCGGATTATTAGGATAATTAACATAGATGAATTTCGCACGTTTAGCTATTTCTTCAGGAATAGCTTGCAAGTCTGGTAAGAAATTATTTTCAGCTTTTAACGGAAATGTCTCATAGTTGATTTTTCCAAGCGACACACTTGAGAGATAATCTGGATAACCTGGGTCTGGCAACAAGAGCAATTCATCAGGATTCATTGTCGCCAGAGGAAATTCTACCAAGCCAATCTTTGCGCCACCAAGGACACAAATTTCCTTTTCGCTATCAAGATTTACATGATAATTGTCCTTATAAAATTGACTGGCTGCCGCTTTAAAATTACTATTTCCACGAAATTGCGAGTATTTATGAGAAGCAGGATTTTTGGCTGATTCAACTAAAGCATCAACAATGTAATCATAAGTTGGCTGATCTGGATTGCCCTGTCCAAGATTGATGACATCATAGCCTTCTGCCACTTTGGCATTAACTTTTGCGACAAGACTAGCAAAAAACTGTTCTGGCAATTCTTGTAAAATCTTTGATTGTGAAAACACCTTAATTCCTCCTAATGATACAAATCTGGCTTGCGGTCAGCAAAAACTGGAATGTGACCTCGATTTTTTTCAACTTCTGTCAAATCAAGTTCAGCCGTAAAAATTCCCTCTTGATTATCTGGCACTTGTAAAACGATTTTCCCCAATGGGTCAATCACCAGAGAATGCCCAGAAAAATGGTCTGAAATGCCATCGCCAACCCGATTGACAGCCACGACAAAGGCTTGATTTTCAACCGCACGCGCTCGCAATAAAATCTCCCATTGCTCTACACGTTCTTTGGGCCATTCAGCTACTACAAATAAAACCTTAGCACCGCTAGACATCAAGGTTCTCACCCATTCTGGAAAACGAATGTCATAACAAATCACACTAGCTGCTTTGACATCATCTAGTTCAAAGACACTTTCTTTATTGCCTGCTTGCAGGTACTCATCTTCTACCATTAAACCAAACAAATGCACCTTATCATAATCAGCAATCACTTGCCCCTCTCGATTAAACACATAGGTCGTATTAAAAAAGTGATTCTCTTTTGCCGTTGCGACCGAACCAGCCACCAAATTAACATGGTACTTCTTAGCAAAATTTCCTAAATCCGTTATCGTTTCTTTCCCATTAACATCAGCAATATCTGCCAGCTGTTTCAAGGCATAGCCAGTATTCCACATCTCAGGAAGAACAATCACATCTGGCGCATCATGCACCGCTTTTTCCAATAACTCCAATACTTTCTTTCTATTTTGCTCAGGATCCGCTTCACGGATAGCCATCTGAATAAGTGAAACTTTCATTTTTCCCTCAATTCTATCTTCTGTGAAAATATTCTGAAATCTTAGTGACTATTATAACAGTCTAAAAATCCCTCGTAAAATAGTTATTTTAAATAGACTCGATAGTTAAAAACTATAACTAAAAAACCCACCTTTTTAGGTGGGCTTATGTTTATTTTCCGCTATCTTGTAACATTTTTATCAGACTGCTGAGGAGGCTGCCTTCTGCTAAAGCGACTAGTAAGGTTACCCAATCAACATGACCTTGCAGAGCATCTACAATAATAATGTAAGCAAGAATCAGCAGCGTTATGCCGATAAAAGCGATAGCTAATTTCAAAAGTGTGTTTTTAGATTTCATCTGACAAAACAACTCCTTTATCAGTCAAAGACTGCCTAACGGATGTTACAGATTTTCTGCTACTGCTGCAAAAAGGTCTGCGATTTTAGCAGCATCTGAACCACCGGCCATGGCCATGTCTGGTTTACCACCACCACGACCTGATACGATTGGTGCCAAAACTTTAATCAAGTTACCAGCATGAACATCTTTTGATTTGCTTGCTACAAGGACATTGACTTTTTCGCCAATAGCTGCTGCCAAGACAAGAACGTCAGAATAGTCTTTTTGTTTCCAGTTGTCAGCAAATGTACGAAGGGCACCTGCATCAGAAACAGTTACTTGGCTAGTGACAAAGCGAAGACCGTTTGCTTCTTTAACATCTTTGAAAACGTCACCAGCTTGTGCTGCTGCTGCTTTTTCTTTCAATTCAGCATTTTCTTTTTGCAATTTGTGCAATTGTTCTTGCAAGCTTACTACTTTCTTAGTAACTTCTTTCAATTGAGGCACTTTAAGAGTTTCAGCAATTGCTTTAAGGTCTTCTTCTTCTTGACGGTATGCTTCAAAGGCTTCTTTACCAGTTACAGCAAGGATACGACGAGTTCCTGAACCGATACCTTCTTCTTTAACAATCTTGAAGATTCCGATTTCAGCTGTATTTGAAACGTGTGTACCACCACAAAGTTCAATTGAGTAATCGCCGATTGTTACAACACGTACGTTTTTACCGTATTTTTCACCGAACAAGGCCATAGCACCCATTGATTTAGCAGTATCAATGTCAGTTTCAACAGTCTTAACTGGAATAGCATTCCAGATTTGTTGGTTAACTTCTTCTTCGATTTGACGCAATTCATCAGCAGTTACTGCTTCAAAGTGAGTGAAGTCAAAGCGCAAGAATCCTTCTTCGTTAAGAGAACCAGCCTGAGTAGCGTGTTCACCGATAACGTGGTGAAGTGCAGCGTGAAGCAAGTGAGTAGCTGTGTGGTTTTTGATAACACTGTGACGACGTTTGCTATCAATTTCAAGTGTGTATGTCGTACCAACTGACAAGCTTGCGAGAACATCAACTGTGTGAAGAGCTTGACCATTTGGAGCTTTTTGAACATCTGTCACGCGAGCAACGATGTCACCTTTATCATTTTTAATAACACCGTGGTCAGCTACTTGTCCACCCATTTCAGCGTAGAATGGAGTTTTCGCAAAGACAAGCAATACTTGACCTTCTGAAACAGCTTCAGTACGTTCGTTATCAGCGATAATAACTGACAATGTAGAATCAAGAACTTCTTCAGTGTAGCTAAAGACTGATTCTTCAGTAATGCTTGACAATGTTTCGCTTTGCATACCCATTGAACCACCTTTAACGACGCTTGCACGCGCACGTTCTTGTTGTTCTTTCATAGCAGCTTCAAAGCCAGCGTGGTCAATCTTGAAGCCTTTGTCTTCAGCCAATTCTTCAGTCAATTCAACTGGGAATCCATATGTATCATACAATTTGAAGATATCTTTACCTTCAACAGTGTCTTTACCAGCTGCTTTCAAATCAGCCAACAATTGGTCAAGCATGTTTGAACCAGCATCGATTGTACGTGCGAATGTTTCTTCTTCACGACGAACGATTTTTTCGATAAATTCACGTTTTTCAAGCACTTCTGGGTAGTATGATTCCATGATTTTACCAACAGTTGGAACCAATTTATACAAGAATGTTTCGTTGATACCAAGGCGACGACCGTGCATAACTGCGCGACGAAGCAAACGACGAAGCACATATCCACGACCTTCGTTACCAGGAAGAGCACCATCACCGATAGCAAATGAAAGTGAACGTATGTGGTCAGCGATAACTTTAAAGCTCATGTTGTCGCCATCTGGATCATAAGTTTTACCAGATAATTTTTCGATTTCACGAATGATTGGCATGAAGAGGTCAGTTTCAAAGTTTGTTTTAGCCCCTTGCATAACCGCAACCAAACGTTCCAAACCGGCACCCGTATCAATGTTTTTGTGTGGCAATTCTTTGTATTCTGAACGTGGAACAGCTGGATCAGCGTTAAATTGTGACAACACGATGTTCCAGATTTCGATGTAACGATCGTTTTCGATATCTTCAGCAAGAAGTTTGATACCAACGTGGTCTGGGTCAAAGTCTTCACCACGGTCAAAGAAGATTTCAGTATCTGGTCCTGAAGGTCCAGCACCAATTTCCCAGAAGTTGTCTTCGATTGGAATCAAGTGACTTGGTTCAACACCAAGTGAAATCCAACGGTTGTAAGTGTCTTTATCATCTGGGTAGTAAGTCATGTAAAGTTTATCTTTAGGGAAGTCAAACCATTCTGGACTTGTCAATAATTCAAATCCCCAAGTGATTGCTTCATCACGGAAGTAATCACCAACAGAGAAGTTACCCAACATTTCAAACATTGTATGGTGACGAGCTGTTTTACCAACGTTTTCGATGTCATTTGTACGGATAGCTTTTTGAGCATTAGTGATACGTGGGTTTTCTGGAATTACTGAACCATCAAAGTATTTTTTAAGTGTGGCAACACCTGAGTTGATCCACAACAAAGTTGGGTCGTTTACAGGAACCAAGTTTGCAGAAGGTTCAACAGAGTGACCTTTTGATTTCCAGAAGTCTAGCCACATTTGGCGCACTTGCGCACTAGTCAATTGTTTCATTTTATCTTTCCTTTTCTTGTTACTAAGCGATGTTACAACGCTTGCCATAGATTGAAATCATCTTTTATGCCATTAAGGATACAAAAAACGGCAAGTCCATCTCATAGAGGGTGACGTTAGCCACGGTACCACCTCTTTTCAATGAACCTGTCATTCTTCATTTATCTCTTAAATTGTTTTTTCTTGCATTTGACCCTGGTAACTCGGTTACCAATATTGACAATTAGAAAACATGAGTAGCACATTTTTAACTTCATCCATGGCTCGCAGCAACCGCCACTTTTCTGAATCTGAATTTTTAAAAACGATTCTCAATCTTTTTAATTGTACTGTATTTTAAGCTTCTGGTCAAGTAGCTTATTCAGCTGAATCTGTAGATGATTCAGTTGTTGATGATTCTTCTGTTGAACTTGATGAGCTTGCTTCAGAAGAAGTTGATGAAGCTTTTGATGATGAAGCTGAAGAACTTGATGATGAGCTTGTTGCATATTGTGAAAGAATACTTGCAAAGGTGTTATCTTTAATCTTCACGTTAGCTTTATCAAGAGCTTTAGCAATAACTTGATTTTGGAAGTTTGTGTCGTTTTGATATTTAGCCATGATAGCTTTCTTCAAGCGTTTTTTGTATGTCTTCCAATCAGAGTTTTTATCTGTTTTCTTAGTTGTCTTAACGATGTAGTATGTGTATGAATATGTTGAAGAATTCATTACTTTGATAACATCTGAAACTGAACCTTCATTTTGTTTGAATGCAGCATCCATAACATCTGTTGGAAGTTTTGTATCTGCTGAGTCAAATGTGTATTCAGTTTTCTTAGCTATTGTGTTTTCTTTAGCGATTTTATCAAAATCAGCGCCATCCGCAGTTGCTTGATCGTGAACTGAGTTAGCTTTGTCTTCGTTGCTCAAAGCAATAACTGTAGCTGTTGTATCAGGGGTGTAATCTTTGTAAGCTTCTTTGTAGTTTTTAGTTGTCAATTTATCTTTGGCAGCTTCTTTAACAGCATATTCCACTAACATTGATGTGCGAATTTGTTGCTTGTAAGTATCTGTTGTCAAACCAGCAGCTTGAAGTGCACTTGAGAATGATGAACCATATGATGAAGCAGTTTTATTGTAAGCTTCAGTCACTTCTTTATCTGAAACTTTGCTTCCATATTGGTCTTCAAAGACACGTGACAAAATCAAGTTCAACATTGTTTGTTGTGAAGATTTTGAACTTTTTGCAGCACTGTAGAAGTCTGATACTGTGATAGTATCACCTTTCATGGTAACAAGAGCTTTTGTTTCTGAATTGCTGTTAGTAGCAAGGTAAGTTACACCTGCACCGATAAGAGCTGAAGCTACTGCAATTGAAACACCTTTGAAAGCTTTACTTTGGATAACTTTCTTAAACCCTGATTTTTCTTTGTTGGCCATTGTTATTAAACTCCTTAATTTGTCTTTAACTCCACTAGTATATCACAATAACTTAAATATTGCTTAATTTTACAGTGATATATCTGCTGTATTTTTACGAATCATCAATAATCCGTCGCTTAACGGAAGTAAGGTTGCTGTTAAATTTGGATTATCCAGTGTCGCATCAAACAATCGTTGAAGCCCACGATAGATTGTCCGTTGTCCGCGGCGCACTTCTTCGATTGGCTTGACAATATCCCCGCCTTGGAAAACATCATCAAAGACAATGACTCCGCCGACTTTCAAATGTTTCAAGACTTCTGGCAGAAAGACAATGTATTTTGATTTCGCTGAATCCATAAAAACAAAGTCAAATTCCCCATCAAGTGTCGAAAGAGTATCAACGGCATCTCCTTCAAGCAAAGTAATTTGTTTGCGAGTGTCATACTTAGCAAAATTTTCCTTGGCGAAGGCAATCATTTCAGGATTACGGTCAAGTGTCGTAATCTTCGCATCTGGGGCATTTTCTGCCATTAAAAGTGCTGAAAATCCGATAGCTGTGCCAATCTCTAAAATATTTTTTGGCTGCAATGTTTGCATCAAAAAACGAAAATAAGCCACAACTTCATGCTGAATAATAGGGATATTTTCTTGATGAGCAAATGCTTCCAATTCTGCCAGATAGCCCTCATTTTGCTTCTGATGTGTTCGCATATAGCGAACAATGTCTTCTTTCACTACGGGACGACGCATATTGTGATTTGCTGTTTTTGAATATGATTTAACCATAACTCTTATTATATAGCAAAATAAACCCGTTGTGAATAGGCTTTCTTCGATTTTTAGTCATTAAAAAGTGCCACAATATCGGATAAATCAGCAATGTGTTGATTGATTTTTGATGACGGTTGACCGAGATTAATTGATTTAATGCCTGCATTTTCGGCAGCTTCAACGTCAAGACGACGGTCACCAACGTAATAAGTGCTTGTTTTATCCAACTCATATTTTTCAAGAAGGTAGTTAATCGCTTCGGGTTCAGGCTTACGAGCGAAGCCATTTGCTGATGTCACCACTTCTGTAAAATACTGATGCACGCCTAGTCTTTCTAAAACATCATTTGCCGTGATACCTTTATGCGTATAGGCAAAGTGTGTCACTCCTTTTTGTTTGGTTGCCGCAAGAACCTCTGTTAAATGTGGCATGGGTTTTATCAGATAATCACGCGCTTCCTGCTCTTTTTTAAAGAAAGCTGATAGCTCCGTAAAATCTAATTCTTGCTCTTTTGCCACTTGATAAAGCAAAGCTTTGACCGATTCTTTGATAATAAAATCCATAATCCATTGTTCATCAAAAGCCAAGCCATAATGCGCATAAGTCACTTGCAAGGCTTGCCCAATCGCTTCGTAGGAATCCACCAAAGTTCCGTCAAAATCCCAAATAAATGTTGTCACTTCTGTCTCCTCATTTCAATATTAATCTGAATTCTCCAAGTCCAAGGTAATCCAATAACGCGCTAGACGATGCCCATCCTCTAAATCGATAATATTTTCCAAAATACCGCCAGCTTTTTCAATGGTTCTACGACTGGCAATATTGTCCTCACGCGCTGTGATAAGCACAGGATTGATGCCACGTTTGGCATATTGCTCAAGGGCAAAGCTGAGAAGTCTGGTCATGATACCTTGTCGTCTAAATTCTGGTGAGGTTTGATATCCGATATGTCCACCAATCGTCGCAAGATTGCCCTTTTCCAGCTGCCAACGACAAGATATAAGCGCAGCAATTTTCCCATTCAAAAAGGCATAATAGGTCGTCATCGTTGAATAATCAGGGTTAGTAGTTTGTGTTTCTTGCGCTCTGCTATTTTCCACAAAGGTTTTAAAATCACCAATCTCACGTGTCGTGATAAAGGGATTATCGTCATTTTCCAAAGCCGTTTGATAAGCTCGGTAAGCCGCTTCATCACTAACATCTAGTTTCCTAATTTCCATGCCAGCACCTCCCCAAAATTTTTTCTATTATAACATAAAAACGAGGTTAGAATACTCAACCTCGCTATAATTTTATAGATGTGCTCCTTTTTCAATTAAAGCTTCCAACTCATCCAAGCGTTCCTCAAAAATTCGGAAAGCAGCGTCTAGATAAGCACTTGTTGTCATATCCACACCAGCTTTTTTGATCACATTAAGCGGATAATCAGAATTACCTGCTTTCAGATAATCAAGGTAGCGGTCAATATCAGCTTGTGTACCGTGAACAACCTTATCAGCTAAATAACTAGCTGCCGCAAATCCTGTGGCGTATTGGTAAACATAGTAATTGTAGTAGAAATGCGGAATGCGTGCCCATTCGTATTGGATTTCTAGGTTGTCTGTTTTGCTGAGTCCATAATATTTCTCGTTTAAGTCGGCATAAAGTTGGTTGAGGTAATCACTCGTCAACACTTCTCCAGCTTGGTCTGCCTTATGAATGATATCTTCAAATTCCGCAAATTGTGCTTGGCGGAAAATGGTACTCTTGAAACCATCAAGATAATGATTCAAAATTGCAAAGCGTGCTTTGTCATCATCAACTTCTTTCAAAAGTGTTTCTGTCAAAATATTTTCATTAGTTGTTGAAGCAATTTCTGCCAAGAAAATACTGTAATCTCCATAAACATAGGGTTGATTTTCACGTGTAAATGTCGAATGCAAGCTGTGCCCTGTTTCGTGAACTAAGGTAAACAAATTATCCAAGGTATCTTGCCAATTTAACAGCATGAAAGCATTCGTATCATACGAACCACCAGAGTAGGCACCAGAGCGTTTGCCTTTATTGACATGGACGTCAATCCAGCGTTCTGTAAAAGCACGATGAACACGCTCAGAATATTCTTTGCCAAAAACAGCCAAGACATCTTCAGCTTTTACCAAAGCTTCTTCATAGGTAAAACTCATATCCATTTCAGAAAGTGGCGTATGAATATCGTACATTTTCAAATCATCCAGTTTAAGGATTTTCTTGCGAAGTTCCACGTAACGATGAAGCAAAGGCAGGTTAGCATTGACCGTTTCAATCAAGGTATCATAAACAGATTCTGGAATAAAATTAGCCGAAAGTGCTGCCTCACGTGCTGATTTAAAATGATGAACACGCGCTTCATAGTTATGCACTTTGACATTGGTTTGCAAGGTTTTCGCATAAGTGTGTTGGAATTGTTCATAAGTTGCATACAAAGCTTGGTAAGCTTCTTTGCGGACATCACGATTTTTTGATTCTAACAAGCTAATGAAATTACCATGCGTTAGCTGAATTTCTTTGCCCTCATCATCTGGAACGATTGGAAAAATGATGTCAGCATTATCCAAAAGCCCAAATGTTTCTCCTGCAGCTCCAAAAATTTCTTGCGCACCTGCTAATAATTCTTCCTCAGCCTGTGACAAAACATGCGGTTGACGTTTGAAAAGTTGCTCAAAGAAATGTGCATAAGCAGATAAAGCTGGTGTTTCTGCCACGAAATCCTCAAAAGCTTCTTTAGACAATTGCATCAATTCAGGTTCGTAAAAAGCAAAAATTTCACTAAACTTGGCATAGATTGCTGTTGCTTTAGCTTGGTATTCTTGGTATTTGGCTACTGTTGTATCTTGGTCGTTTTTCATTGAAGCATAAACATAAAGCTTCTCCAAACGACGCGACAAGGCAAGGTAACTTTCCGTAATAGCAAGCAAATCATTACTTGACGCTGTCAAACGTCCTTTGTAAGCTTTAGCATTTTCTAAATCACTATCAAGACTAGCCAGCTCCGCTTCCCAAGCATCATCTGTAGCAAAAACTGTGCTTAAATCCCATTGGTATTTTTCATCAATATGACTACGATTATCTGACATCACATTCTCCTTTTTGAGGTTTATTTACCATTTTATCATAATAAGCTGGCGGATAAAGCCATTGACGTTCTTTTTCTGTTTGATTTTGATAAAAGCGATGAAAATTTTCGTAAAACGGTGATAAATCTTGCGAAATCTGACAGAACCCCTCAACAAAATCAAAAGGACGAACTTGTGGAAAATAAGCCGATAAAGGCAAACTTAGCAAATTTTTCCCTTTTAAATAAGCTTTTTCTTGCCTTTTTAACCAAATTGAATGGCGAGAAGATAACTGTTTTTGAATATAGGTTAATAAGGTTTGGTCTTGGTTTACCTCGTAAGTTGAAAGCTTCTGCTGTCGATAAGGAAGTCGAAAAAATGCCATAATATCATCTGAAAATGAACAAGTCTTGGTTAGATAGTGAACCTTGCCATGCAAATCTTCATAGATTAAATAATGTAAACGAATGAGTTGTTTTGTGACATCCAACTCCCACAAATGAAAGCCCATATTCTGCGAAAAATAAAGAAAATGACGTTGCAAAGGTGATAAACGATTGCCAAGCCACAACTTTTCCCCCAACAACCAAAGTACTTGAATACCATGACTTTGATAGGCTTTTGTGCGTTGAAATAATCGCTGTTCTGATAAGCGCGAACATTGCACTTCTAAAGCCAAATTATCATTGACAAATAAATCAGCCACCTGATGTAAATCTGGTAAAACTTTTTCAACCACGACTTGTTCAGTCCGCGACACAGCATGATAAAGCGCCGCTTTTAACTGAAGGTGCTCACTGCTTTCATTTTCACTATAAAAATCACACTTATCCAAAGAAACATGAGCAAAGTGCGGACGCATAACTTTGCCATTTTTTAAACGGACAGCAGAGCGGCAAGCTGGGCAAACAAAGTTTTGGTTAGCTGGGATACCATCTAACAAGGATACTAATCTTCCATTTTCATCAAGCGCTGATAACACATCACACCTCCTACCTATTTTATTCGAAAAAAATCCTGAAAAACATCTGACACCTAATCCAGATAATTTTTCAAGATTTCTTTTTCGGTAGACGTCAACTCACGATATTGTCCGCTTGGTAAATCGCCCAGTTGAAATTCTCCAAATGTTAGTCGTTTCAAATAGGTTACTTTTACACCGTAGGCTAAAAACATTTTTTTAATCTGATGAAATTTTCCTTCAGAAATCGTGACATAAGCAGAGCTTTTTTCTGTACTTGCCGTGATAAGCTCAAGCTTAGCAGACTTACAAATCGTTCCATCATCAAAGGATACTCCATTTTCAAAAAATGCTGGCGCATCATCAGCTAAAAACGCATTAACCTCGACATAATAAGTCTTGGCAACGTGATATTTGGGATGTAACATTCGGTAACCTAGCGGACCGTTATTGGTAATGAGAAGCAAACCTTCGGTACTGCGGTCAAGTCGTCCGACTGGATAAAGCTGTGGAACACGGTCTGCTTCTTTGATTAAATCAATCACTGTCTGATGTTCTTTATCAGACACTGCTGAAACAACGCCAGCAGGTTTATTGAGAAGAAAATATTTCTCTGATGACTGTTTGACTTGTTTTCCTGATACTGTGATTTTTTGCAGACTGGTCTCAACGTTGAGATTATCCGCTTCAGCCAAACGACCGTCCACATACACTTGGCGACTGCGAATTAATTTTTTAACCTGATTTCGCGACCCAAAACCAGCCTGACCTAATAATTTGTCTAAACGCATGGTTCTATTTTACCATGTTATCAATAATTTTTAGACAGCAAAAGTCTGAGTGTCAAAACCCAGACTTCATGTTTATTAGTTTAATTGACTTGCTGCGGCTTCATCTACAATCACGACAACATTAGGGTGATTTTGAAGGACACTCGCTGGCAATTCTTCAGTGACAGGTCCATTAATCATTTGATTGATAGCGTCAGCTTTACCTTCGCCGTAAGCCATTAAAACAACCACCTTAGAAGCCATGATTGATTTGATACCCATTGAAATGGCTTGTTTTGGCACATCATCCATGCTGGCAAAGAAACGGCTATTTGCTTCAATGGTGTCTTTTGCCAAATCAACAATGTGTGTTGTCACGTCAAATGGTGTCCCAGGTTCATTAAAACCAATATGACCATTGCGCCCAATTCCCAAAATTTGAAAATCAATACCGTGTTCAGCAATCACTTGGTCATAACGACGTGTTTCTGCTTGCAAATCTTCTGCCAAGCCGTTAGGAAGAAAACTTTCTTTAAATGGTTTGTATTGGAAAAGATTTTCTTGCATAAAATGACGATAACTTTGCTCGTTGTCAGCTGCCAAACCAACGTATTCATCCAGATTAATGCTAGTCATATCTGAGAAATCAAGATTGCTCTTTCTAATTTCTTCATAGAAACTAAGCGGTGTGCTACCTGTCGCAAGTCCCAATGTTTTAGCTCCCTTAGCCATTTCATCTTTCAAAAGAGAAAATGCCACTTGACCACCTTCAACTTGATTATTAACACGAATTATTTTCATTTTTAAATCCTCCAACATCTTCTGTTTTGGTATAGACCTCTTATCTATTTTTATTATATGGTATATACCAATCTTTGTCAAGGGAATTGTTTAAAAAAATCCACTCATTATTAATGAGTGAATTTTGCTAGCGTGTTCCTGCTAATTTTCCGAGACCTTCGCCGACATAATAGGCAAAAAGCGCAGCGATTAAGCCAATAAGTAGGGTTCTAAAAATTTCTTTTTTCTTACTGCTACCTGTAATGATTGCTTTCACCAAGCCAAGTAAGGCTAAGGCAAGTGATACCAAGACACAAGCAATCAGAAATGTGTGTATTTTAAAGAGACTAAAAACATTAATCAAAAGATATGACAGTAAAGGAATTAAGCCGAAAGTGATAAATGACATAAAGGTTGCTCCTGCATTTTTTACAGCTTTTGCTTTAACCGCAGATTCTTCTGTCGTAGAGCTTAAATAATCACCAACTGCCATCGAAAATCCGTCTGCTAAAAGATTTGAAAATCCTAAAATAAGAATCGGTTTAATCCCCAAATTACCACCGACAGCTCCTGCTACCACAGCAAACGTTGTGACAATGCCATCCATACCACCGTAAACAATTGACTTTGCATAATCCCTAATTGTCATATCCGTTACCTTCCATTAGTGAGTAATGAGTTAATTTTAATTAGAATCATTCTAAATAACTTCATCTTTATTATATCATCTCTTTAAAACGATTACAATTATCCTCGATCAGATGACGAGAAATAGTTCTCGTGTTATAATGTAAAGTTGAGAATATAAATATTAAGGATTTACTATGAATACCAATGATTTTGATTTTAATTTACCAGAGGAATTGATTGCCCAAACTCCTCTTGAAAAACGAGATAGTTCAAAACTTTTGGTCATTGACCACAAGACACATGAAATGGTTGATGCTCATTTTGACCATATTTTAGATGAATTAAACCCTGGGGATGCGCTTGTTATGAACAATACGCGTGTGCTTCCTGCCCGTCTTTACGGTGAAAAACCAGACACACACGGTCATGTGGAATTACTTCTTTTGAAAAATACACAAGGTGACCAATGGGAAGTTCTTGCCAAACCCGCAAAACGTTTGCGTGTCGGAGTTAAGGTATCATTTGGTGACGGACGTTTAACAGCTACTGTGGTTGAAGAATTAGACCACGGCGGACGTGTCGTTGAATTTGCTTATGACGGTATCTTTCTTGAAGTTTTGGAAAGCCTTGGTGAAATGCCATTGCCACCTTACATTCATGAAAAATTAGATGACCCAGACCGTTACCAAACCGTTTATGCTAAAGAAAATGGTTCTGCTGCCTCTCCTACTGCTGGGCTTCATTTTACTCAAGATTTGCTTGCCAAAATCGAGGCAAAAGGTGTTAAACTTGTCTATCTGACCCTTCATGTTGGGCTAGGAACTTTCCGCCCAGTATCTGTCGATAATATCGAAGAGCACGAAATGCACTCTGAATTTTACACGCTATCTGAAGAAGCTGCCCAAACGCTTCGTGACGTGAAAGCTGCTGGCGGACGTGTCGTTGCTGTCGGAACAACATCTATCCGCACACTTGAAACTATCGGTTCAAAATTCAACGGCGACATCAAAGCTGACAGCGGCTGGACGAATATCTTCATCAAACCTGGTTATGAATTTAAAGTGGTTGATGCTTTTTCAACGAACTTCCACTTGCCAAAATCAACACTTGTCATGCTAGTATCTGCCTTTGCAGGACGTGAATTTGTCCTTGATGCTTACCAACACGCCATTGACGAGCACTACCGCTTCTTTAGTTTCGGCGACGCCATGTTTGTGAAATGATCTAAAAAAGAACGGAAATTTTCCGTTCTTTTTATTCTGCCATATTGGTATAAACGTCTTGGACGTCATCGTCGTCTTCGAGTTTATCAACGAGTGTCTCCAAAATGTCTGCTTGTTCGTCATCAAGGCTAACGTAATTTTGTGGAATCATACTAAGTTGTGCTTGGGCGAATTCCAAATTTTGTACTTGCAAAGCTTCTTTGACAGCTGGAAATTCTTTTGCTTCGGTAAAAATTTCAAAGGCGTCATCTGATGTTTTCAAATCTTCCGCACCAGCATCCAAAATCACTTCAAGCATGGCATCTTCGTCCAAGTCCAAATTATCGCGGTCAATGACAATGTAACCTTTTCGGTCAAACATATAAGCAACAGAACCTGTTGAGCCCATGTTACCACCGTTACGCGTGAAAATGGTATGCATATTCGCATCTGTACGTTTTTTATTGTCAGTAAGAGTATGAACAAGGATAGCGATGCCACCAGGTCCATATCCTTCATAAGTGACTTCATCATAGTTTGTTGTATCGCCAACATCTGTCGCTTTTTTAATCGCACGATTGATATTGTCTTTTGGCATATTAGCCGCACGCGCTTTATCCAAAACTATACGAAGGCTGGCATTCATTGACGGGTCACCGCCACCTGCTTTAGCAGCTACAAAAATCTCACGTGACAATTTATTGAAAATCGCACCACGTTTAGCATCTGCTTCACCTTTTTTATTTTTAATTTTGCTCCATTTATTATGTCCTGACATGCAAAATTCCCCCACTCCTTGCTATTATATCACATTACACCACAAAAAAGCAGAACACCACCGAGTTTTCTCGGATTAACGTCCCGCTTGATAAAAAATCTATAAATTAAAGAATCGTATTAATTAAAGGATTTTTGATACGTTGAAGTCACTTTGTTGCTTTTGAGTAAAGCTCAGCAACTTTTTCCCAATTAATTACATCAAAGAAAGCTTTGATGTAATCTGGGCGAACGTTACGATACTTGAGATAGTAAGCGTGTTCCCAAACGTCAAGTGCCAAAATTGGTGCTTTTCCTTGTGAAATTGGTGTGTCTTGATTAGCTGTCGAGAGCACTTCAAGTTTGCCATTTTCATTCACCACAAGCCAAGCCCAACCTGACCCAAAGCGAGTTGTCGCAGCTTGCGTGAAAGCAGCTTTGAATTCGTCAAATGAGCCAAAAGCTTCCTCAATTGCAGCCAACACTTGTGTTGTTGGTTCTTGTTTTTCAGGTGATAATAATTCCCAGAAAAGGGCGTGGTTCAAATGCCCACCACCATTATTAATCACCGCTTGACGGATATCTGTTGGAATACTATCAACATCTGCCAACAAAGCTTCCAAATCATCTCCAATTTCTGGATGCTTTTCAAGCGCCGCATTTACATTTGCCACATAAGTAGCATGATGTTTATCATGGTGAATTGTCATTGTTTCTGTATCAATATAAGGCTCAAGAGCGTCATATGCATAAGGTAGTTTTGGTAAAATAATAGCCATGCTAATTACCTCTTTCATTTTTGTACCTTTATTTTATAGGAAAATAGCAGAGCTAGCAAATTATTTGACCGCTTTTTTCAAGGCATGATTAGTGATGTTCGTGAGCGATTTTTAAGATAGCAATATCAAATAAATAAGCCTTGTCATATGTCCCAGTTTTAATGGCATAATCCGTTTCAATCAACACCGCCAAAGCTTTTTTCAAGAACGGCATTGAAAGCGTACGAGAGTCACGCAAAGCAAACTTAACTTGATAAGGATTGACACGACGTCCAAGATAATCTGACAGCGCCGTTACAGTTTGTTGTTCATTTTTACCTTGACTGGCTAAAATGCTGACTTGCAAGAACATGCGAAACTGCCCTAACATAATCGCAATCAATTTGATTTCATCCTCACCTTGCAAACGCAAATCACGAATCAGCTCGCGTGCCTCATCGATTTTGCCATTCAAAACAAACTGCGTCAAGTCGAAAATATTATCCTGAAGCGTTTTTGGAATGGCTTGATTAATATCATCTGCCGTGATATGACCATCTTTTTTATAAGATTTCAAAAAAGCAATGTTTTTCAAAATCTCACTGAAATCATAATTGGATTTCAAAAGCAAAGCCTCAAAAACACCTGAATCAAAGGTCAGATTTTCTTTGTGAGCCAATTTTCGGAAATACGTTTTTAGCTCTGCTTCTTTTAATTCACTTGCTTCAAAAATCTGTGCATCACGTTTAAGAATTTTCACCAAGCGACGTTTGCCGTCTAATTTCCCTGGCGCAAAAATAATCAAGCGCGTCGTGTCCAAGGGATTTTCCAAATATACCTCAAAACGTTTGAGTGCCTTATCATCCAAACAAGACCTCTTAGCTGTCGTGATGTCGAGTAAATTATCAAAAATAACCACCTTTTGGTCAGCAAAAAATGGCAGACTTTCAAGGTCCATTTCCGCATCTTGATAATCAACCTCAGCCATATCAAAATAAGAATAAGTCAAGTCATCCTTATCATAACCAACACGTGCCATCATACGTTCTTTCAGCTGAGAAAATTGTCCCAAATCCTCACCCGTCACCACCGTAATTAAACTAAGATTTTCTTTTCGTAATTTATCAATTTCTTCGATTGCAATCATAGAAATATTATAACAAAAAACCATGAGAAAAACTCATGGTTTTAAACTGAAGAAAAAGTCTTTTCAATTCCCCCTACCTCACTGTTTCGATTTTCCAGTGATTTAGTCCTCTAAAGCGGATAGCGCCTTGCTCGTCTGTGCGGTAAATGGTCATGTTTTGTACTCGGAAGCGTTCAAGCGTTTCTTGGTGAGGATGTTTGTATCGGTTATTTTGCCCTGCGGAAATCAAAGCAATTTGCGGTGAAATGTGAGCGAGAAATTCTGAACTTGATGATCCTTTTGAGCCATGATGCCCTGCTTTTAAGACATCAACCGGCAGATTGGGATAAGTTGCTATCAACTCTTGCTCGCCTTCTTCTTCCAAATCTCCTGTAAACAAGAAATTCTTACCCAAAAGATTCCCATAAAGCACCACCGAGTCATTGTTACCACCATCACCAGTCTGGCTCGGATAAAGCACTTGCAGGTGACTTCCCATAATCGGCAAAACATCACCAGCTGTTACCACGCGCACCTTGGTTTTCATGGCTTGTAATTTCGCCACAAAATCTGGCTTTGTCAAACTTCCCTGACTAACCAGAATTTCATCAATTTTCACCTGCTTTACCACCTCTAGCATATCTCCCATGTGGTCAGTATCCGTGTGCGTCAGAACTAACTGGTCAATTTTTCCAACGCCGCGACTGTTGAGATAAGGAATCAACGTTCGCTCCGCATTGCTATCCGTCAGCCGCTCCTGCCACGCGTTCTTCTCACTAAAACTCACCTTTCCGCCCACATCAATTAGCAGCGTATTCCCCTTAACATCACGCACAAAAATACTATCTCCCTGCCCAATATCAACCACCGTCACCTCGTTTTCTAGCGGATGCTTGATTTGAAAAAATAGCAGAGCTACTAAGCTGACAAGAAAAATTGCCGTTTTCTTTCGTCGCCAGCAATCATAAAGCACGCCCAACATTAAAAATAGTAGCACCAAGATACCAAGATTTGGTTTACCAAAAACAATCGGACCGCCCAAAATTGCCTTAGTGTGCTTGATAACAGTTTCCAAGAAAACAAAACAACCATTAAAACAAGTCAGTTTAACCAAGGGCGATAAAATAAAAATGATTGATAGCATTGGCAACATAATAGTGTCAAATGCCACAGAAAAAATTGCGGTCAATAAGACAGATAACGGTTGAAACACAGCAAAAAAATGAATTAACAAGGGCAAACTGGCTAATGAAATCGTCAAACTTTCCGCAATAATTTTCTGATAGCGACTAATGTCATCAAAGTTAATAAAATTGAGAATAAAAGCGTAAGTAAACGAAAGAATGCCTCCCATCGTCAGCAGAAAATTTGGCATAACTATAAAAAGAACAAACAAAGTTAAAGCCAAGTTATCTAATTTTTTAATACCAAGATTTGCAAAAGCAGATTGAATTAAACTCCGAATTACCGAAACAGAAAAGCCAGTCAGCCCCGCATAGACGAGTGAAAATGGGATTTGTAGTATGTCCACATAATCTCGGCGTAACCCAAGACGTAGAAAGAAAAAGCGGAATGCCCCCACAAAAAAGCCAACCTGCATGCCTGAAAGAGCAAAGAGGTGAATAATTCCTAAACTCGTGTAAACCTCACTCATCTCATCAAACGATTTATCCAGATAGCCAAACAAAAGCCCAGTCATATAATGTTGCATAGGAGCAGGAAAATGCTGCTGAATACTAACAATAGCCTTTCGTCGAACATCATGTAGCTTATCCCACAAAGTCGTCTTATGAACAAGTTCAACATTGTTAATCGCCGACAAATTTACCACACGATAAATACCTTCATGTTTAAGGTAAGTACGATAATCAAAACCACCAAAATTCCGCTGGGGCGTTGCTTCTTCCAAGTCCATATCACCAGATAAAACAACCGTTTGATTTAATGTTTTAAAAAAATGCTGTTCTTTCTCCGATTTCAAGGAATAAAAAATCTGATAAGTCCGCCCAGCTTCCTTACCTCGAAAGGACAGCAAATCCCCATTGACCGAAATCGTGTCAGGAATCATCTGGATTTTTGTTAAATGATCTGGTGCTGCTTGATAAGCCTGCTCTGTCTGATTAGCCTTAGTCAGAAAAAATACCGCAAAACAGGTTAAACACAAGCAAACTTGACACCAAGCCTTCCAACCATACTGTTGCCATAAAAACACCAAGGCTAGCAAGAGAAACATCAAACACCCAACCACTTTTGAAAAGCAAAAATAATAGAGCAAAATGAGCAAAAAAGCCAATTGAATTGGCTTAATGGGAAAATATTTAATCAACGGTCACCTCAGATTTTAGCTTTTCTAGTATTTTTTCTCCGATACCAGACACATTCGCTAAGTCATCAACTGATGAAAAACCACCATTAGCATCACGGTAGTCAATAATATCTTGGGCACGTTTGGCGCCAATGCCAGAAATCGTCTGGAGTTCCGCCAAAGTTGCGGTATTAAGGTTGATTTTATCTGAACTTTCTTCCTGTTGAGCGCTGCCATTTGCTTGTGAATTAGTCGTTGCAGGAGCAACATTTTCATCAACTCTTGCCACATAAATCACCGATTCATCGGTTACTTTTTCAGCCAGATTCACCGACTTCTTATCAGCATCTTCTGTAAAACCACCTGCTAATTTGACCACATCTGTCACACGGCTACCGTTTGAAAGCTCATAAACCCCCTCATTTTTCACAGCACCTTTGATATCTACAAACATTTTTTGAGTCTCAGTTTGCGAACTTGAACGTTCTGTTTTTAAATCACTTGCGCTACTACTTGTCGAAAAAGTCGTGCTTAGGGCAGGTAGGTCATTTTGCGCATCCGCTGTTGTTTTTGTCACATTTAACCAAGCAAAAAATCCGATTATCATGACAAGTATTATCCCCAATACCGCTGCCAACGTTTTGTTCTCCAAAAGTTTTTCTTTTATTTCTTCAATCATCTCACTACCTCACTTTTGACATAAAAAATAGACTCATACAAGCCTTTACTTATTTATTCGAAAAAGCCCAGCAAAATCGCTGAGCTTTTGGTTCTTATTTCATTTTACGGTGCTTATCTGGATCCCAAACAAAGCTTGCAATGTAGCTAAAGAGCAATGTCAACAGAACAACGATAATCGCCACAAGTCCAAGAGGAATACGGTAAATGTAAGTTAATGGATTTGGTTTTTTGTTGGTATGATAAGTCGCATTTTCAGCATCCAAGCGATCAAATTCTGTTTGAATACGGTTTGCCACTTCTTCAATCCCTTCATCATTCATGCGTTTGATATCAGAAATGTCAACTGGATTACCAAAGTTCATATCCACACGTTCTCCAGTCAAAAGCCCTTTTAATTCCATTGGTCCTGCATAAACGACTGGCATAATCTTAACCTTCGCCATTTTAGCAATAACAGCAACCCCACCTTTAACATCGGTTGAATGACGGCTACCACTTGGAAACATCACAAGTGAACGATTGCTTTTCTTCAACATGTTAATAGGGTATTTAAGAGCTTTTTGCCCTGGATTTTCACGGTCAATCGGAAAGGCACCACACATACGAATCCACCAACCAAAGATACGGTGCGTAAATAATTCTTTCTTCGCCATGAAAATAAATTCTTTCGGACGAGCAGCAAATGCCATATAAACTGGATCCCACCAAGTACGGTGCGGTGCAACCAAGATATAGTTCTCATCCTTGCTTAAAATTTTGTCCTCATTATGATAGTGAGCATTTCCATTGATAATCCAAAGTAGGAAAACCACTAATCCTCGTAAATAAGTATAAAACACAGATTTACTCCTTTTTCTTCAAACATTCTTTAACATTGTACCATGCTTGAGCCGAAAAATCATTACCTAACTAGTGAGAAAAATTAAAATTTGCTATAATAAATATCATGATTAAATCAATTTTAAAAGCTGGCGAACGTATTGACCAGCTCTTTTCGACAGATGTCAAAATTATTCAAAATAAAGACGTGTTCAGTTATTCTATCGATAGTGTCTTGCTGTCACGTTTTCCAAAAATCCCTTCACGTGGCTTGATTGTTGACCTTTGTTCTGGAAATGGTGCCGTAGGACTTTTTGCCAGCACGCGCACCAAAGCACCAATTATCGAGGTAGAATTGCAAGAACGTTTGGCAAATATGGCAGAGCGTTCAATCCAGCTCAATCAATTAGAAAACCAAGTTCAGATGATTAATGACGATTTGAAAAATCTGCTCAAGCATGTGCCACGTTCTGGTGTTGATTTGATTCTGTGTAATCCACCTTATTTCAAGGTTTCAGAAACGTCAAAGAAAAATCTTTCTGAACACTACCTTCTTGCTAGACATGAAATTGCTACCAATTTAGAAGAAATTTGTGAGGTAGCCAGGCACGCGCTCAAATCAAATGGACGACTAGCTATGGTACATCGACCAGACCGTTTCTTAGACATCATTGATACCATGAGACAATACAATCTAGCGCCAAAACGTATCCAATTTGTTTATCCTAAAATAGGTAAAGATGCTAATATGCTCTTGATTGAAGCGATTAAAGACGGCTCTACTGACGGACTAAAAATTCTCCCACCACTCTTTGTTCACAAAGAAAACGGTGACTATACGGACGATATTTTTGAAATTTATTATGGAAAAAACGGAAGAAAAAACTAACAAAGCTTATATGTATGTTGTCGAATGTGCTGATGGCACACTCTACACAGGCTACACAACCAATGTTGAAAAGCGTATCAAAACACATAATAGCGGCAAAGGTGCAAAGTACACTAGAAGTCGCCTACCAGTCAAACTCATCTACCAAAAAAGCTTTGACAGCAAAGAAGCCGCCATGTCCGCCGAAAGCTACTTCAAACAAAAAACACGACAACAAAAGCTAGCATATATAGAAGAACACACTTCCATTTTCTGAAGTGTGTTCTTCTATCTCATTCGCTAATGTAATAATTGATAGAGAGCGCCTAATAAATTCGCATCATTACCGAAACTAGTTTTAACAATATTAGGGCGTGTTAAAACACTTTTAGTTCCTGAAAGGTCTTGTGAGCTGATCCCACCTCCAATAGCAAAAGTATGTAAATCTAAGGTAGCATGCACATTCAAAATAATAGTCGCAATGGTTTACAATAGTCTTCAAAAGTAGCTACTGCTTCTGTTTTTTTGATTGAACAGCTTTAAAAGCTATTAAGCCGTCTTTAATATCTGAATTTCCAATTATCTGATTGATTTTTTCAATCATTCCCACAGCAGACTCTAGATAGCCACTCATCTTGTCAAAACTTTGATTAGCAGGATTTAGAAGTATAAAACTTAACTCACCTGCTTGAAAATGTACACCACTGCGTAATTTCCCATTCAAAACGAGACCGCCACCAACACCAGTTCCTAAAATAATGGTTGCACCATCTGATACACCTTTCAAACTCCCCTGCCAGACCTTTGCTAAGGCTGCTGCCTTACCATCATTAAGCACCGTAGCTGGTAAATCATAATTTTCTTTAATACGCTCTTTAATATGAACATCATCCAAACAAGTCAGGACACCACCCAAATAAATGATACCATTATCAATATCTACACGGTCCGGAGCACTAAACGCCACTCTTTGAATCTGGCTACGATAAGTCAAGATAATGTCATCAATTGCTGACCAAAAATCATCTAAATCCTTAGGAGACATCACATGATTTTTCTCTAAAATCTCCTCGGAAGCACTCATCAAAGCATATTTTATATGAGTACCAGCAATATCAAAACTTAAATAACATGTCATTTCCTCACTGCTCATCTCTTAACTGACGAGCTGTCTTTCCAAAATTTGTTTCCAAGGCGCGGTTCATTGACCGTAAGCCGCTAAAACCATGTTTTAAAGCAATATCTGTCAGACAATCCTTGGTTTCAATCAAACTATCACGTGCTTTTTGAGCACGAATAGTTGCTAGGTATTGCCCTAAGGTTACCCCCAAGTGAGCTTTGAAAAAGCGTGCCATATAGGAGCGAGACAGATGACAATGTTCTGCCAATTCTTCCAAACCAATGGTCTCCTGATAATTTTTCTGCAAAAAAGAATCAATCTCCTTGATACGCTCAGCAATTTGAAGGCGATTATCCTTATGAACATCAGCCACAGTATCAACCAAAAAAGAAGTCACTAAAATATCCAAAACCTGTAAAATACCTAAATTTAATTTCAGATTTTTCTGTGGACTATCTGCCTGAAAATCTCTTATAATCATCTCTAAGATATCTTGGAGATGATTATAAGCCTGCTTTTGCTGCGTTGAAAAAGTCTCTGGATGATTGATATCAAACTGACAGTGACTAATATCTTCATATTGACCAACCAAAAATGGATAAGGATAGGTAATCGTCAGAGCCAACTCAGGCTCTTCCTTATAATTCAAAACACGAATGCTGTGAATATCCTGAGTATTAACCACTAAAATTTGACCTGATTGGGTTTGAAAATTTTCACCTGCAATGTAAAAATGATCAATGGATCCTTTTGAGGTATAGCTTAATTCAACAGCCCTATGCCAATGCGGCTCAATATAGGCAGGCGACTGCTCATTGTGAACATATAAAAATGACAATAAGCCTTGATTAGGGTTGACCACTTCATGCTGACACGTTTCCAAGAAAGACCTCCTGATAGGAAAGAAACTCGCTTTCCAACGAGTTCTTCTCTGATATTATTTGTGTATATTATGCACTCTGACATAATGCACAAGCGCATAAATTGTTATAAGTGCAAAGCCAATAGCTGAAACCAATAAGGTGTTGCTCGCTTCAGAACCAAAGAAAGCCGATAGAGCTCCCATAACCGTAGGAGAGACAAAACAACCAACATTCACCATAACTAGAACAAGTGTTGTTGCTAAGTTAACAGAATTTTGAGGTGCTGCCCAACCAAGCCAGTTGTACATATATGGTACCGCAAATCCAAAACCAATACCAGTAATAACCATAGATAACAGTAAAATAACTAAATTTTGTGAAAATGCTGTCAGCAGAAAACCTAAAGTGACTAGAAAAAAACCAAGTGGAAAAATTTTATCACGCAATTTTTTAAAGAAGAAACCAAAGGTAACCCCAATAGGGATACCCACCAATGTCGAAAAGCCTGCTACCATAGCTGCTGTCGAAGTAGTACCGATACCATTTTCTACAATCATAGTTGGTAATTTATAGCTCATCGGTAAATACAGCATGAAAATAAAGAACATCAAAATAGCGATAAGAATGACTTTACCATTGATTGATTGCTTTTGCTTATTTCCATTTTGATTACCAAATTGAGTAGTTTCTCTTTTCAATGGCACAAATAGCGTAAATAAAATAAGAGATGGGATAACCAGAAAATAAATAACAAAGGCTGCATGCCAACTAATCGTAACCAAATAACTGACTAAAAAAGAAGATACCGCCGCACCAATACTGCTCATAACATTTTGGAAACCAAGCATAGAGGCGCGTTCTTCCTCATCATCAACATAAAATTGAGGAATCAAACTGACTGCTAGAGAGTTAAAAAGTCCAATTCCTGCTCCGAGTAGAAAACGCGAAATCAAAATTGGCGTAAAAGCCACAGCATACATTGGAAACGTTCCAGCTAACAAGGTAATAACCAAACCAATCAATATAGTCAATTTTTGTCCAAGAGCACGTATCAAAAACGGACTGACAAACAAACCAACCATAATTCCAAAATTTGGAATAGTAGATAGTGTCTCAACACCACTTTGACTGACACCGGGAAAAGCATTATACATAAGTGGTAAAGCTGCTGAAATCTGGGGTGCAATCATTAAAAAGAGAGAAATAGAGAGCAGAGAGATTTTAAAAGATAGTTTATCTTTTACTGGTTTCATAACGAAATCCTCCTAGAGTATAAAATATGACTGGTTTAACAGATTTGTAACGTAACTTCTGCTAAGCTTTTCTTACTTTTTATTATAACGAGTTAACAGAGTTTACAAAATAACAAGAGTTCCCAGAAAAAGGCGTCTAGTAACCTTTTTCTATATCATAAATAGGTTACTAGACGCCTTTTTTTAGATAAGATAGTGCTAGAATTTTACTCATTTTTAACCTAAAATCGTAGTGTCTTAAAAATAGATTTAGAAACGAGGTCTTACAAAATGACGATCAAACAAGAGGTTTTAGAAGCTGCGAAAACATTAAGTGCACTTTTTAAAGAAGGTGATGATAAACGTGACGCCGGACTGCCACATGATATTCCTGAGGTTGAACGTTTTGACAACATCGCCTATGGTCCTAAAGAAAAATGGAATCTCCTAGATATTTACCTTCCTAAAAAACGTATAGACAAGGTTCCTACTATCATTAATATCCACGGTGGGGGATGGGTCTATGGTACCAAGGAAACCTATCAATTTTTTGGACTTAGCTTAGCTAAAGAAGGTTTTGCTTTTGTTAATTTTAACTACCAACTAGCACCTGAAGTCGAATTTCCTGGAGAACTCGATGATGTCAACCGTGCTGTACACTGGGTTGCTAGCCACGGTAGCGATTATGATATAGATTTAAATAATATTTTCATCATCGGTGACAGTGCTGGCGGACAAATGGCGGTGCAGTATTTGACTATCCTCACCAATAATGACTACCGTCAAAAATTTGGCTACGACAAACCTAACATGTCAGTGCGTGCAGCTGCTATTAACTGCGGAGCTTCTTTCCTCAACCTTCCTGGTACTATTGAAGGTGCCCCAAAGGCTTACTTTACCGATACTGTTTTAGAAAATAAAATGGATATGCTGCTAACCGAAAAATATATCACACCAGCCATACCACCTTTATTCCTCACAACCGCTAATCAAGATTTTATTCGTGATTGTACTGTCAGACTAGATGGTTTCCTGCGTGCTAAGCATATTGAACACGAATTTCGTACCTATGGAACCCCTGAAGAACCAAAAGGACACGTTTTTAATTACAATATTAAAGATCCTATTGCTACTGCTTGTAACTTGGAAATATTAGCATTTTTCAAACAGTACATTGCTTAATATCAATTACCTCTGCTAGAATAGCGGAGGTTTTTTACCTGTATTCAAAAACACACCCTGTCATCACAGAGTGTGTTTTATGATTATCTTTCCCCTTTATTACGGATAACAAATCCTGTTTTCTTTTCGCTTGATGTGCGATGTGGGCGTTTGTTATCTTTGTTTTGGAAATCACGTTTGTTCTTAGATGACGTACGTTTGAAATCACGATAGCTGTTATTATCTCGGTCATCACGTTTTCTGTCTGAACGTCCACCACGGCGATTATCACGACCGCGACCATTGCCACGACCACCCTTGCGGTTATTAAAGCCACCACCTGATGGTTTAAATGGTAATGGTTTTTCACGAGCAATTTCCACTTTTGGAAGCGTATCTGGATCTTTAACGGTCAAGTTCAAGATGTACAATGCTAATTCTTCTGGTGTAAATTCTGCTGCCAATTTAACGGCATCACCTTTGAATTTGTCAAAGTTTGCACGAATCGCTTCATCCGCAAAATCACGTTCAATTTTCTTAAGCGCAACTTTTTTCTTCGCTTTAAAGGCTTCATCAGCAGTCGCTGGTTTCAAGCCTTTCATGCGTTTTTTCGTCAATTTTTCAATAATTGACAAATATCCCATTTCGTTTGGTGCCACGAAAGTGATTGATTGACCATGTTTCCCAGCACGTCCAGTACGTCCAATACGGTGAACATAGCTTTCTGGGTCTTGTGGAATATCGTAGTTATAAACATGTGTGACCCCTGAAATATCAAGACCACGTGCTGCAACGTCAGTCGCAACCAAGATGTCAATATTGTCATTCTTAAAATCACGAAGAACACGGAGACGTTTACCTTGGTCAAGGTCACCGTGAATACCTTCGGCACGATAGCCACGTAATTTCAATCCACGTGTCAATTCATCCACACGACGTTTTGTACGCCCAAAGACAATTGACAATTCAGGTTGGTCAACGTCCATAAGACGTGTCATTGTATCAAATTTATCTTGTTCTTTAACGCGAATATAGTATTGGTCAACAAGATCAGTAGTCAATTCTTTAGCAGCAACTTTAACGTGTTCAGGGTTTTGCATAAATTTCACCCCAATACGTTTGATAGCTTCTGGCATCGTCGCTGAGAAAAGAAGAGTTTGACGTGTTTCCGGAACACGACTAATAATGGCTTCAATATCTTCTAAGAATCCCATATTAAGCATTTCATCTGCTTCATCAAGGATTAATGTTTCAACATGGTCAAGTTTCAAAGCTTTGCGTTTAATCAAATCAAGCAAACGCCCTGGTGTTCCCACTACAATATGAGCTCCTGAACGAAGTGCCTTAATTTGTTTTTCAATGCTTGACCCACCGTAAACGGAACGGACTTTCACACCTTTTTCACGACCGAAACGAAACAATTCTTCTTGTCCTTGAACAGCCAATTCACGTGTTGGCGCAATAACCAAGGCTTGAACAACATTACGATTTGTATCAATTTTGTTCAAAGTTGGCAAGCCAAAGGCAGCTGTTTTCCCTGTTCCAGTTTGTGCTTGTCCGATAACATCCTTACCTTCCAAAGCCAAAGGAATCGTTAATTCTTGGATTGGAGATGGCTCAACAAAGCCTGCTTTTTCTACGGCAGCAAGGATATTTTCCGATAAGTTAAGTTCTGTAAATTTCAAATTTTTCTCTTTTCTAAAAGGCAGTGCGAAGCTGCCTTATTAAACTTTAATCGTTGTTTAACAACTTATCTAGTTTAACACATTCCAAGTTAAAAAGATAGGAAACAATTTCATTTATTAAAATAACACGTTTTCATAACTTCTATTGAAAGTTCTAAAATGAAATTAGTCACTTGAGTGTATCAAAAAACATCTCAGAGAGATATAATTGTAATCACCACAACGACAAGTCACATTTATTGAATACTGGATTAACAACTATTCCAAAAAAGTGCTTGATTATCACTCTCCTAGAGAGTTTTTACAAAATGGCTAATTTAGACTTGAAATTTGGTTTCACAACTTCTATCATTAGAATTTTCTGTAAAAGACTATTTTTCTTAGTCGTTTAAGGTTTCTTTAAGTCTTCTCTGATAAGATATGGATATCCTAAAACTTTTCTTTTTCATAATCTCAAAAAGATAGTCCTGATTCGTCGGGGCTGTTTTTGTTTTAACTCCTAAAAAGGTCTGAGCACGCAAGTTCAGACCTTTATTTATTTTTATCTTAGCATGAAGAACGACAAAAGAAGTTGAGCACTTTCTCAACTCCCTCTGTCTTTATTACATTTTTTCTTCTAGTTCAACATCTGGGTATTTATCCGCAAACCAGCGAAGCGCAAAGTCGTTTTCAAAAAGGAAAACAGGTTGGTCAAAGCGGTCTTTAGCCAAGATATTTCGACTTGATGACATGCGTTCATCAAGGTCTTCTGGTTTAATCCAACGAACAGTCTTTTTACCCATTGGTGTCATTACCACTTCGGCATTGTATTCATTTTCCATACGGTGTTTGAACACTTCAAACTGCAATTGACCAACAGCACCAAGCATGTATTCGCCAGTTTGATAATTTTTATAAAGTTGGATAGCTCCTTCTTGCACCAATTGTTCAATTCCTTTGTGGAATGATTTTTGTTTCATGACGTTTTTAGCAGCTACTTTCATGAACAACTCTGGTGTGAAGGTTGGTAACGGTTCAAATTCAAATTTATTTTTACCGACTGTCAACGTATCCCCAACTTGGTAAGTTCCTGTATCGTAAACCCCGATAATATCACCAGCAACGGCATTTTCAACATTCTCACGTGATTCTGCCATGAATTGTGTCACGTTTGACAATTTCACTGATTTTTTCGTACGTGCTAAATTCACGCTCATGCCACGTTCAAATTCACCTGAAACGATACGCACGAAAGCAATACGGTCACGGTGTCGTGGGTCCATATTTGCTTGGATTTTAAAGACAAATCCTGAAAAATCTTTATCGTAAGGGTCGATTTCATTGCCTTCTGTTGTTTTATGTCCATGGGGTTCTGGCGCAAATTGTAAGAAAGTATCTAGGAAAGTTTGCACCCCAAAGTTTGTAAGGGCAGAACCGAAGAATACTGGTGTTAAATCACCAGACAAGATAGCTTCTTCTGAAAATTCATTTCCTGCTTCTTCTAACAATTCAACATCTTCCAAAACTTGTTGGTAGAATGGGTTGTTAGCAAATAATTCATCACCATCTTCAAGTGCTGCAAAACGTTCATCGCCTTTGTAAAGTTCCAAACGTTTGTTGTACAAATCGTAAAGCCCTTCAAATGATTTTCCCATCCCAATTGGCCAATTCATTGGATAACTTGCAATACCAAGCACTTCTTCCAATTCTTCCAAAAGGTCAAGTGGTTCACGACCATCACGGTCAAGCTTGTTGATAAAAGTAAATACTGGAATATTACGGTGTTTAACAACTTCAAACAGCTTTTTCGTTTGTGCTTCAATACCTTTGGCAGAATCGACAACCATAACCGCAGCATCTACCGCCATAAGAGTACGGTAAGTATCTTCAGAGAAGTCCTCGTGCCCTGGTGTATCAAGTATATTGACACGTTTTCCAGCATAATCAAATTGCATTACTGATGAAGTAACGGAGATACCACGTTGCTTTTCAATATCCATCCAGTCAGATTTAGCAAAGTTCCCTGTCTTTTTCCCTTTTACGGTACCAGCTTCACGGATTTCTCCACCAAAATAAAGTAATTGTTCTGTAATTGTCGTTTTACCAGCATCTGGGTGACTGATGATAGCAAACGTACGACGTTTTTTAATGTCATCTTGAATTGTCATTTTATTTCCTTATTAATCTTAATTATCTTCTTTATATAAACGTATCACCTAATCTTTAGTGACTACATTGGTCCACTCCTTTTCTGCCATACAAAAAATAGAGTCATGGGACTCATAACTCTATTATTATAACGAAAAGTGGGCTCTATTTCAATATTTCCCCACGGTGTTCTCCTCAGAAACCGCAAAATAATTGATTAAGAGAATACTACACATACAAAGACTGCCACCATAGTGCTCCATGATATTGATAAAGAAAGTTATCAAAAAGAGCATCGTATGGAATAGTGTCAGTTTCTTCCCTCTCAACTGTGCAATGAGAAAAATTGGATACAGTAGAAATAGAAAAATTCCCTGACGTAATAATGAATCAATATAAAAACTATCATCGTACATCGGATGCCCATTTATTTCGGTAAAAGTTGGGATATTTCGTGGCAACCAATCAACACCGAAATGCTGCAAATACGTATGTCCGATATTCAATCTTCCTGAAAACAAATGATTCAATGTTGCATAAATGGTACTATCACCATTGTAGAAGTATGGAAGCCCTAGCCCCAAACCAAACATCACAATCACCAGTGGAATAATCACAGAACCGGAAACCTGATACTTTAGTAATAATGGTTTCAAAAAATAGCAAAGAATGATGACTCCTGCAATTAAAAATGTTGTCCTTGAGTCGGTAATCGCAAAAATCAACAAGGAAACAAGCAACATGACCAATCCTGCTCTAGCTTTACGTCTCTTTCTAACCAAGGAAAAATCAAACAACAAACCAACTAAATACATTCCCAAAGAATTTGGGTGCATAAAACCATAAGAATGCCTAATCAAATCTTTGTCAACTCGATACATGGTCATATCAGAAATAATATGACTATTGTAAGCAAAGAGCACTAAGATTGCTACAATCAGCTTAAAGTAGAAAATCGCTGTCATCAACCGCTCATCATCTTTATCAACACTCGCTGATAACAAAAACAAGGTAACCATGGACAAATCATCAACGTTTGTTTCCAGATAATTAGACATTGGCAATAAAATCAAGAAAGCTAGTGCAAAAATCCCTGCTAAAATCTTCTCTATTGACCAACCCGAACGCCAAAAACTCCATAAATACATGGCAAATCCACCAACAATGGCAAGACTTGACATCAATAAGAAAAATGGTAAAGGAAACGGATAACGTTTCAAGAACCAAGCTAGAAATAGCAAACAAAACTCAAGAAAATACAAGGATCGATAAAGAAACCTTGCAAATGACTCTTCAGTCCTAAATACTTCCTTTAACCTTAATCTCTCCACAGTAATCTATTTCTCCAGTGCTTCAACAATTTTAGCTAATTGCATTGAGTTGCTTCCCTTCAATAAAATTTGGTCAGCTGGTTGTAATACTTTTTGAATAGTTTCAAGCATGGCATCAAATTGATTCTCATCAGCTGTTTTCTTGAAATAATAAACTTTTCCAATTGGAAACATTTGACTAGCAAGTTGTGCCAATTCAGCAATGTCTTCCCCATAGAAAATGAGTGTATCTAATGTTTCAGGTGACAAGCTCATAATCATGCGTTTATGAAGCTCAACAGATTGCTCACCCAATTCTTTCATGTCAGCAAGCACAGCTATTTTTTTACCGCCCTCATTGGCAGGAATTTTAGAAAATGTCTCTAAAATCAAGCGCATTGCCGTTGGATTAGCATTGTAAACATCTGACAAAATATCAGCACCATTGGCTGCTTTTTTCCATTCCGTACGATTGCGTGTTAATTCAATTGTCTCAAGAGCCTCGACAATATCGTCATCAGAAATGGCTAATAATTTACCAACATAAGCTGCTACCATGGCATTAGTCGCATTGTATTTTCCAGGCACAGGTAGGGTAATTGGACGGTCAATCACATTTGTCGTAAAGGTCAACGATTCCTTACTTTCTTGCAAATCTTTCACAAAAATTTCTGCGCCGTCACCAAAACGAATAACCATTTGGCTTTCAGGTAAATAAGGATCCACGATTGTGTCAGCTGGCGCAATCAAAATGCCATCTGAATCCATGCCATCAACAATTTGCAATTTACCTTCTGCGATTTTCTCACGACTACCGAAAAATTCCAAATGAGCTTCACCAATCAAAGTCACCACACCGATATGTGGTTTTGCAAGTTCTGACAACAGATGAATGTCACCCATATGATCTTGCCCCATCTCAAGGACAATTTTCTCCGTATCATCTGGCATATGAAGTGCTGTATATGGCAAACCAATTTCGTTATTGTAGTTGCCTTGTGTTTTATAAGTCTTGTATTCTGTTGATAAAACCGCAGCAATCATATCTTTGGTTGTCGTTTTACCATTTGACCCTGTCACAGCAATGACATCAACACGCTGTTTCTCAAGATAATAGCTAGCTAGCGCTTGAAATGCCTCTAGGCAATCATCAACCCAGATGTATGGATGACCAGCTACTTCACGTTCTGAAAAAGTCGCAACAGCACCATTTTCAAAGGCAGTTTCAATAAAATCATGCCCATCACGCGCACCTTTTAATGGTAAAAATAAATCCCCTTTTTCAATCTTACGACTGTCAAATTCAATTTGTCGCAGGGGAACGTCATCAAACTCCGAAATAGTATTTTTAGCGCCAACAACCTTGGCGACTTCATGCAATGTTAATTTCATATTGAATCCTTCATTAAAAATCTAGTGTTAACGCCTTTTATTATACCACATTTTAGCAATCATGCAGGGATTTTTATGGTACAATTATAATTGCAAAGCTTGTTTTGCACAGAGTAGATGATTTGCGTTAAGTGTGTGTGAATGGGATGTTGTCACACAACGAAGCAATTTGCGCGGTGAATCATTGCATCCGCTGTTAAATTTTTTTAACAGCTCCAGTTTTATGTTTTAAAAGGAGCAGAAAATGAATTTATTTTTCAAAACACCCAAACTCACCCTTAAGCGTTTGGTTAGCTTGGCTATGCTAATCGCGCTTGCTTTC
Source organism: Streptococcus pasteurianus (assembly GCF_004843545.1). Classification (NCBI taxonomy): domain Bacteria; kingdom Bacillati; phylum Bacillota; class Bacilli; order Lactobacillales; family Streptococcaceae; genus Streptococcus; species Streptococcus pasteurianus. Next base: position 572,710 of record NZ_CP039457.1, on the reverse strand, counting down.
ATCGTTGGGAAATTTTCAATTCCAGTCATTCCACAACAATTAGTTATCAGTTTGACGTTCATTGTCAACACGATTATCGGAATGATTGGCGGTCCTATTTGGGGCTTTATTAGCCTAGGTATTCTTGATGTGGTTGATACCTTATCATCAAGTAGCGCTGGTAATTTCATCATTTGGTGGACACTTATGGAAGCAATTCAGGGCTTTTTCTATGGTCTTTTCTTTTATAGTAAGCCACTAAGCTGGTCAAGCAAAAAAGACTGGCTACACGTAACAATCGCAACTGTGGTTATCATGCTGATTAGCACCTTTATCCTCACACCACTTCTGATTCAGATATACTTTGGCGTGCCATTCTGGGCACAATATCTGGCAGGACGTTGGTTAAAAGTCTTTGAAATTCCACTACGAATCATTATTACCATGCTTGTCATTCCGAGGTTACAAAAGATACCCGAATTACGCAAGCTTGCAAATCTATAACTAAAAAGCCTCAGAGAGTTATCCCATCTCTGAGGTTATTCATATCTAAAAAGCGCCCCAATTGTTAGATTTATCGTCTAACTTTTGGAGTGCAGCTTTTTTTAAATCAAATGGCTTTCGCGTTTTTCAAACATTTCTTTAGCTAATTCAACCAATTTTTCAATCAAATCAGAGTAAGCGAGTCCCATGTTTTCCCAAAGAAGTGGATACATTGACCATTGTGTGAAACCTGGCATTGTATTCAATTCATTAAGGTAAACATGACCGTCTTCTGTCAAGAAGAAATCACAACGTGACAAACCACATCCACCGATAGCACGGAAAGCTGTTGTTGCATAGCCACGCATTTCTTCCATAATGTTGCTATCGATATGCGCTGGAATATCCATAGTAATTTTATTGTCGATGTATTTAGCATCGTAATCATAGAAAGCAACGTCTTTAACCACTTCACCAGGTAATGTTGTTTGCACGTCAGCATTTCCTAAAATCCCAACTTCGATTTCACGCGCATTGACACCAGTTTCGATAAGAATACGGCTATCGTATTTAAGGGCGAGGTCAATAGCTGAGCGGAGCCCCTCTTCATCATCAGCTTTTGAAATTCCTACTGAAGACCCCATGTTGGCTGGTTTAATAAAGACTGGATAAGTCAATTTTTCATTTACTTCAGCAACAGCTTTTTCAAGGTCAGCCCCTTCAACATAAGTCACGTAAGCAACAAGTGGTACACCTGCAGACTCAAGAACGTGTTTTGTTGAAATTTTATCCATGGCAACACTTGATGACAAGATGTTAGTTCCAACGTAAGGCATTTTAAGAATTTCAAGGAAGCCTTGAATTGAACCGTCTTCTCCCATTGGTCCATGAAGAACAGGGAAAACAACTGCTCCTTCTTCATAAATATCACTTGGTTTAATTTTTTGACTTTCAACAACAGTAGCGTTAGTCATTAACTTTTCATCATCGGCTGGTTTGCTTGAAAATTCTTGTGTCTTAATAAAATCACCAGATTGTGTGATGAAGTAAGTTTTCACAAAGAATTTGTCATAATTAATCGCACGCATGACACTCTCAGCTGATAAAACAGATACTTCACGCTCCGCAGAACGTCCACCATAAAGTAAAACAAGCGTTTCTTTTGCCATAAACTTTAATTACCTGAACAGAAAAAAGATACCAAGTTAAGGTCACCTAATACATTTTTCAACAAGCCGAGCATGAACCAAAAAACAGCCCCAAACCCAACTCAAGTTCAATTCCTTTTCTATTACAATTTCCTACCTATCATACCACAAAAGAAGCTTCCTTTCAAACAAGTTTAAACATCAGATGATAGAAAAAGTGACAAGCAAAAAAGCAGCTTCATGCTGCTTCAGATTGAAGAAAAAGTCCATTTTGGATATTTTTCTTCAATCTTTTTTTCTTTTTGTTAAAAAATAAAAACCCTTAGGAACACCGTTATATCAGCATTTCTAAGAGTTTATTCAAATCGATAGATACACTCTAAATTTACAATATTTATACTGCTGAGAGGGTTTGTCTACGCTCTGAAGCAGCTTCATGCTGCTTTTCTTACATCCTACAATTCTGTTCGATTTTCTATGGCACGAAGTAGTGTGACTTCGTCGGCATACTCGATGTCTGAGCCAACAGCCAGTCCACGTGCTAAACGTGTTACCTTGATTCCTGCTGGTTTTAGGACACGTGAGATATACATAGATGTTGCTTCACCGTCTGCGGTTGCATTGGTCGCAATAATCACTTCATTGACCTCACTATCCATTAAACGTGTAATCAATGATTTCAAATTAATATCATCTGGTCCGACACCATTCATTGGTGAAATCAAGCCATGTAAGACATGGTACAAGCCATGATACTCTTGAATTTTTTCCATAGCAGATACGTCTTTTGAATCTTCAACCACTAAAATAACGGAATGGTCACGAGTTTGATCTGTACAGATATTACAAGGGTCTTCATCTGTTAAATTCCCACAAACAGAACAATAAGTCAATTCACGCTTAGCTGCCAATAAATTTTTGGCGAATTCATTCACATCTTCATCTGACATTCCAATCGTGTAGAAAGCCAAACGTGTTGCTGTTTTTATACCAATTCCTGGTAATTTTGTAAAACTATCAATCAGCTTTGCGATAGGTGTTGGATAAAGCAATTGTCATTCTCCTTTAACAAAGTGACGAGCCGACTACTTCCTCGGCCGACTCGCTTTCATTATCAATTATTGATTAACATAAGTTGACATGTACAAATTAATAATATCACGCGCAATGTATTGGTTTGTATGATTATCTGAACTTGTCAAATGCGGAACGATGACGGCAACAGCGATATGTGAATCATCACTTGTTGAATAGTCATAGGCAAGGACACTCAAGTTAACTGTCGTTACAGCATTACCGTTAGCATCAACAGCATAAGTTTCGGCTGTACCTGTTTTACCAGCGATAGTGACTGTTGAACTCTTCATATAAGTACCTGTTGCATAAGCACTACTACTATTTACCACTTGATAGAACCCTTGTTGCAAAAGGTCCATATCATCGTCTGAAATGTTGATTTGATTAAGCACATTTGTTTCAATCGTTTTACCTAAAGTTCCAATGCCATCTGTACCATCATTGTCATAGATACTATCAACCAAATGTGGTGCAATACGTTTCCCACCATTAGCAACTGTTGCTGCATATTGTGCCAACTGCATTGGTGTGTATGAGTCATACTGACCAAATGCTTCGGTTAGGACATTACCAGCAGAATAATCATCCGAAATGTAACCAGTAGTATTTTCTGGAAGGTCAATTCCTGTGCTTGTTCCCATTCCATATTCGGCATAGGCAGCACGCAATTCTTCCATCGCTTCTTTCATACCTGTGGTTGCTAGAGACATACCTGAATAGTATTCTTGTCCCATCATTTTAAGAGCAACTTGCACCATATAGGTATTTGATGAGTATTCAAGCGCTTGAACAGCTGTGATGTTTGTTGAACCGCTACCTGTAAACCATGATGTAATCGCTGAAGAACCAGCAATATTGATTGATTGGTCAGCGATAACTTGGTTCCCTGAAATAACATCTGATTCCCAACCAGCTGTCAACGTTGCTGCTTTCACAACTGACCCTGGAACAAAAATATCATTAATAGTACCAAGGGCATCAAGAGTAGTTGTTGATGAACCTGTTTCATGAGAGAGACCAGCCATTGCCAAAATGGCACCTGTCTGCGGATTCAAAGCAACTGCATAAGCTCCTTCTGAATAGGTTGCATAACCATCAGCAATATCAGCACTGTAATACTGATTTAAAATACTTTCAACACCAGCTTGGAAATCTGAATTGACTGTTAATTTTAGATTTTGGCCTGCTTTTCCTTCGCTTGTCACTTCATCTGAAACCACATTACCATTTTTATCAGTTGTAATTTCACGAACGGTATGCGTTCCTTGAAGGTATTCTTCGTATTCTTTTTCAAGATAAGACGTTCCAACACGGTCGTTCAAAGAATAGCCTTTTGCCAAGTAATCGTCCGCTTCTTCTGCTGGTAGACCAGAGTGTTTCGATGAAACCGTACCAATGATTGAAGCAAGAGAGCTTGTTGGCGTTTCACGGTCCCAGTCGGTTGCGATTGAAATTCCTGATAATTTAGACTGATTAGCTGTGATATAGGCAATCTGTTCTTCCGTTAAGTCGCCAGTCGTCAAATTAACCGTGCTAAATGTTGAAGCAGCATTCATTTGACTAAAGATATAAACCAATTTTAGTTCATCTTCAGAGTAGTTAATTTCATCATCAGTTACCGCATTAATCGCATTTGCGTAAATTTCTGATTCGGTCAAATTATTACCGTAACTATCATATTTTTCATCATCAGGCAAGCTCTTGACCACTGCTGCATAAGTATCTGAGTCCGCCAAATAATAATCTTTTTTCTGACGCGTCGTAACATTTGTCTCTGTAAAAGTCACTAGAGTTGATAATTTTGCCGCCAATTCTTTCATTTCTTCAGCTGTAATCGTATTACTACGAGTAAAAGCAACTACTTGCTTGACAGTATTAGAAACTAATAAATTACCTGCAGCATCATAAATTTCCCCACGAGGGTTTGATGTTGTTACCGTATAAGTTGTTGACGAATTTAATTTCTCATCATAAAACGATTTATTCAAAATTTGCATTTGAGCCAATCTCAAAATGATAATTGAAAAAAGGACTACGATGACTGAAAAAATCAAATAAATACGTTTCGTCATACTAGTTGGCTTTTTATCAATTTTGAACTTACGTACTTTTTTTTCGGTTGTTTTTTTGGCAAATTTTAGCTTGCTCAATCTCTTCTTAAATGACATTCTTTCCTCACAATTAAAAGCTCTGAGTTCTATTTTATCACAATTTGCTTAAAACAGAGTGACACAACCTGTAAAACTTTGATCTTTTTTATTTTGAAAATTCCCCCACCATAAAACTCTTGAAAATAAAAAAAGGGAGTGGAACAAATAAAATTTCCAGTGGAGATTTTAGTCATAAGTCTAGAATAGGCGAATCGGTAATTTCGAAAAAATTCGATTTCTCAGCAAAACTTAATTTCTTGTTGCTGACCTAAAACAGACCGTTTTTGACACTTACTTCGTAAGTTTTATTTCCCGATTATCAAGGTTCCCCGAACCTTGATAACTCACTACCGCATGGCTCGAAAGATTTGGGCAATCTTTCGAGGTGGGAGATAGAGTCAAGTGAAGATTGACATCAAAAAAGGGTTGTAAAAGCTGATTTATCAGCATGTTAGAACCCACTCAACAGCGATTGATTGCTCAAACAATTGAAAATTGTTTGAGATTGGAAATCTAGCTTGCAAAGCAAGCGCCAAAAAGTACCTAATCAATTGTGCATGGGAAACTCTAAGTTGACTAAAGTGGGTAATCGCTGTTTAAATATTTCTTGATAGCGACCTTCAACAATCTATCCCCAGATTGTTGAAATCCAAACTACTGCGTCTTGTAAGTTAAAGAAGCTGGGCACTTTGTCCCAACCTCTTAATTTTCTTTTGAAGTAACTGAAAAATCAACACCAACTTTGTCTCGTAGGAATTTCCAAAGGTAGTAAGCAATGTAAAAGTCAATACAACCATGGACAAGAGAACCAAAGCCAATCAGCCCAACTAGTGACCAAACATAAGCTGCACCAGTTTGTACCCCTGCAGTCAAAACTAAAACAACGATGAATTCTGCCAAGCCATGCAAGAAATTCAAGAACAAAGCCAAAAGAAATGTTGATAAAGGTTTCTCAAGCAAACTTGGACGTTTTTGAATCAAGATAGCTCCCACAACAGCAAATAACAAATGAGAAACAGCACGCAAAACGATAACAATCGGAAAACCCGCCAATAAGAAACCTAAGCTTGTTCCTAAAGCAACTAAAACCGCAACTTGCGGTGAAATAAACATTGCCATAAAAACGGGTACGTGACTTGCTAGTGTAAACGAAGCAGGTCCAATAACCACTTTAACTGGCATAACCATTGGAATCAGAATCCCAAACGCAACCAAAATGGCTGTAAAAGCAAGAGATTTTGTCTGATTTCGTCTCATAATAACTCCTTTGTGATATCTATCAAAACCTTGATTTACCAACCAAGGCACTATCAGCTTCTTAAATGTTATCGATAAAAAAAGCCTATTGACATTATTTAGACTAATTTCCCCAAGAACAACCATCCTAGAGCCACTAATTAGTCTTGCCTATTATAAATAAAAAAAGCACAGGTGTCAAGACACCTGTAACTGTTTAGTTAGACTTCAAAAGTAAGCCTTTATCTAATAACATTTCCTTGATATCTTCAAAATCATCTTTTGAATGACAAGAAAGCGTATGTGTGTGAATCCCATGTGTTAGCGAAGATAAAAGTGTCGCATTAGAATGTTCAACCTTATCCATAAAATTGGCAATATCTTCGTCGCTTCTTATATCGAGCGGCGCTGTTAACATACCATAAACAGGATGTTCAACTTCAACATCAACCACAATTCCACCATTAGCAACTATGCTGTCCAATTCTTCTTTGGTTCTTTCAGGACCATGTTGACAAGCAATTTTCCCGACAAATTGGTGCGAATAAAGCGCTTGTGACATCACATAACCTTTAGGTGTCGAAATCACGTCATGATTAGCTGCTCTCAACAGAGCAACATCACCAACAATAATTTGGCGACTAACACCAAGCCTGCTAGCTAAAGAACTGGCTGAAATGGGAACTTGCGTTTGGCTCAAAATATCGATAATTTTTTGACGACGTTCTGCTGCTTTCATAAAAGCCCCCTTCAAATATAATCCTTACTATTAATCATACCATAAATTTTCAAAAAAACGTCCACTAGATACTCACACAATAAAATTTAGCATTTTTTCAAAAAATGATTAAATTGTGAAAGGAAAAACATCTCAAAGCACACAAGGAGTGTTTAGTTCGTGTCACTAACTTTTTCTGTGCTATGCTATAATAAAGCTATAAAAAATTTATCTTGTTATAAGCAAGTCAGCCATTCTGCGGGAGAATAAAATGGAGATTTTAAAAGAAATTAATATTACAAAAGACAAAAAATGAGCCACTTGGCTAAATATCATATCCCTTCCTACTTTTTTCCTATTTTTTATCTTTTTTACTTACTTGGTTTAAAGATTCAACACCCTACCATTGAAAATGTTACCTACACTATTCATTTGGGAAAATTATTTCTTTTTGTACTAGCGATACTTGCTGTTGTCATCATTCATGAACTTATCCATGCTTTCTTTTTCAAACTCTTTAAACCTAAAAGTAAAGTCAAATTTGGAATCAATTGGAAATTAGGAGCGGCATATGCTACCTGTCCAAAAGTGACTTATGACAGATGGCAAATGATAGTCATTAGCTTAGCACCTTTTATCATTTGGTCTCTAACGCTGACTATCCTCTTTGGTATGAATTTATTATCTTTTCCTGCCTATATCGGAATTGTCAGCCTACATGCAACAGGATGTATCGGTGATTTCTACTATGTCTATCTCCTTGGCATTAAATATGCCAGAAAGAAAATTTTAGCAGAAGACACAGCAGTAGGACTAATCATATATAGTAAAAATTAAGCTAAATTTAGCAAATGAATTTTGACACTATTCTTTTAGAATAGTGTTTTTTAGCACTTAACATAAAATGCTCATTATGACTAAGAAAATTTGTCAAACAAAAAGCGGAAGTGCCCCACCTCCTACCGCAGACACAAAGTCTGTTTCAAGGGGAGTTAGACCACCTCTGCTTCACTTATATTGTACATCAATCTTTTTAGTTTTATTATAAGTAATATAAAAAGCACTCTAGGGGATAGCCTAGAATGCTTTGATATCAAGGGTTTTAGCCCTTATAATCTACTATCAGATTATTTACCAAGGTAGTATTCGTTTGTCACGTTTAATTTTTCATCGAATTCGAATACAAGCGGTGGGAAGTTAGGGATTTCAACATCCATAATTTCGTCATCTGACAATTGTTTGATATGTTTTACAAGAGCGCGGATTGAATTACCGTGTGCACCTACAAAGACGTTTTTACCGTCTTTAAGAGCTGGAGCGATTTTATCTTCCCAGAATGGAAGAGCACGTTCCAAAGTAACTTTCAAGTTTTCAGCATCTGGAATTACTGTATCGTCAAGGTTAGCGTAACGACGGTCAGTATGTGCTGAGTACTCGTCATCTTTAGCCATAGCTGGTGGCAATACATCGTATGAACGACGCCAGATATGAACTTGTTCGTCACCCCATTTTTCAGCAGCTTCAGCTTTGTTTTGACCAGTTAAACCACCGTAGTGACGTTCGTTCAAGCGCCATGATTTTTCAACTGGTACCCAAAGTTGGTCAGCTGCTTCAAGAGCAAGGTTAGTTGTTTTGATAGCACGTTTAAGAACTGAAGTGTAAGCAAGGTCAAACTCAATACCAGCTTCTTTGATTAATTTACCAGCATCGATCGCCTGTTGTGTACCTTTTTCTGACAAATCAACGTCAGCCCAACCTGTGAAAAGGTTAGCTTTGTTCCATTCTGACTCACCGTGGCGAGCAAAAACCAATTTTACCATTAGATAAAGTCTCCTTTAAAGTAATACAAAGGCTATTAACGCACAGCGAAAAATAGGTGTTAGCATATCAGTCCGGCGACTTAATAAGTTAGACTATTTTTGGCTCAGCATTCTAGCCATATTAATTATTACGACCAAATAAAGTCGCTTACCCTTACTATTCTACCCAAAAAGCTATAAAAAAGCTAGTAAAATTACTAATTTTCTCTAAAAGACTCAATGCCCGCTGGTCATTTTTAACCCGATAATCCCAATGACAACCAAAATCAAAAAAAGGTAGGCAAGCGGTGATAATTGGTCTTTCAGAAAGACAATTCCAACAACTACTGTTCCGATTGCACCAATCCCTGTCCAAATCGGATAAGCAAGACTCATCGGAAGTTCCTTTAACGCACGCGCTAAAAAGACAAAGCTTAAAACCATTCCAAGAATGGTTACCATTGAGTAGCCAAGCCTGCTAAAATTCTCACTTAATTTCATACTCGTTGCCCAAACAACCTCCAATATTCCTGCGAAAATCAAATAAATCCACGTCATTTTGCTCTCCTTTTCTTGGTAAAATAAAAAACGGCAACAACACCATTTCTTTATCCAAAAGGATATCCCTACGAAACGATGTTATCGCCATTCCCCACTTTCCGGGGAAAGTGGTAGCTTTCTATATGATTGATGCTATTATAAATCAAATTATTTTTTATGTCAACGTCATGGTACGCATGGCATTCAAGGTTGCGAGAATCGTTACTCCCACATCTGCAAAAATTGCTAGCCACATATTCGCCATTCCAAGGCTCGCTAGTAATAAAACTAGAACTTTGATACCAATTGAGAATATGATGTTTTCATGAGCAATACGAATTGTCTTGCGAGCAATCTTAATCGCTTTGGCAATCTTTGACAATTGGTCGTTCATGACAACCACATCTGCCGCTTCAATGGCAACATCACTTCCTAGACCACCCATGGCAATTCCAACATCAGCTCTGGCTAAAACTGGTGCATCGTTGATACCGTCACCGACAAAGCCAACTGTGGTACGTGGTGATTTTTTAGCAAGATATTTTTCAAGTTCATCAACCTTATCTGTTGGCAATAGCTCCGCTTGATAGTCTGTGATGCCCAGCTCATCAGCGATTTTTTCAGCAACTTCACGACGGTCTCCTGTCAACATCACCAGATGTTTAACGCCAGCTTGTTTGAATTGTTCCAAGGCTTCCTTGGTGTCTGACTTGATGCAATCAGAAATCACAATGTGCCCTGCGTACGCTCCGTCAATAGCAACATGAACGATTGTTCCAACTTTGCTACAAGCCTTCCATTTTGCCCCTAGGCTATCCATGAATTTAGTATTTCCGACAGCAACACTATGTCCATTAATAATAGCGCTGACGCCATATCCTGACTTTTCTGTCACGTCTGTAATGGAACAAGCATCTGCTTCTTTTTCATAAGCTTCGCGAAGCGATTGGGCAATTGGGTGAGTTGAAAAACGTTCCACATGACTGGCTAAATGTAACAACTGCTCATCCGTAATATCATTGGGATGAAGTGCCGTTACTTCAAAAACACCTTCTGTCAATGTCCCAGTTTTATCAAAAAGCAAACTCTCAAGCGAAGCTAGACTTTCCAAATAATTAGACCCTTTAACCAATACACCTGCTTTTGAACAAGCTCCCAATCCTCCAAAAAAGCTCAAAGGAATTGAAATCACAAGCGCACACGGACACGAAATCACAAGGAAAGTCAATGCACGGCTAAACCATTCTGGAAAATTCCCAGCAAAATCACCAGAAACGAGAGGTGGAAAAACAGCCAAAATCACCGCTGCAATCACCACAGTTGGCGTATAAACAGCCGCAAATTTTGTCATGAAATGCTCACTTTTTGACTTGTTAGCAGCAGAATTTTCCAGTAAATCCAGAATCTTGCTTAACGTTGAATCCTTTACAGAATGCAAAACTTTAACACGAATAACCCCTGTCATGTTAATCATTCCTGAAAGCACTTGGTCACCAACTTGAACCGTTTGTGGTAAGCTTTCACCTGTCAAAGCTGCTGTATCAACAGAAGATTCACCAGTAATCAAAATACCGTCTATGGCCACTTTTTCTCCAGGATGGATAGAAATGACTTGCCCTTCTTGCACTTCTTGTGGGTCAATATCAACTACCTCATCGCCTTTTTCTAAGTGAACAAGGTCTGGGCGTAAATTTAACAATTCAGCAATTGATTTTTCGCTGCTACCTTCTGCAATATGTTCAAATAATTCACCAACTTGGTAAAATATCATGACAAAAACAGCTTCCGCAAACTCAGATTCATTTGTTATAAAGCTCAAGACAAATGCCCCTAACGTTGCTATCGTCATCAAAAAGTGTTCGCTGAAAACTTTTCCTTTACTGATTTTCAGCACCGCTTTTCTTAAAACATCATACCCAGCAATAAGATATGGTATAGCGTAAAGTGTAGCCTGTACTGGTAAAGATGGTTGTGTTGCCTTTACCACTCCAAAAACTAGCAAAAATCCTAAAGTCGCTAGTAAAATCCGTCTAAGGGATTTTTTGTTTTTTTCTGACATTGTCAGTCCTCCTCATAATGCTCCACGACAGAATCTAAAACCTGACTGATATGCTTATCAGCCAAAGCATAAATCTGATTTTTTCCTTCACGTCGTACAGATACAATTTTCAGATTTTTCAACAAGGTCAATTGGTGTGAAATAGCTGATGGGCTCATTTGCAAAATAGCTGCCAGCTCACTAGATTTTAACTCACCTTGGCTTAAGCACCAAATGATTTGTAAACGTGTCCCATTTCCCAAAGCCTTGAAAAAATCTGAAACATTTTCCAATAGCTCTCCCTCAAGCAACTGTTGTGTTTGGCTATCTTCTATCATCTAAAATTACTCCAATATCAATTTATAAAACACTTGAACAATTGCTCAATTGTTTTATGATTAAAATATAGCACTTTTACCACTTTTTTTCAAGGAAATACTGGATTTTTTCAAAAATAAGAAATTTGTGCTACAATTTTTGTATATACAAATTTTTGGGAGGTAGTAATGAAAGCTTTTGCACTTACAGATAGCTCACAACGAGCAATTTCTGATTTAGCAATAATAGATATTCCAAAACCTAAGATTTCAGCGAACGACGTTCTCGTCAAAGTGACCGCTGTCGGACTTAACCCTGTTGATTTCAAAGTTATCGAAAACGGCGTCGATACTTGGACATTTCCACATATCGTTGGTATGGATGTTGTCGGAGAAATCGTTGAGCTTGGTGAGCATGTCACTCAATTTCAAATCGGTGACCGTGTGGCTGGGCATGGCAATTTAACCAAACAAGGTTGCCTAGCTGAATTTGCCAGCGTCCCTGCTTACCAATTAACCAAAATTCCTGACAACATTTCTCATACTGACGCTGCTGCACTACTCTGTAATGGATTGACCGCTTATCAGGCACTATTTCGTAAAGCAACACTCGCTAACAAGAAAACAATTCTCATTCATGCAGGAAGTGGCGGTGTTGGGAGCATTGCCATTCAATTAGCCAAAATGGTTGGCTTGACAGTTTATACCACAGCTTCAACTGCTAAGTTTGATTTTGTCAAATCGCTCGGTGCAGATGTCGTAATTGATTACAAGACAGAAAATGTTAGTAGGCGAATTGCCGAGCTCACTGACGGACTTGGCGTTGACATAATTATCAATACCATTGGTAAAGACGAATCAACCCAAGATTTGAAGCGACTAGCCTATAACGGCAGTCTGATTGCAATTGTCTCACCACCACTCATTGACAATCCAAGTGACTTATTTAGCCGAGCCTTAAGTATTGACGTCTTAAATCTTGGCGGCGCTCATTTATCACACAATCCTCAGCAAGCCCAAGACCTTGCAACAATGACCGAAGAACTCTTTGCACTTGTTCAAGAGCAAAAAGTAAAAGCCCTTGTTAGCCAAACATTCCCATTTGAAGAAACAAAAGAGGCTTTACAACTGATAAAAGACCAAAAAATTACAGGAAAACTGGTCGTTGATATGATTTTAAACCACAAACGTTCGGAAACAACTTGCTTTATTTCTAACTAAATAGTAAAATAAAGATGGCTTAGAATTGTCTTTCTAGCCACTAACACTATTCTTGGAGGATTTTATGGTTTCTACAGTAACAAAAATTGGTGCTTTCGATTTTGACAACTGTTTCATGAATGCCGCTGGCGTTTATTGCATGACTCGTGAAGAATTGGCAGAAATTGATGCCTCTGCAGCTGGTTCTTTCGTTACAAAGACAGGAACATTGACAGCACGCACTGGTAATCCTGAACCACGTTACGCAGACACTAGCCTTGGTTCAATTAACTCAATGGGCTTACCAAATAACGGTTTTCAATATTATCTTGACTACGTTACAGAGCTCCAAAATACGCCAAATAGCAAACATCATTTCTTATCACTTGTTGGCATGTCAGAAGAAGAAACACATACCATTCTTAAAGTCGTCCAAGATTCTGACTACCAAGGATTGGTGGAATTAAACCTTTCTTGTCCAAACGTTCCAGGTAAACCTCAAATCGCCTATGATTTTGAAACAACGGAAACACTCTTAAGAGATATTTTTACCTATTTCACTAAGCCACTTGGTGTGAAATTGCCACCTTACTTCGACATCGCTCATTTTGACCGAGCAGCTGCGATTTTCAATCAATTTCCACTTACTTTTGTGAATTGTATCAATTCTATCGGAAATGGTTTGATTATCGAAGACGAAACCGTGCTTATCAAACCTAAAAATGGCTTTGGCGGTATTGGTGGCGACTATGTCAAACCTACGGCGCTTGCTAATGTCCACGCTTTTTACCAACGCCTTAACCCATCTATCCAAATCATCGGAACAGGCGGTGTCAAAACAGGGCGTGATGCTTTCGAACACATCTTGTGTGGCGCTAGCATGGTTCAACTAGGGACAATTTTACACCAAGAAGGTCCAGAAGTCTTTGAGCGTATTACGAATGAACTAAAAGCCATTATGGAAGAAAAAGGCTATGAAAACCTTGAAGATTTCCGTGGCAAATTAAAATATATTGATTAAATATCACAAAAGCATCTGAGACAATATCCCAGATGCTTTCTTCTTTCTATTATTTTTCACCTCAGAAAGATATAAGTTTTGATGATAAGTTATTTCCTATTTAGTCATTACGCATTAAATTCAAAATTGGTTTTTTGACAAGAAATAATATCACACCAATACCAATACAGATTAAACCTAGAATACCGAAGAATGCTACTTCGGTTTCTTTATTGAAAGATGGTGTAATCAAGGCGTTTACTGCTTGTGATGTTGAGTCTGATAAGAACCAAAGAGCAACCATTTGTGATTGGAAAGCAAGCGGTGCAAGGCGAGTTGAAACAGATAGACCTACTGGAGAAATCAACAATTCACCAGACATTTGAACTGCAAACATCACTACCAACCACATGAAGCTCACGCGACCATGGGTACCATATAGGATACCCGGCACAGCCATAATAAGGTATGAAATCCCAGTCAACAATAGACCCAATCCAAATTTTGAAACTGCAGATGGTTGACGGTCCCCCATTTTGTTCCAAAGCCATACAAACGCAGGTGTCAATATCACGATAAATAACGGATTAAGCAATTGATACCAAGAAGGGTCAATATGAATAGTGACACCAAAAATAGTTGGATTTAGATTTGAACGTGTTTCACCCCAAACTGCAATAACTGTTGAGCTTTGTTCTTCGACTAGCCAAAAAACAATCGAAGATAGGAACAATGGAAGATAGGCTAATAATTGTTTACGTTCAGTACTTGATACTTTATTTGATGTAAACATTGTCGCAAAGTAAATAAATGGAATAACAATACCTGCCCATGAAAGAACATTAATAACATTATTAACAAAGTTTGCTGGATTTAAACGATAAACGAAGAATCCAGCAGCAAGGATAATGACTAAAGCAACACCCAACTTCACTAATAAGCCTCGTTTTTCTTCTTGACTTAATGGGTTAGACGGTTTATTTCCCAATTCTGGGAATTGTTTCATACGTCCAAACCAATAAACAAACAGAGCAACAATCATTCCGATTGCAGCAAGTGAGAAACCTAGGTGATAATTGATACTCTCACCAACTGTCCCTACTACAATAGGAGCAAGCAATGAACCAATGTTAATTCCAACGACAAATATGTTAAATCCCGTATCACGACGTGGGTCATCTGCTGCATACAAGTGACCTACCATGTTTGAAATATTGGATTTTAACATCCCTGTTCCCAGAATAATCAAAAAAAGCGAAATAAAAAGTGAGGTTAAACCAAACGGAGTAGCTAGGACAATATGTCCTAGAGTGATAAGAATACCACCGATAAAAATTGTTTGAGAAGCTCCGAGAATACGGTCTGCAAACCATCCACCGATAATTCCTGAAAGATATACAAGTGCCCCGTAAATACTAACGATAGCCATTGCTTGGGTTTTAGGAAGTCCTAAACCTGCATTAGGCGCGGTAACAGATGCATACAAATAATAAATCAAAATGGCACGCATGCCATAGTACGAGAATCTTTCCCAAAGTTCTGTTTGGAATAATGTAAACAAAGCTTTAGGTTGTCCAAAAAATGTTTTTTCTATTTTTTTATCCATACGCTCTATTATATAAGGAATTTTAGACTTTATCAAGTTAGTTTTTCTGACATCATTTATCACTAATTTCCTAAAAAGCTCATAATATCAAGCATCCTATATTCTAAATTCTCACCAAAAAATTTTGTTATGTTTTTAATAATCAAAAAATAGCTATTAAATCATGTTAGCTTTTAACTTTTTCATCAGCAATGTCTAACATTCAATGTATTTTGTATTACGAAAGAAAAACTCTTCTCTAACACTCCTATTATATTCTTGAATTTTAATTTTCGGATGCTCATGATAAAAACTCCCATAAAATTAACCTAACATCTTAATTATGAACGAGTAAAAAAGTGCCCAATGGACACCACTCACTTTTCTATTTCTAGACAAGTAAAAAAAACATCCAACGGACAACTACCAGAATGTAGGCAAAACCTACTTTTTAATAAAGTAAGTTATAAAGAATTATTGTCTTTGTTCAATCTTAGGATTATTTGCGAGCAAAGCGAGCAGCAAAACGATACTTACCGCCGTGGTGAAAGTGACTGCAACATCAATAAAACCAGCCACCCGTAAGTTTTGAGGGAGTGGTACAGAATCCCAATATTCATAGTTCGTTGTACCACCCCCGCACAGTTGACTAGGTTTGTCGCAATTTTGCGAAGCAAAATGAGAACTGCCAGTCAACCACTGCGACTCTTAGGAATTCCTTGGATTCCTTCGACAGTCCACTGGACTGTCGAACCTGCCGACGGCACCACCTAAGGAAAGTATCAAAAAAAGACTTTCTTATCACCAATTGTCCCAGAAATCATCATCTTCCTTTTGTTGAGTTTCTTCTGTCTTCTCTGTCTTTCCTTGTTCAATAACCTTGCCGTTTTCATCTACTTTAGGTTTTATCACAAAGCTATAAGCGATAAACATGATAACTTTCAAAATTGAAAAAACACCTAAAAAAATGACAACGATTAAAAGGGATTTATTCATAGCACACTCTCTTCTGATTTTTCTCTGTTGATTTTGATAGCTAATAAACTAACTTTCATAGCTTAATTATACCACAAACCATCCAACAAGTTTCTAAAGCTATTTGTTCCCAGAATATCCATAACACAATAAAAAGCCCATCAATCAGGCTACGAAGCGTAATATGATGAACTTTTAAATGTAAATTATTTTACAGCATCTTTAAGTGCTTTACCAGCTTTGAACGCAGGTACTTTTGAAGCTGCAATTTCAATTTCTTCACCAGTTTGTGGGTTACGACCTTTACGAGCTGCGCGTTCGCGAACTTCAAAGTTACCAAAACCGATTAATTGAACTTTTTCGCCTTCAGAAAGGAAGCTTTCGATTGCTGAGAATACTGCATCTACAGCTACTGCTGAATCTTTTTTAGTAAGCTCAGTTGCTTCTGCAACTTTAGCGATTAAATCTTGTTTGTTAGCCATTTAACAAATCCTCCAATTAATTTCTAAGCGTTAACACTTTAACACGTTCTATGATACCCAAAAATAGCTTTTAGGTCAAGTATTAAACGTCTTTTAGTCGTTTTTCTTATAAATATCAAAATTGAATTGATTACCTACAAGATCAATAGTAGTGGCCTTCAAATAAAGGTCTGCACCATTTTTTAGATTTTGAATATTAATATTGATCGCTGACTCGTTCGGTAAAACTTTAACAAAACTTGGCAATTTATAGCTTGATTTAATATATTTTAAAACCTCTGATTCAGGCAAGGAAAGTGTACCAACTGAAAATGATGTAATTTTAAGCTGAACCGCACCAGAATCAAGACGGCTAGGTTGAAAATAAATATAAAGTGGCACTTTAGAGCCTAAAAGGGTATATGTCCCTTCAAACATAATCGCTGATGATGTAGCATAGACGGTATAAGACATTTGGTCTGTCTGATAATCCTCCAGATAAGCAGCAACAGTGTCGTTTAATTGCTCACGATTTGTTGAAAAAGTCCCAACTTTAACGCTATCCGTTTTTTTAGAACTACCGCTCTCAACCGCTGGTTCTCTCACTTGAATCAAACGACTAGCAACAACGCCCACAAACGCAATATTTATAGCCAAAATGAGAAGAAATCCCCATTTCCACCAATTAATCTTCTTTCCATTCTTCTTTAGTTTCACTGATTTTCTCCATTGTTACATCTGACATGATTTGGTAACCAATATTATTTGGGTGAAAATGGTCACCGCTAAAAAGGACATCATTAATCACGGTTGTCTGGTCACCAGAAGTTGAAACAATCCCTTCTTCACCATTAATTCCCTTATATAAGTCATCGTTGATAGGTACAAAATAGACATTGGCATACTCTTCGGTGACACTTTCAGTAGCGTTATTCCAATTATCGACGATTTCTTGCATTTCCGTCATATCAGGGAAATTGAGGTAGAATGGATTGTAAATGCCCAAAATATAAATTGGCAAATCTTCATTCTCTGCACGCGCTAATTCAATAATCTGACGCAAGCGTTTTTGATAAGATTTGGCAGGTTTGGTAAAAGTAGAAACAGACAAACTCGTTAAATTCTTTCGAATAACTGCCATGACATCATTTCCACCAACGGTTAGGGTCATCATATCTGCCTTAACCAATGATTTTTGAATGTCTGTCTTTTCTTGCATCCGCTGCAAAATTTGCTTGCTGGTATTTCCAGAAACACCGTAATTACTATCAGTAACTTGATAGTCATAAGTATCTGTTAAACTTTGCGCCAGCAAAGGAACAAAACCACCTTGGTTAGTAGTGTCACCGACTCCTTCCGTCAACGAATCACCAATCGCCACATAATGAAACGGTGTCGCTTCTTGTGCCAAAAAATCTTTCTTTGTTAGCTCTGTATCAGATTTTGGAATCAGCACACTAAAAATGACAATAAACAGAAGAAGGCTTGCTAAAAAGAAAGCAAACCCAGTTAAAATATTCTTTTTCTTACTCATAACGTACCATTACCGCAAAGGCATTTTCACCAGTGTGTGTTTGGATAATTGAACCTGTTTCAAGAACAGCAATCGGAGCTCCTAACACTTGTAACTTTTCCTTAAATCCATTTGCCATATCAGCCGTACCACAGTAAGAAATACCAATTTCTGCTACTTTTTTACCTTTAGCGTATTCAATAAAATTGTCTAGCCACTTATTGAATGTTTTAAGGCCACGTCCTTTAATAATCGGATTTAATTCACAATCAACCATTTCCATAACAACTTTAATGTTAAGGAGTGAGCTAATAAGACCAGTTACACGTCCGATACGTCCACCTTTTACCAAATTTTCAAGCGTTGATACACCAATAAAAAGTTCAGATTTTTGACGAACCTCTTCAATTTTAGCAATAACTTCTTCTAAACTACCACCTTCCTGAGCCAATTTTGCAGCTTGAACTACTTGGAATTTTTGACATTGGTCTGTAAAGGTTGAGTCAATAACAGTAACATCAGCACCTGCTAAATTAGCCCCTTGACGCGCTGCTTCAACTGTCCCTGAAAGCGTGTGTGTGATATGAATGGAAACAACATGATCAGCACCATTTTTCATCAAGTTTTCATAAACTTCTGCAAAAACGCCTACTGGTGGCTGACTTGTTTTTGGCAATTCCTTACTGTTTCGCATCATGTTAAGGAATTTTCCTTCTTCTTTCAAATCACTATCTGAATACACGACACCATCAATCATGACCGATAGTGGGATAACGGTAATATCATATTTTTCAACCAATTCAGGTTCAATAGTTAAAGAGGAATCCGTAACAATTTTAATTTTACTCATTTTCTATCCTATCATACTTTCGATACTTGTATCTAAATTTTATTCTAACATTAATTATACCAAATTTTTAAAACTTAGGGGACATTTTATCAGAGAAAGTCTAATTGCGCAAAAAAGAAGCCTTGCAGCTTCACTTTTTACTTCTTCAATAGTTCGCGAGCTTGTTCGCGTGCCATTTCAGTAATATCGCTACCAGCAAGCATTTTAGCGATTTCTTCTACTCGTTCTTCTTCGGTCAACAAGCGAACCGTTGAAACAGTCGTATTTTCATCACTGCGTTTTTCGATAAAGAACTGATAATCAGCAATGGCAATCACTTGTGGTAAATGAGATATTGCCAAGACTTGTCCGTTACTTCCGATTTTATAGATTTTTTGGGCAATAGCTTGCGCAACGCGACCAGATACACCAGTATCCACTTCGTCAAAGACGATACTTGTTTTGTCCTCTTTACGTGAAAATGCTGATTTGATAGCCAACATTAAACGAGAAATTTCACCACCAGACGCAACCTTAACGAGTGGTTTAAAGCCTTCACCAGGGTTCGTTGAAATGTAAAATTCAACAGTTTCATTTCCATCACGGTTGAATTTTCCTTTGGTGAATTGGACTTGAAAATCAGCCTTTTCCATGTACAAATCAGCCAACTCTTGCTTGATTTCAGCTTCCAAATTTTTAGCCAAGGCATGGCGTTCTTGACTGAGTTCTTCAGCAGCAACAATCAATTCTTTTTCCAAGCGTTTAAGGGCTTTTTCCATGTCATCAGATGACTCATCATTTCCAGTCAAAAGATTGTATTCCTTGGTGATATTATCATAATACTCTAAAACATCATCAACACTACCGCCATATTTGCGTGTAATGCTATAAATCACCTCTAGGCGCGCTTCGATTTGTTGCAAGCTTCCCGCATCAAAATCAAGGTCATCAATGACATCACCTAGGTGTTTCGTGACTTCTTCTAGGATATAATAAGCCTCTGAAACGTTAGCTGACATTTCTTTATAGTCAGCATCAAATTCTTCGAGCGTCATCAAATCATTCATGGCTGAACGAATGTTAGATAGACTTGAAAATTCTTCGTCATCAAGCATGACATAAGCATTGGTCAACGTATCTGCAATGTTTTTATGATTAAGCAATTTATCACGTTTTTGATTGAGTACCTGGTCCTCACCAGATTTCAAGGCTGCCGCTTCAATCTCTGCTATCTGAAATTCTAACATTTCAATACGCGCTTTATGCTCTTGTTCATTTTTTTGCTTGGTCACGACACGCTTACGCAATTGACGATAACTTTCAAAAAGCTCTTGGTAATGTTTTTTGACATCAGCAAACTGTTCATTACCAAATTCATCCAACATCCGAATGTGCATATTGGGCTTCATCAACTCTTCTTGGTCATGTTGTCCATGAATATCAACCAGATACTGCCCAACTGCACGTAACGTTGTCAGATTCACCATTTGTCCGTTGATACGACCGATAGAACGACCATTTTGCAGAATGTCACGGCGAATAATCAATTCTTCTGTCACATCAATGCCATTTTCTTCCAAAATCTGTGTGAGCGCAGGATTTTCACCAACCGAAAAAAGCCCTTCAATTTCAGCCTTGTTAGCCCCATGACGAATAACGTCAAGACTAGCCCGCGCCCCCAACATGAGGTTCATGGCATCAATAATAATCGACTTCCCCGCTCCAGTTTCCCCTGTCAAAACCGTCATACCATTTTCAAAAGTAAGCGAGATTTCTTCGATAATGGCAAAATTTTTAATGGAAATTTCTAAAAGCATTGGGTGACCTCCCTTAGTTACAGTCTTTCATCCATTTAAGCACTTCTTGGCGAATTGCTGCTGCTCCTTCAGCTGTTTTGGTAACTACTAATAAACTATCATCGTCAGCAAGGATACTGAAAATCACATCTTTAAAATCTTCCAACAAGAAACGTTTAATCAAACGGCTATTTCCTGGATTCACATCAAGATTAATCATGTTTTCAAGCCCTGCTGTTTCTTCTGAAATCGCAAGAACTGTGCTTTTAATTGGCACAGAAACTTGACCAACTTTTTTTGTCTTGTCTTTTGAAAGCCCATAAATATAAGGACCCTCAGGTGAAGGTACTTTGATGATACCAATTTCATTCATGTCACGTGAAACAGTAGCTTGCGTTAATGTCAAACCTTCTGCTTCAAGCAATTTTAGCAAATCATGCTGTGTCTCAACAGCATTTTCAGCAACAATTCTTTTGATTAATTCTAAACGTTCACTCTTTTTCATCTTTAAATTCCTTATGTGCCTTTTCTACAATTTCTGGAATCATGGCAGTAACTAAATCTTGAGCGTCAGCTGATTTTTCCAAATAAACCAGAAATTCAATGTTACCATGTCCACCTTGAATCGGTGAAAAATCAAGTCCTTTAACTATAAATCCGTAATTTAGAGCAAAATCTGTCACATTTTCCAAAACTTTTTGATGAACAGCTTTATCACGAACAATTCCATTTTTACCAATCTGCTCACGTCCTGCTTCGAATTGTGGTTTGATAAGAGCCACAACTTGACCATTATCAGCCAAAATATTGTGAAGCGCTGGCAAAATCAAATTCAAAGAGATAAAGCTAACGTCGATACTAGCAAAAGTTGGTTGACCTTCTGTAAAATCCGCCAATTCTGCATAGCGGAAATTATACTGCTCCATGCTACGAACACGTTCATCCTGACGAAGTTTCCAAACCAATTGATTGGTACCAACATCAACCGCATAGACAAGTTTTGCACCATTTTGAAGCATCACATCGGTAAAACCACCTGTTGAAGCACCGATGTCGATTGTCGTTTGTCCGTCAACAGAAATCTCAAAAACTTGTAAAGCTTTTTCCAGTTTCAGCCCACCACGGCTAACGTATTTTAATTTTTCACCTTTAAGCTTTAGCTCCGTCCCATCGTCAATCTTCTCACCTGGTTTGTCATACCGCTCACCATTAATCACATTGACAACCAAACCTGCCATAACACCACGTTTTGCTTGTTCACGCGTTTCAAAAAGCCCTTGTTTATAGGCAAGCACATCAACTCTTTCCTTAGGCATTTAGTCGCAACCTTTCTATCATTTTAGTGATTTTTTCTGCATTAAACGCTTGTGTTTCCGAAAGTTTTTGGAAAATAGCTAGCGCTTGGTCAATTGATCGATTCAAGATGTCATACGATTTTTCTAAACCAAGCAAGCTTGGATAAGTCGCCTTATCAGCAAGTAAATCTTTTTTCGGCGTTTTTCCAATTTCTTCAAACGTTGCTGTCACATCTAAAATATCATCACGAACTTGGAAAGCTAACCCAACCAAGCTACCAGCTTCGCGCAATGACTTTAAGTCATTAGCTGCTAAATTCGCAACAATTCCTGCCGCCACAACTGGAAAAGTCAACAATTTCCCTGTTTTATTTGTATGAATCAATTGCAATTCTGAAAGGTTAAGCTTGCGCTCTTCGCCTTTCATATCAAGCATTTGTCCGCCAACCATGCCATAAGTGCCTGAAGCTTGTGATAATTCTGCAATCAAACGAACTTTGATATCAGCTGATAGCGCAGTATCTGCCACCAAACCAAATGGATCTAAAAAGAGGCTATCTCCTGCTAAAATCGCCGTTGCTTCATCAAATTTTTTGTGGCTAGTCAAACGTCCACGACGATAATCATCATCGTCCATTGCTGGCAAATCATCATGAATCAGACTACCTGTATGAATCATCTCAAGCGCAGCTGCCACATCAAAATGACCTTCTGTCAACTCGATCCCAAAACCTTCCAGAATTTCTAAGAAAATCAAGGGACGGATACGTTTTCCGCCTGCCTCCACAGAATAAAGAATCGCTTCAATTAAATCTGGCGAAACAACATCTGACTGTGCATAATAACGTCGAATTGCCTGATTGATTTCATTTAATTTATCCATTAGGCATCCATTTCCGTTTCTGTTCCGTCAGCTTGCATCACTTTGACAAGTGTTTTTTCAGCAGATTCTAACGTTTTTTGAAGCTCTTTTGATAACACCATACCTTTTTGAAATTCTGCGATAGCATCTTCCAAAGCAACATCACCATTTTCAAGTTTGGTAACAATAGCTTCTAAATCTTGTAAATTTTCTTCAAATGTTTTTTTATTTGGCATCTTTTACCTCCACTTCAAGCTGACCATCTCTTAGTCGAACAGTCAATTGGTCGCCTACTGCCACATCTGTCACGCTTGAGATAATTTCTTCGTTTTTTTGTACCATAGCATAGCCTCTGGCAATAATTCGACTAGTATCCAAAGACAGCAAAGCATCTTGTGCCTTTTCAAATCGTGCTAACTTACTATCATATTGACTTGTCATATTAGATATTAAAAGGCGTTGAAAAGCTTCTAAACGCTCTTGATAACGTCGAATATCACTTCCTAAGTCAACAGCCAAAAGACGTTGATTTAGCAGTTGTTGCCGTTGACTAGCCTGATTAAATTGAGTTTGCATAGTGTTCATCAATTGAGTCGTCAAGCGATCCAATTTTTGAACATAACCGTCGTATAATCGCTCAGGTTGTCTAAAAATAACGGATTTTGCTAGTTTATCCAAACGTTCTTGTTTTTGCTTAATCATGCGCAAACTAGCTTGATAAGCCCTATTTTGGCGCTCCGCAATCCAAGAAATAATATCAGCTTTCGTTACTGGCGTTGCTAATTCAGCGGCTGCTGTTGGTGTTGCCGCTCTACGGTCAGCCACATAATCCGCCAAAGTCGTATCAGTTTCATGTCCGACACTTGAAATAACTGGCAAACGTGATTCAAAAATAGCTTGAACAACGATTTCCTCATTGAACGCCCAGAGATCCTCAATCGAACCTCCCCCACGACCAATAATCAAAAGGTCAAGGTCATCTCGCTCATTGGCTTTAGCAATATTTGCAGCTACTTCCTGACTAGCGCCTTCACCTTGAACTTTTGTTGGAAAAAGAAGAATTTCAACCCCTGGAAAACGTCGTGAAACGGTCGTGATAATATCACGAATGACCGCTCCGCTTGGACTGGTAACAACACCAATTTTCTTAACAAATTGTGGTAATTGACGCTTATGTCGCTCATCAAAATAACCAGCTTCTGCTAATTTTTTCTTCAATTGTTCAAACTGAATCGCTAAGGCACCAATTCCATCTGGCTCAGCTTTTTCAATAATAATCGAATAAGAACCACTTGGTTCATAAAGTTGGACACGACCAACAACATTGATTTTCATGCCTTCTTCCAGCTCAAAACCAAGTTTTTTAAAGGTTCCTGCCCACATCGTTGATTGGATAACAGCATTTTCATCTTTCAAAGAAAAATATTGATGCGTTGGACGACGACGAAAATTGGAGACCTGACCTGTCAAATAAACCCGCTCCAAATAAGGGTCACGATCAAATTTTAATTTAAGGTATTTAGTCAAACTCGAGACACTTAAATAATCCGACATAGCAGACTCCTTTCCATAAAATTCCGTACATTAGACAATTTTTGCATATCAAAGTAATTATATCAAAAAAACTAAAATATTGATACAATGCGTTATCTCGCCCCACTCCTCACTTTCTTTTTTAAGATTTTTGGATTTTAAAAAAACTATCCAGTGGATAGTTTCAGACTGAAGACAATGTTAATATTGTGTTTTAGCGATTTATCTCTCCGAGAATTCTTTCATGATACGGGGGAGTTCTGCGCTAATTGTCGTTGGTAAAACAACATAGACTTGTTCGCTAAGTTGATCAGCGATGTAGGAATGTAAGTACGTTGCTGTGGCAACACTGTTAAAGAGATTGTCTTTAAACTGGGCAATAAAGCCTGCAATCATGCCACAGAGCGTATCTCCCATACCTCCTGTCGCTTGGTAAGGACCGCCAACAGTTAATTCACCGACTTGATTTCCTTGAATGATTTTAGTCTGATGACTTTTAGCCACTAAAACGGTC
The DNA here is from genome assembly GCF_004843545.1 of Streptococcus pasteurianus. Taxonomy (NCBI): domain Bacteria; kingdom Bacillati; phylum Bacillota; class Bacilli; order Lactobacillales; family Streptococcaceae; genus Streptococcus; species Streptococcus pasteurianus. Next base: position 547,662 of record NZ_CP039457.1, on the reverse strand, counting down.
TGTTCTGGAAATTCTTGCAGAGCTGCTTTGGTGTTTTCGATTGTCTGGTTCGAAATAGCGATTCCTGATAATCTTTCCCATTCTTTTTGATGTGGTGTCAATATGAGATGATTCGTTTTGACTGTGATTGGCTTAGCTTTTGCCAATAAATTCAAAGCGGAGCCGTCAATAATCAAAATCTGGTGTTCAGAAATATGCTCCAAAACCATTTGAAACACAACTTCTGCTTTGCTATTTTCCCCTAAACCAGGACCAATCAAAACGACATCAGCCTTGGTCAAATTTTCATAAAATAGCTCCTTATCATCACAATCAAAAGCCATAGCTTCTGGAAGATGACTGTGAAGAGCTGCGATATTATCACACTCAGTCGCCACAGTCACTAGTCCAGCACCGCTTTTAACCGTGGCTAAAGCGCTCATGATAATCGCTCCACCATAAGGATAAAATCCACCAATTAAAAGAACACGACCGTATGTTCCTTTGTGAGAATGTGACTGGCGCTTTGTAATCACTTGATGTGCCAATAATTCATCAATAATCATGCTTTCACACTTCTAAGGGCAGATTGATATGTTTGTTCCATAAGCATTGTAATGGTCATTGGACCAACGCCACCAGGTACTGGTGTGATAAAACTTGCGAGTGGTTCAACTTCGTCAAATTTAACATCTCCAATGAGCTTACCATTGTCATCACGGTTCATACCGACATCAATAACCACTGCCCCTTCTTTCACAAATTCTTTGGTTACAAAATGTCCTTGACCGATTGCCACGATTAAAACATCAGCTTGTTTTGTCACGCGCGCCAAATGACGTGTACGAGAATGCGCCAAGGTAACCGTTGCATTTTTGTCCAGTAATAGCTGCGCCATTGGTTTTCCGACAATATTTGAACGCCCAATGATGACAGCTGTTTTACCTTCTAAATCAATGTCATACTCACGAAGCAATTCCATAATGCCAGCTGGCGTACACGGTACCATGACAGGACGTCCATTCCAAAGGTGTCCTGTGTTGATTGGGTGGAAACCATCTACGTCTTTTTTAGGGTCAATTGCTAGAATCACACGCTTATCATTAATGTGTGCAGGAAGTGGCAATTGCACCAAAATACCATGGAAACGGTCATCCTCGTTATATTGTTCAATCACTTGAATTAATTCTTCTTCACTGATTGATTCTGAAAGGCGAACAGTTTCACTTAAAAATCCTGCTTTCTTAGCAGAACGTTCTTTATTTCGGACATAAACTTGACTAGCTGGATCATCACCAACAAGAATAACGACCAAACCAGGCACAACGCCCGTCTCAGCTTTTAATTTTTCAACTTTTTCAACTAATTCAGTCTGTTTTTTGACAGCTAAAGCTTTTCCATCTATAATTGTTGCCATATCATTCTCCAAAATTGTATTTCTTCCATTATACCAGAAAACAGCACTATATTCTATTTTCTTATTTTCAGAAAATTCTTTAAAATATTATTAATGCTATCTTTTATAACTATAAAAAAGCTTGCCCACATGAGCAAGCTCTCTCTTGTTAGTTTACTTTGCTGTTTTATGCATTTCATCTTTGACTGGGCAGTTACAATCACAATCACCACAAGATCCTTTTCCTTTGATGAAACTACGAAAGCCCATAAACACCGCAAATGCAATAATTGCAGCAATAATAATCGTTGACATAGTATTATTCTCCAGCTATTTCTAGATTATCTAAAGTAATCACTTTTTCTTTAACTTGTCTTGGTTTTCTAACGATAAAGTAAATAATAGTAATCAACAAGATAACGGCTACAATCGTCCAGAATGTGATGCCTTTACCATAGAAAACAACAAGCCCAAGTTGATAGATAATCAAACTAACCACATAAGCAAGTCCTGTTTGGAAGCCAATTGCACCAATTGTCCACTTCGCATCTCCCATTTCACGTTTGATAGCACCCATTGCAGCAAAACATGGCGCACAGAGCAGATTAAATGTCAAGAATGAATAAGCTGCTAGTGATGTGTAATCCAATTGCAAAGCATGATACAAACCACTAGTTGTGCTGTCATTATACAAGACACCGAATGTTCCAACAACGGCTTCTTTGGCTGCAAGCCCTGTCGCAGCTGCAACAGTAGCTTTCCAGTCACCAAAACCAAGTGGTTGGAAAATCCAAGCAATTGCTCTACCAAGAGCAGCAAGGATTGAATACTCCGTATCAACAGCTTGGAAAGCAAAATCATAAGATGACATAAACCAGATAATAACCGTCAAACTGAAAATGATGGTACCAGCACGTTTTACAAAGCTCATGGCTTTACCAAAGGCATAACGTAATACTGACCACACTTTTGGCATATGATAAGCTGGCAATTCCATGATAAATGGACTAACATAGCTTCCAAGGAAACTTGTTTTTTTAAGCGCAATCCCTGATAAAATAATTGTCAAGAAACCTATAAAATATGTAGATGGCGCAACAAATGGATTATCTGGGAAAAATGCTCCCGCAATCAAAGCAATAATTTCCAATTTAGCCGAACATGGCATGAACGTTGCTGTCATAATGGTAATACGACGGTCACGTTCGTTTTCAATGGTACGACTTGCCATAATCGCAGGCACACCACATCCTGTCGCAATCAACATCGGAATGAAAGATTTTCCTGACAACCCAAAGCGTCGGAACACACGGTCCATGACAAAGGCAATACGGCTCATGTAACCAATATCTTCTAAAATACCCAAACAGATAAATAGAACAAAGATTTGTGGCAAGAAACCAAGAACCGTACCAACCCCTGCAACGATTCCGTCAATAATCAATGATTCTAACCAACCAGATACGTGCAAGTAATCAAGACCAGCTTGTACCCAATTTGGCACCAAATCACCAAAGAGAACATCGTTCACCCAGTCTGTCCACATTGTTCCGACTGTTTGAATAGATAGGTAATAAACCAAGAACATAACTATCGCAAAAATCGGCAATGCCAAAATACGGTTTGTCACGACACGGTCGATTTTATCTGAAATCGTCATCTTGAAATTACTATCTTGGTTTTGTGCCATTTTAGCCACACGTTCGATAAATTCATAACGTTCATTGACAACGATAGATTCAGAATCCTCTGTGAAAATGTCTTCTGTGATTTTAATCACTTCATTGATTTCACCTTTTTGGAATTCTGACAATTCTACTTCATTTTGAACCAAGGCATCACGTTCAAAAAATTTAATAGCATAAAAACGTGCAGAACATTCTGGAACAATATCACCTAAGATATCAATAATTTGTTTCAAAGCCGCTTCAAATTTATCACTATAAGTAGGATATTGAATGGTATCAACGGTTTCTTTAGTGGTATATGCTGCTTTTTTGATAACTTTATCAACACCTGTATTCTTAATAGCACTAGTAGAAACGACTGGAACACCAAGTTGATAAGAAAGTTTATCGATATTAATCGTTTTTCCTTGACCTTTGAGGGCATCGCTCATATTAAGCGCAACGGTCACAGGAATACCTGTTTCAATCAACTGCGTTGTCAAATAAAGGTTACGTTCCAAGTTTGTCGAATCAACAACATTAAGAATGCTATCCGCATGATTACTCAATAAATAGTCACGTGCCACTTTTTCTTCTGGCGTATAAGGTGACATTGAGTAAATCCCTGGTAAGTCTTGCACTTTCCAATCACTGTGCTTTTTAACGGTACCACTTTTTCGTTCAACAGTAACACCAGGCCAGTTACCAACACGTTGACTTGTTCCAGTCAATAAATTAAAGAGACTGGTTTTCCCACTATTTGGATTCCCAATTAAGGCTATCTCTGTCATTTTTTCTCCTTACTATCTACTTTCACAACACTAATCATCTGCGCTTCTGATTTACGTAAGGTTAACTCGTAACCACGTAAACTAATTTCGATAGGGTCTCCTAATGGCGCTACTTTACGAAGATAAACTTTGGTATGGCGTGTTAATCCCATATCCATAAGGCGACGTTTTGCTTCATTAATAGCATAAATACCATCCACATAAGCAAATTCTCCAACTTTCAACTCTGAAAGAGGCAAAGTTTCAAGTTCTCCTTCTTCTTCAGTAACGTCAACATGATTTAAAATTGACTGATCAAATGCCAAACGGCTTGATTTAAGCATGACAATTGCACTCGTTGGCGTTTTTGAAACAACTTTTAACGAAGCACCAACTTTTAACCCTAAGTTTGATAAATGTCGAACACTTTCATCAGGTAAATCAATGCCAACGACTGCGTAGGGAATATCAATTTTAGCATTTTGCAAAATCAAAATTCTTGACCTCCTCGTAATTTTTTGATAAAATAATCGACCTTCTACTCGGTTCATTATATCATAAAAATAGGACAATTTTTCTATAAAAATTAATTTTTTATTTAATTATTCAATTAATTGTAATAATTCTAAATAATAACTTTATCTATTTAGAATCATTATAATATATGTTTTCAATCTTGTTTCATTCATTTACAATTTTTAAAAATAATTAAAATACAAAAATTAAGCATGCTTAATATAAAAACTATCATTCATTTATCTCTAATTAAATATTTATTTTTTACATATATTAAACTTCTTCCAGAACAAGAAAAAACTCAGCTGAGTTTATGTACTCAACCGAGGTTATTTTTTATTCTATTATAAAACTTTACTCAAGAAATCTTTTGTACGAGCTTCTTTGGTTTGTTCGAAGACTTCTTCGGGCGTTCCTTGTTCAACAATGACACCTCCGTCCATGAAGATAACACGATCAGCCACTTCACGTGCAAATCCCATTTCATGGGTAACAATCGCCATTGTCATTCCTGATTTTGCTAAATCTTGCATAACACCAAGTACTTCACCAACCATTTCTGGGTCAAGCGCTGATGTTGGTTCATCAAAGAGCAGTACATCTGGATCCATAGCAAGTCCACGCGCAATTGCGATACGTTGCTGTTGACCACCTGACAAACTAGCTGGATAAACGTCTGATTTGTCGCGGAGCCCAACTTTATCTAATAAATCATAAGCTTTTGCTTCTGCTTCTGCTTTAGAGATACCCTTTGTTTTAGTTGGTGATAATGTGATATTCTCAAGTACCGTCATATTTGGGAAGAGATTGAACTGTTGGAAAACCATTCCCATTTTTTCACGCATCTTGAAAATATCATTTTTCTTATCTGTAATATCAACACCCTCAAAAGTAATCATACCTTTTGTCGGTGTTTCAAGTAAGTTCATTGTACGAAGAAATGTTGATTTTCCTGACCCTGAAGGTCCAATGATAACAACCACTTCACCAGATTTAATATCAAGGTCAATACCTTTTAACACTTCATTTTTTCCGAAATATTTATGAAGTCCTTTAATTGAAATAAGCATTTCTGACATTAGTTGCTACCTCCATTTCCCATGCGTTTTTCAAGTCGTTTCACTAAGAATGACATCACAGTTGTCACCATGAGGTAGTAGAACGCAGCAAATAACAATGGTGTGATGGGCAAATACGTTGCTGTTACGACCGATTGGGCACCATTCCACAATTCCATAACTCCGATAGTTTGAAGAAGTGAACTATCTTTGATAATGGTAATAAATTCATTACCAAGTGCTGGTAAGATATTTTTGAGGGCTTGCGGCAAAATGACATAACGCATTGCATTGACTGGGCGAATACCAAGCGAATACGCCGCTTCAAGCTGTCCTTTTGGTACTGCTTCGATACCAGCACGGACGATTTCAGAAATATAAGCTCCGCTATTTAACGAAATAATAATGATACCTGGAAGCAAACGTGAAAAATCAAGGTCAAGAACACCAAAGCCAACGATTGGCGCATTATTAAAGTGTATCCAAGCAAAGGCAATCATGATTTGAACAACCATCGGAGTCCCACGAAAGACCCAAACGTAAAAACTAGCAATCCAATTTAAAACTTTTATATTTGTACGTTTAACTAAAGCAACCAAGATACCAATGATTGTCCCAAAGAAAACAACACATGCTGAAATCATAATGGTTACAAGGACACCATAGTTAAAATAAGCCCAATATTTTGGCAAAAATGAAAAGTCCATTTATTTCTCCTATAAACAATAATCAATTAATTATAACACAGATTGAATAAAAATACCAATAATTCATTTTTCTGGAAACAGACGTAAATACTTGATATAACAGCATTTCTATCATTATTAATAAACAAAAAAATAAAAAGCTCGCAATTTGCGAACTTTTTGCAATTCAAAATAGCAATATAAGAAAACGTTGAAACCACACTTAAGCAGGGCTTTACCAAAACCTTATACTCTGTCCTGAATTTTTCTTTATTTTAGTAAAGAAGGTCATAAATTTCCATTGCGATTAAATCGATGCTATCAAATGAGTAAGACTCACGCGCTTCAACATCACGCAAAGTGAAAACTGGACCATTTTCAGGGTCATTACTGAATGACACTTCTGCCACAACGACACCATCACGTTCAAAATTACGTTTTAGATTACTACTATCAGTTGTCATTAACTCAAGACGATTGATAATTCTCACCAAATGTGATTCCATGACTATTCTCCTCTTCGTTTATTGTCCATACTATTTTAACATAATTTCCTACAAACAAACAACAAAGGAATGTATTTTCTTTCTTTTATCTAAAATTCCTGTCAAAAGTGCCATTTTTCAGCGATTATTGTCCTTTAAATTGCTTTTAGTGAATTGTACATAATCGCTTTGATAGAATGCATACGGTTTTCAGCTTCTTGAAAAATGATTGAACTGTATTTTTGAAAAATCTCATCGGTAATTTCAAGTTCAGCAAGACCATATTTGTCATAAATTTCTTGACCAATTTCGGTATTAAGGTCATGGAAAGCTGGTAAGCAATGCATGACAATCACATCAGGATTTTCAGTTTTCGCTAATAGTTCTGCATTGATTTGGTAAGGCAATAAGAGGTCAATACGTTCTTTGAAATCAACTTTTTCTCCCATTGATACCCAAACATCAGTGTAAAGCATATCAACACCTTTAACCGCAGCAAGGTCATCTGTAATGGTTAATTCAGCACCATTGTTGTATTTTTGAGCAACTTCAATAATTTCAGCTTCAGGTTGCAAGCTGGCTGGCGCAATAATTTTAACATTGACACCAAGAATTGCCGAAGTCACAAGCAAAGAATTTGCCATATTATTACGCCCATCACCGACATAAGCAATCGTCAAGCCTTCTAATTTTCCAAAAACTTCTTTTAAGGTCATAAAATCAGCAATCATTTGTGTTGGATGCCAAGTATCTGTCAAACCATTCCAGACTGGCACACCAGAATACTCAGCCAAGGCTTCAACATCTTCTTGTTTGAAACCACGGTACTCAATCCCGTCAAACATCGAACCAAGAACTTTTGCCGTATCAATGACTGATTCCTTTTTACCAAGTTGAATCTCGCTACTACCAAGATAAGTCACGTTCATGCCCAAATCTTGCCCAGCCACCGTGAAAGCTGAACGTGTTCGTGTACTTGTCTTTTCAAAAATAAGAGCAATGTTCAACCCCTCTAAATATTTATGAGGAATTTTTTTCTTTTTCAACTCTTTAAATTTCAATCCTAAATCAATCAGTTCAACCAGTTCTTCCTTAGTAAAATCAATCTCTTTCAAAAATGAATCATTAATAGCCATACACTCGTCCATCCTTTTTCTTTGAATAATATACCTAATTTTAGCATAATTATACATTTTGTCAAGGAGATTTTGAATAAAAAATCATCTCCCCCAAAATACCACCACATTTGCCATTTATATTTGACATGTCATATATAAACACATACAAACAAACTTTTCTCTTGAAAAACGTAATAGCTATTTTATCAATGGATTATTTGCGAGCGAAGTGAGCAAACAAGAGGTTGCAAATAAATCTGATAAGGTCAGCATCATTCGTAAGAAATTTTTGTGAATCTAAAATAAGAACTGCCAGTCAATCACTGCAATCTTTAGAAATTTCTTGGGTTCCTTCAATAGCCCACTAGACTATTGAACCTGCCGTCGGCTCAAACCATCCAGTGGATAGTTTGAGGTCTGAGCCTAGAAATAAAAAATCAAGGAACTTAAGAAAAGTAACAAAAAAATTTTTGCTAAAAAACAAATAGGTGTTACCCGCCAAACGGTTAACCTCATCGAAAATAATAAGTATAGTCCGTCATTTGAACTTTGTATCACATTAGTGGAGGCGTTGCAAACTAATCTCAACACACTTTTTTGGGAAACTAGACATTTATAATTTTGGGAATTTTAAAGGAAAATCATTATGAAAACGAAGAAAATATCACTTTGGTTAAAATTTATTAAACGTTTCTACGGAATTAATGGCAAATTAGACGAATATCGCGAACAAGAAGTTAATCGTATCAGCAATAAACTGTTTATCGGTCTTTTTTTCTTTGAGTTATTCTTTTCTGCTATTATTTTACTCATCAACCAGACAATAGCGGCCACTGCTGTCCTCTATATTAATCTCTTCGGCCTCATTTTTGTTATTCCTATTATTCTTCTTGTTATGTTGACCAATCGTGATTTGCAAACATCATTGGAAATCCCTAAAAATGAAGTCGAACAGACACGGCAGAATGCTCGCAAAAAGGGCTGGTTAGTTGATGGAATTTTTGCACTATTCATGCTCGTTTTTAACGCTTTTAGCAAATGGCAAGAGGGAAAAAATCCTTTGGAACTCTTCACAAATCCTCTCAGACTTATCGCAATCACCCTCGGTGGGGTAATTTGGGGCGCTGCTATGGGGTCTATGACAGCCAGTCAAATTGACCCTGAGAAAGCATAGCACTCTTAGCGTAAGAGTGCTAATTTTTTAATGCTTTTTACTTGATTTCTATTAACCTAGTGCTATAATAGAATCATGAACTTTGACTATCTTTGACCTTTATTGTCAATGTCAAGCCGTTACGAAAGGAGGGTATTATATATGCTCTGTCAAAATTGTCATTTAAACGAATCAACAATTCATCTCTATACAAATGTCAATGGTCAGCAAAAGCAAATTGATTTGTGCCAAAATTGCTATCAAATCATGAAAACTGACCCTAACAATACTATTTTAGGTGGTTTAGGAAATGCACAAACTTCTTCCACACAAAATCAATCTACTGGTATGAATCCTTTTGATGATTTCTTCAGTAATTTAAATAATTTCCACGCATTCGGTGGACAAGATTTCCAAAATACGCCTCCAACACAATCAGGTGGTGGAAATAACGGCGGCAATAATAACAATTATCGTCCAAACGGCGCAGCTAGCCAACAGCAACAACAAAAAGGTTTGCTAGAAGAATTTGGTATCAACGTTACTGATATTGCTCGTCGCGGTGACATCGACCCTGTCATTGGACGTGATGCCGAAATCATTCGTGTGATTGAAATTCTTAACCGTCGTACCAAAAATAATCCTGTTCTTATTGGTGAACCAGGGGTTGGTAAAACAGCCGTTGTTGAAGGATTAGCTCAAAAAATCGTAGATGGTAACGTTCCACAAAAACTTCAAAATAAACAGGTTATTCGTCTTGATGTCGTTAGCCTTGTGCAAGGAACAGGTATTCGTGGTCAATTTGAAGAACGTATGCAAAAACTCATGGAAGAAATCCGTGAACGCAAGGACGTTATTCTCTTCATTGACGAAATTCACGAAATTGTCGGTGCTGGTTCTGCAGGCGACGGCAACATGGACGCTGGTAATATTTTAAAACCAGCACTTGCTCGTGGTGAACTTCAATTAGTTGGTGCTACGACACTCAATGAATACCGCATTATTGAAAAAGATGCAGCACTTGAACGCCGTATGCAACCTGTCAAAGTTGATGAACCAAGCGTGGAAGAAACGATTACGATTCTTCGTGGTATTCAAAAGAAATACGAAGATTATCATCATGTCAAATACAGCGATGATGCAATTGAAGCTGCCGCAAATCTTTCTAACCGTTACATTCAGGATCGCTTCCTCCCAGATAAAGCCATTGATTTGCTAGACGAAGCTGGTTCTAAAATGAATTTAACCCTTAACTTTGTTGACCCACAAGAAATCGACAAGCGTTTAGTGGAAGCTGAAAACCTAAAAACACAAGCTACTCGCGAAGAAGATTATGAACGCGCAGCTTATTTCCGTGACCAAATCGCTAAATACAAGGAAATGCAACAACAAACAATCAACGAAGACGATATCCCAGTCATTACTGAAAAGACTATCGAAGCTATCGTTGAAGAAAAAACTAACATTCCTGTTGGTGATTTGAAAGAAAAGGAACAATCACAATTAATTAATCTTGCTGATGATTTGAAAACACACGTCATTGGTCAAGATGATGCCGTTGACAAGATTGCCAAAGCTATTCGCCGTAATCGTGTCGGTCTTGGTACCCCAAATCGTCCAATCGGTTCGTTCCTCTTTGTTGGACCAACTGGTGTTGGTAAAACAGAACTTTCTAAACAATTAGCGATTGAACTTTTCGGCTCAGCTGACAGTATGATTCGTTTCGATATGTCTGAATACATGGAAAAACATGCGGTCGCTAAACTTGTCGGAGCGCCTCCAGGATACGTTGGTTACGAAGAAGCTGGTCAATTGACAGAAAAAGTTCGCCGTAATCCATACTCACTCATCCTTCTTGACGAAGTTGAAAAAGCGCATCCTGATGTTATGCATATGTTCTTGCAAGTTCTTGATGACGGTCGTTTGACTGACGGTCAAGGTCGTACAGTAAGCTTCAAAGATACTATTATTATCATGACTTCTAATGCTGGTACTGGTAAAACAGAAGCTTCAGTTGGTTTCGGTGCTACTCGTGAAGGACGTACAAATTCTGTTCTTGGTGAACTTAGCAACTACTTCAGTCCTGAATTCATGAACCGTTTCGACGGTATTATCGAATTTAAGGCTCTTAGCAAAGACAATCTTCTCCAAATTGTTAACCTTATGCTTGACGATGTCAATAAACGCCTAGCAACTAACGATATTCACCTCGAAGTTTCTGATAAAGTAAAAGAAAAATTAGTTGACCTTGGCTACGATCCTAAAATGGGTGCTCGTCCATTACGTCGTACTATCCAAGATCACATTGAAGATGCCATTACAGACTTCTATCTTGAAAACCCAAGCGAAAAAGATTTGAAAGCTGTTATGACAAGTAATGGTAAAATTATCATCAAATCTGCTAAAAAAATTGAAAAAGAAGAAACAACCGTTTCAGCAGAATCAGAATAATGAAACTCTAAATAGTTTGGGACGACAATAGTTCCAAACTATTTCTTTCTTTGCTTCAAATGACTTTACTAGTGACAGCTCATCAACAAGACTTGATGATATTCCAGATTTCCACAACATTCTCTGCTCTGCTGTTTTTATAACGGCAAATTGTCATAAAAAAATCAAAATATTCCGATAATTTTATAGAAAAAAGTTCATTTTTTTAGTATAATGTCACCAACAGACACTCGTACTAATTATTTTGGTCTCCACTATTTCTATCATATTTTTCATAGGAGAATATCATGACAAATCCAACTTTCGGTGAAAAACTTACAACTGTTGATTACAAAGCACGCTATGGTGTTTATGCCATTATTCCAAATGCTGATAAAAACCAGATTATCCTAGTTCAAGCACCTAATGGTTCTTGGTTTCTTCCTGGTGGAGAAATCGAAGCTGGTGAAGACCATTTTTCAGCTTTAAAACGTGAACTCATTGAAGAATTGGGCTTTTCGGCTGAGCTAGGTTATTACTATGGACAGGCAGATGAGTATTTTTACTCTCGCCACCGTGATACCTATTTTTATAATCCCGCTTATATCTACGAAGTGACACATTTTGAAGAAATTGATAATCCTTTGGAAGACTTCAACAACCTCTCTTGGTTTTCAATTGATGAAGCTATCGACAAATTAAAACGTGGTAGCCACAAGTGGGGGGTTGAAGCTTGGAAAAAAAATCATCACTAATATCTCTTATTCTACTTTTTCACTCAAAATAGTGTTATAATAGGAGTAGAAAATCACACAGGAGGAGATATATGAGGTTAATCAACACAACAAGTAGTCATTCTGAGCTGGTTCGTAATCAGTTGCGAAATACGGATACAAAGCTCGTCGAGACCTATTCTGCAGGAAATACTGATGTTATTTTCACACAAGCGCCAAAACACTACGAGCTATTGATCTCAAACAAATATCGCGCTATTAAAGATAGTGAAATTGAAGCTATTCGTGAATTTTTCCTCAAACGTAAAATCGATAAATCAATCGTTCAACTAGACCAATTAAAAACCTTGCACACAGCAAATCTAATTGAAATTTCATTCCCAACAGCTCACTAATCAGGTCTCCACAACCTGATTTTTTATTTGCTTTAGTATACAAAAAGTCCCATATGACTTCAAATTTAAAGCGATGAAACAATAAATAGAAAGAATCATATCTTGATAACAGACGACAAGCAATCATTCGTAATTACTTTTTTAAATACTCAAAAGAGGCTCGGGAAAGGGTGAAAGTCGCTACGATGGACATGTCTGGTAACTACAGTCCTTTACTTAAACACCTTCACTCTCCAATTTTACTCTCGGTCTAAAAGTTTTCATATTGTTCAGCACATAAACAGAGCGCTAAAACAGACACGTATCCAAATAATGAAACAATTTGAGAAGAAATCTCTTGAATACCGTGTCCTAAAATATTACTGGAAGCTCATTCAAAAGGATAGTCGAAAATTATCGCCTCATACTTTTTACTCAAAGACTTTCAGAGAAACGTTAACGCTTAAAGGATGTTTAGAAAAGATTTTTAAACATGTGCCGCAACTTAAACACTACTACAACCTTTATCAATTACTCCTTTTTCACTTACAAGAAAAGAATACCGAACAATTCTTTGGATTAATTTAGGAAGCTTTACCTCAACTCAATCACTCTTTAAAAACAGCACTAACAACTTTTATTCACTATAAGGAATACATTACCAACACCAAACTTAAAGCAACCAACAAACTCATCAAAAATATTAAATACAACGCTTTTGGTTATAGGAACTTTGACAACTTAAAAAAAGCGCATTTACCTCGCTTTGAACAGCAAAAAAAGCGAGAACAACACTTGTTCTCGCTAGAGCTTAACTTTGTCACCCACTACAGTTGACAAAGAGCCGTTTTTGTATTTGTTAAGCAGTGTTATGTTATTTTGCTTTAACTTCAAATCCTTCTGCTACTACTTCTGGGAAGTTTGCTTCAACGATTTCATCACAGTGGTCACAAATGGTAACACCGTATGAACGTTCTTTAACTGTTGGGTCAACACGACGGCAACGGTCACAAACTTGTCCTTCAGCATGAGCAACTGTGAACGCAACATCATCAAAAGCTACTGCGTCAGCAGGTGCAGATTCATCAGTAACAGTTAATTGAGATACAATCAACAATTGAGCAACGTTACTATCAAGTGCTGTAAGAAGAGTCTTCACTTCTTCGCTAGCATAAATTGTCAAATGAGCTTCCAATGATTTACCAATGATTTTAGCATTACGAGCTTCTTCCAAAGCTTTTTGAGCTTGGTTACGAAGTGTCATGAAGGCATCCCATTCTTCAAGAATATTCTCTTGCCCTGCAAAGACTTCAGCATCTGGTAATTCAGACAATTGAACAAATTCTTCTGGTTCGAATTCAAGGTATGACCAAATTTCTTCAGCTGTGTGAGGAAGAATTGGTGTCAATAATTTAGTGATTTTAACCAAAATATCGTAGAAGACTGTTTGCATTTGACGGCGAGCAAGGTTATCTGCTGCTTCAATGTAAACAACGTCTTTAGCAAAATCAAGATAGAATGCTGATAAATCAACTGTGATGAAGTTCACGACAGCTTTGTAAATCGCCATGAAGTCATAGGCTTCGTAAGCTTTGCGGATTGTTGCTACCAATTGGTTGAATTTAACAGTCATGTATTTATCAACTGCACGCAAGTTTTCGTAAGCAACTGCATCTGTATTTGGATTGAAATCTGCTGTATTGGCAATCAAGAAACGAAGTGTGTTACGGATTTTACGGTAAGTTTCTGATGTTTGTTTCAAAATATCCATTGATATACGAACATCGTTGCTAGAATCAACACTAGTTACCCAAAGACGTAAAATTTCAGCACCGAATTGTTTTTCAACATCACTTGGAAGGATTGTATTTCCGAGTGATTTAGACATTTTTTCACCTTTACCATCAAGGACGAAACCTTGAGAAAGCACAGCTTTATAAGGAGCATGTCCGTTAACAGCAACTGAAGTGATTAATGATGAGTTGAACCAACCACGGTATTGGTCAGAACCTTCAAGATAAAGGTCAGCTGGATATTCTAAACCTTCGCGAGCATTCATAACACCATTCCATGAAGAACCTGAGTCAAACCATACATCCATGATATCAGTTTCTTTAGTGAATTCACCATTTGGTGAACCTGGATGAGTGAATCCTTCTGGAAGAAGGTCTTTAGCTTCACGTTGCCACCAAACGATTGAACCATATTCAGCAAATAAATCAGCAACATGGTCAGTTACTTCTTTCGTCATGATAGCTGTACCATCTTCAGCGTAGAAGATTGGAAGTGGCACACCCCATGCACGTTGGCGTGAGATAACCCAGTCACCACGGTCACGAATCATGTTGTAAAGACGTGTACGACCCCATTCTGGATAGAATGTTGTGCGATCAATTTCATCAAGAATGTCTTGACGGAATTTAGAAACTGATGCAAACCATTGTGGTACAGCACGCCAGATAATTGGTTTCTTAGTGCGCCAGTCAAATGGATATGAGTGAGTGATGACTTCACTAGCAAGCAAAAGGTCACCAAGTTTTTCAGTAACAGTTGGAACAACTTTATCATAGAATTGACCTTGGAAATCTGGACCAGCATTTTCCATCATGATACCACGTTCGTCAACAGTAACAGCAACTTCAAGATTGTATTTAACACCAACATTGTAGTCATCTTCACCAAAACCAGGGGCAGTATGGACAACACCTGTACCTGAATCAAGTGTAACGTGGTCACCTAAGATAACAAGTTCATCTACTTCTGTATCCCATGGATGTTCTGTAACGATGTATTCGAGTTCAGTACCTTTATGTTTAGCGAGGACTTCAAATGATTCCCAACCAAATTTTTCAGCTAAGCTATCCAAAAGTCCTTCTGCAACAACGAATTTACGGTCATCATTAGCTGGTTTCACAACAACGTAATCCATATCAGGACCAACAGTCAAACCACGTGAAGCTGTTACTGTAAATGGTGTTGTTGTCCAAACAACAATATAAGTATCAGTATCAAGCACACCTTTACCATCTTTAACTTTATTAGCATAGTAAAGTGATGTTGAATCAATATCATGATATTCAATTTCTGCTTCAGCAAGTGCTGATTCAGATGACCATGACCAGTAAACAGGTTTTGCACCACGGTAGATGTAACCTTTATCAGCCATTGCACCAAAGACACGAATTTGAGCAGCTTCATATTCAGGAATTAATGTGATGTATGGATTTTCCCAATCAGCAGATACCCCAAGACGTTTGAAATCTTCACGTTGTTTATCAACTTGGCTAAGTGCGTATTCACGACACATTTCAAGGTATTCAGTCAAAGGAATTTCTTTACGTTTCACACCTTTTTTAGCCAACACTTGTTCAATTGGAAGTCCGTGTGTGTCCCAACCAGGAATATAAGGGGCACGGAAACCAGACATTGATTTTGAACGTACAATAATGTCTTTCGAAATTTTATTCATAGCATGACCAACGTGAATGTTTCCGTTAGCGTACGGAGGTCCATCGTGGAGATTGAAAGAAGGTTTGCCTTCATTTAATTGTTGACGTTTAGCATAGATATCTGCTTCTTCCCATTCTTTTTGCCAATTTGGCTCTTTGTTTGGGAGTCCAGCACGCATTGGGAACGCAGTTTTCCCAAGATTAAGCGTATCTTTTAGTTTCATGACTACTCCTTATAAATAATAATATTTAACTATCATTGACATTGCCAATAACAGAAAATGACCTAACATATAAATGGTTAAACAAAAAAGCCTTCGTCTCAAAAAGGACGAAAGCTCGTGGTACCACCTTAGTTTAGAAATTTAGTCTTTAAAATCTAAATTTCCCTCTTTAACTCGTAAGGTGAGTTTGCCCTTTTACCCTACTTGATTCAGGTAAAAATGTTAGAAAAGGATAATTGATACCCAAGTGATTGCAGGTCTCACACCATCGCCTGCTCGCTGTAAATATTGACTATCAACCGTGTTTTTCTTATTCTTCGATATTTAATTTAAATGTTTGTGTTTCGTTAAGATTGATTTCAGAATCTGCTTCGCTGTCATCTACAATAGCAATTTTTTGTGTTTCTTCAAGGTGTTTGTTTCCTGCTTCAACACGGCGTTGCAATTCTTTCATTTCTTCTGGTGTAAATTGACGTGTTGCATCCATTGACAATTCATCATCAGTTTCTGGAACTTCTTCTTCCAAAACTTTTTCAACAACTTCACGGAAAGCAGCATCTGAGTTTTGAAGGTAAACAGCTGTTGGCTGCAACAATTCTGTCCATTCTGGTGAATTTGTTAAACCAAGCTGTCCTTCGATAGCCGCTACCAAACGTTGATGGAAAACACGTGTTTGACGTTTCAAATCTTCTGTTTCTACAGCAACACGTTTAGCTTCGTCAGTTGCATCACGTAAAATTTGATTAGCTTTTGATTTAGCCTCATCAATAAGATGTTGTGCATCATAGTTAGCTTTGCTAACAAGGTTAGCAGCTTCATCGTTAGCAGATGTTTTAACTTTTTCAGCTGTTTCTTGTGCAAGGATAACAGATTGACTCAATGATTCTTTCATTTCATCGAAGTAAGCTAATTTATCTTCTAAATCTTTGATTCTGTTTTCTTGTTCATGATTACGACGAACCAAGTCTTCATAATCATCTACAACAATATCAAGAAATTCATTAACTTCTTCTTCGTCGTAACCACGAAATTTTAATTTAAATGTTTTATCTTTAATATCAAGTGCTGTAAGTGCCATTGATTTCTCCTTATTTATGTATCATCTTATCTACGGTCAATTTACATTTTCCATTTTTAGTGAGACCATTTTCACTTAAAATAGAAAAGCGACCAAATCCTCTAACACTAATCAAATCTCCAACTTGAAGCATTTCTGAGGCTCTATCAACTATTTGATAGTTAAGTTTTACTTTATCAGTTTCTATCAACTGCACTGCTTGACTTCTTGAAAGCTTCAAAACTGTTGCAAGAACTTTATCCATGCGCATACTAGAAACTATGATGTCCAGTTGTCGACTATCTTTCTCACCTGCAATTAACTGTTCCAGAGGAATTTCTTTTAGTGAAACGCTAGCCTTAGCAATTTTAGTCACATCAGCTCTAAAGTAATCAGCCATATTTTGCGTTACCAAAAGCTGCGCATAACCGGATTCAACTAAAATATCTCCGATAACTGTTCGTTTAATCCCAAGCTTATGAAGTAAAGTTCCCATAATCTGAGAATGTGTCAGCTGATTAAATTTTGAATTGTAATTCACCTCAAGCAAAGTTAATTCAAAATCCTCAGGATTAAACTCATAATAGTCAGGTGCCACAATAAGTCGAGCGTATTCAGCTGGATAATAATCACTCGAAACAAAATAGTGCAATCCTCGATTGCCAATAACGCTTCTTGCGATATCAACTTGGCGAGGATTTAGAAAATCTGTTAAAGCATATGCATAAGTTGCTTCGACACGACGAGCAAGGTCATCAATCTTTTCAATAAAATCATACTCACCTGGTCGAAAATGCTGATATAAATCCTTTTGCATCGCCATATTACGCAAAAATCATGATAAGAATACGACTTAAAACGTTTAGCGCAATTACTACGGCCAAAATTGTAAAGTCTAATCCCATGAATTGAAGATTAAAACGACGAAAAGGTCTAATAACTGGTTCAACCAGTTGCCCCATGGCTCTTCCAAACCAAGTGTTGTAAGCTCCTGGGAACCATGAAAGCAAAGCATACGCAAATAACAGATAAGAGTAAAACTGAATTAGTCTTAATAGTACAATTAATACAAAAATCATATATTAGCGTCTCTTCATGTCAAAGTCAAAACCGATGTCTTGACCGTTATTTGGAACAGCAAGTTCTTCAACATTAACAATAACGTTAGAAGGTGTCAATAAGTACATTGAACTACCAACTTTTTGAAGACTTCCATAAAGAACTTTACTTGCACCATCAATAAAGTCAAGGCAACGGCGTGCTTGTGCATCAAGCATGTACTGGAAATCAATTAATACACATTCGTTAACAATCAAAAGGTCAACAATTTCTTGAGCATCCTCATATTTACGAGGAAATTTCAAAGCAATTGTCGTTGTCGCTTGATTAGCACGTACTTGCATTTGTTCTTCACGACGTTGATTTATTGAACGAACAGGTTGATTTTCTTCAACTGCTCGTCTTTGTTGAGGCTGTTGTGGACGTTGACGAGCTGCTCCACCACCTTGAATTTGCTGAGTTCTAACATTTTGAACTGGTTCAGCACGTCTTTGGGCTTGTTGTGGTACTGCTTCTGCTTGCTGTTGAACATGTGGGCGCTGAGCCTCTTCTTCAACAGTTTCTTCAACATCACTTACCTCATCAGTGTCGAAATAAGAAATTAGTTTGTCAAATTTATCTTTAAATGCCATCTTTTGTTCTCCCGTTATTTAAAGAATGATGTTCCAATTCTGACAAAAGTCGCTCCATTGCGAATCGCAATTTTGTAATCACCACTCATCCCCATACTTAATTCCGTAAAAGGCATATGAGGTAATTGGCGAGCTTGTAACTCTTGTCTAAGTTGGTTTGCTTTTCCAAAAATTTCTTCAATCTCACTTTCAGAAGCTTCTTTCGGAGCCATTGTCATCAAGCCCACGATTTCCACTTTATCAAATTCAGAGATTGCGGTTAAAGCTTCGTCAATTTCCGAAACTTTAAAACCGTGTTTGCTCTCTTCCTCTGAAATATTAACCTGTAAGAAACATTTGATAGTATGCTCTGCTCGTTTCTGAATCTCTGAAGCAAGTTTGATAGAATCCAAAGCATGGAAATAATCAACAAAGTTAATCACATTTTTAACTTTTCGACGTTGCAAACTTCCAATTAAATGCCAAGTCAACTTTCTATCTTTTAAGGCTTCATATTTATCAAGAAACATATCGACTCTATTTTCACCAATATGTTCAATACCTGTGTCAATAAGACGAGCAGCAACACCACTATCAACATACTTCGTCACGGCAATAATATTGACACTTTCTTTAGAACGATTGGCTTGTTGCGTAGCCTGCGCAACTTGTTCAAAAACAAGGTCTTTATTTTTTTTAAAATCTGTCATTAACGATTTTTAAAGAATGGTGGTGTTTCTAGTTCATCATCCGCATCATCATTGGCTGTAAATGTTGACATTGTCAATTTACTATCTAATTCACCTTCTGTTGGACGTGCAATGTTATCACGGCGAAGATCCCAGTTACCAAATGAATTTTCTTTTTGTTGAGATTGATTAGCCGCTGGCTGTTGCGAAGTTGGCATAGCATGGCTTTCACCCATATCATAGTCAAAACTTGAACGACGTTCAAATGTTGTTTGATTTGGTTGTTGTGTACGCTCTGAAGCGTATTGAGCACCTGCTGCTTGTTGTGCATTAGCTTGAGTAAATGAACGAGTTGGTTGTTGGAATCCTGCTGCTTGCTCAGCACGGTCTTGACGAACACCTGTTGCAACAACTGTTACGCGGATTTCATCTTTCATCGTATCATCAATAGACGTACCAAGCCAGATATTAACACCTTTACCTGCTGCTTGACTAATGATTTCAGAAGCTTCTTCTGCTTCTGTAAGAGTCATATCAAGACCACCAGTAACGTTAACGATTACATCTTGCGCACCATCAATTGTAGTTTCAAGAAGTGGTGAAAAGATTGCTTTACGAGCAGCTTCTGTAATACGTTCTTCACCGGAACCAATACCAATCCCCATAAGGGCGTTACCTTTGTTCGCCATAACTGTTTTAACATCGGCAAAGTCAAGGTTGATAAGACCAGGGCTTGTAATCAAATCAGTGATACCTTGGACACCTTGACGAAGGACATTATCAGCTTCGCTAAGTGCTTCAAGAAGAGGTGTTTTCTTATCAACGATTTCAAGAAGGTTATTATTTGAAATGATAAGCAATGTATCTACTTGTTCACGAAGTTCTGCAATTCCTTCTGCTGCAAAGTTACCACGCTTGTTTCCTTCGAAACCAAATGGACGTGTTACAACAGCAACAGTAAGAGCGCCTAGGCTTTTAGCAATACGTGCGATAACTGGTGCAGCACCTGTACCAGAACCACCGCCCATACCAGCAGTGATAAAGACCATATCAGCCCCTGTAAGAGCTTCTGTCAAAACCTCTTCACTTTCTTCCGCAGCCTTACGACCTACTTCAGGCTGTCCTCCAGCACCAAGTCCACGAGTCAATTTAGGGCCTAACTGAATAACAGTTTCAGCTTTTGAAGAGCTCAATGCTTGGATATCAGTGTTTGCTGCGATAAATTCAACACCAGCAACACCCTCATCAATCATACGGTTAATAGCGTTACCTCCGCCACCACCGACACCAATAACTTTAATAACTGCACCTTGTACTGATGCTGTGTCAAATGAAAATGCCATTTTTATTCCTCACTTATTGTTTAGTCAAACATACTTCCAAAAATACCACGAACACGCTCACCAAGTTTTGGTCTTGATTCTTCTTGTTTTTGAACTGGTGGAACCTGAGTAGGTTGCGATACTAGGTTATCATTTGCCGGCACAACTAAATCATTATTATAGACCACTCGAGGTCGTACTTGCGGCTGTGGTTCAAAATCAACTGGTTTGCGTCGAAGAAGTTCTTCACCAGAAACTGCTCGTTGCGCGATCACATCCACTTCACTCATTGTCCCAACATATTCAACAAGACTGATGACGTTAGCAAACATTGGATTACGGATACCAACTTGATTTGGGACATGTAGTTTAACGGTTGTTCCAAAAATTTCTTGAGCAACTTCAACCACACCTGGCATGATTGCGCCACCACCAACAAGAACAATACCACCTGGTAAGTCAAGCAAACGTCCACGTTCTAAATCTTGTTTAACACGATCTAGAATGTGGCGTACACGCGCAGAAATAATTTCTGACAAGTAACGCTCGCTAACTGAGATAGGTGTATCACTACCAACAACATCAACTTGGACCGTTTCTGATAAACTTGCTTCCTCTAGGTTAGCTTGTCCAAAGTTAAACTTAAGGGCTTCAGCAATCTGTATAGATGTTTTCAAAACTTTTGAAATATCTTTGGTTATATATTCACCACCCTCTGGGTAAATGTTAGTGTATTGCAATTCTTGTGCACGCATAGAAGCAACGGTTGTTTGACCGCCACCTAAATCAATCACAGTAGCACCGAATTCGCGTTCACCTTCGTTAAGAACTGATTTTGCCATAGCAAGCGGTGTGATGATTATATTTTCAACACTAATACCTGCACGTTCAACTGTTTTACGAAGATTATGTAAGATAGTACTTGGTCCTGTATAAATCAAACCACGCATTTCTAAGCGAATCCCCATCATGCCACGTGGATCACGAATTCCTTGGAAACCATCAACGATAAATTCTTCAGGAATCAATGAGATTACTTCACGCTCTGGAGTAATACTTTTTGTTAATGCTGATTTAACAACACTATCAACATCTTCATCTTTAATTTCTTTTGATTCACTAGGTACTGGAATCATCCCTTGGGTGGGTTCGATCTGAAGCAAATTAGCTGGAAGACCTACATTAATCTTATCAATTGTCATTCCCGCTTTTTCTTCTGCTTGCTCAACCGCTTTTTTAATCGCTTCCGCAGCAGCCTCAATATCTATAATAATCCCATCTTTTACTCCCGTACTGGGAACATTACTCACACCAATCACGTTCATTTCACCAGAAACAAATTCTGCTACTAGAACCTTAATCGAGCTTGTTCCTATATCCAAACCTGTAAAAAAGCCATTTCTAGCCATTCACTCGACCTCACTATCTTTCCAATCATTTACTATTCTAAAATCTGTATAAAATCAGAATTATTCAGAAAATATTATATCATAAAAAAACGTAAAATGTTATCATTTTACGTTTTTTGTTATAGAAACTTAATTTTATTGTTGATCAACCTGCATACCAGACGTTATATTATTCGGATTTTCCTCTGTAGTAGAATTATTATCGCTGGCACCATCTACTGCAAATGTTTCTGTTGATACTTCTGTATCACTTGATTCTGTCTGAGTTTCCTCACTAGATTCTGTTGTTGATTCGGTATCACTAGAATCTGTATTTTCACCACTTGATTCTGAGCTAGAACTTTCTTTTTCAGCGGCAGCTTCGGACTCAATAGTTTCTGTCGTTGTATAAATACCGACTTCCATATCAACAATGCTGGTTTCTGTCAGATTTCCCTTAATTTTCATGTAGTAAGGTAATTTCTCAACAATTTCTGACAATGGTACACGAACGGTATTGCCATCATGCATTTCCAAAAGAAGTAAATCAGCTGTCGTCGAAGAATTCACAGAGCTAACAATTTGAATTTGACTAACTAAATCTTTATCCAATTTTGAAAAAGCTTTTATCAATTTTTGAATATCACTTTCAGAAGAAAGATTGATAGTCAGGAAAGTATCAGGCAATTCAGACGCTCCAACAACATCAAGGCGAGTTCCGTTTTCAAGAATTGGTTGGTAGCCATCATCCGTCTGAGCATAAGCCACAATATCATATTCTTTCACTTTTATCGTGAATTTATTCGGAAAATGATAAATGATTTTAGCTTCTTTGATCATTTTATCGTTTTTCAAAATGCTTTTTTCATACGCTGAATGGTTAAAAATCAGCGAGAAGAAATAATCTGAGCTTTTTATGCCTGACGCAGTCAAAACAGCATCAGACGTTGTTGTTGATGTTCCCGAAACTGTGACTGTTTTTTGCTTGCTAAGAGGCGTTACCAAAAAGAGCGATATTAGCAAAACTGCACCAGCAACAATAAGAACAGGATAAGCACGACGTCTTGCTTTTTGAAGAGGCGTCAGTTCCGTTTGCTCTTTTTTCTTTTTTTCTTTTCTGGCTTTTTTAGCTTGTTTTGCTTTTTGTTTTTTCTCTTTTTTTAAAACGAGTTCTTGTTCGTCAGCATCACCGTTGGTTGTTGCTTTGTCAGCTTTCTTTTCAGACTGGGAGTCTTTTTCTTCCTCATCGTCAGCTTCTTTTTTAGCATGCGGCGTGCGTTCTAAACGTAATTTTTCTTGACGTTTCTTTTTCTCAGCTTCTTCAGCTTCTTTTTTCTTAAGAAATTCAATATTGCGTTTTTGCCATTCTGTCAGCGCAAGCTTTTCGTCATTTTGAGTTTTAGATTCTTTTTTATCTTGCTCTTTCTCTTTTGTCATTTACATTCCTTTTGCGGTTTTAGAGATGTCCTGCGTGATGAGATGATAAAATTCATCCTGTGATTTGATTTCGTTTGAAGTCGCCATTGCTGTTTGATAACTATCTTCATGAGCAAAAAGTTGAGCTAATTTTTCTTCAAGATTAGTAAAGGTTAATTTTTCTTCAGCAAGCTGACGAGCATAGCCTTTTTTCTCAAAATAAGCTGCATTTTCTAATTGGTCACCACGACTGGCTTCTTTTCCAAGAGGAACAATCAAGTGCAATTTGTGCATTGCAACCAATTCAAAGATAGTATTTGAACCACCTCGCGTCACAACCACATCAGCCATATCCATCAAAGGTTGATAAAGGTCTGTGACGTAGTCAACACGATAGAGGTTTTGACTTAAACCATTCAAACGTTTATCCCCTGAAATGTTGATAACATTGAAATGCTCGATTAATTCAGGAGTATTAGTAATGAAATCATTAAAAACACGTGCCCCAGCAGAACCACCAATAAACAAAAGTGTTTTCAAATTAGGGTCAAAATGATTTTTTATCTCTTCAATTTTACTGTCATCATAGTCAACTTTACTGCCGACTTTTGTAATCGCTCCAACATGTTTTGCTTTTGCTAAGCCTTCAGCTTGTTCAAAAGTTGTGTACATTGTTGTCGCAAATTTATAGGCGATTTTATTTGCCAAGCCCATAGACAAATCAGATTCATGAACAAATACAGGAACGCCTAACGTCTTAGCAGCAATGACTGGTGGAACTGACACAAATCCTCCTTTTGAAAAGAGGGCTTGTGGTCGAATTTTAGCAATGATTGCCAACGATTGTAGAATTCCAAATGATACTTTGAAAACATCAAGCATGTTTTGCCATGAGAAATAACGTCTTAATTTTCCTGTTGCAATGGAATGGAAAGTCACATCAAGACCTGATTTGGTGATTTGTTCATGCTCAATGCCATTTTTGTCACCAATGTAATGAACTTCCCAACCGTCTTTGATAAATTTTGGGATAAGAATAAGATTCAACGTTACATGACCAACGGTTCCACCGCCAGTAAAGACAATTTTCTTAGCCATGTTTATTCTCCTTTAATTGCTTCAAAGGTTGCAATAAATTCGTCACCACGAACTTCAAAGCTCTTATACATATCCCAGCTAGCATTAGCAGGGCTTAAGAGAACAACATCACCAGCTTCAGCTTTGTCATAAGCAATGCGAGCAGCGTCTGCAACGTCTTTGGCATCAACATATGGAACATTTGCTTTGTCAGCTGCACGTTTGACACGCGGAGCTGATTCACCAAGGATAACTATTAATTTAACCCCAGTAATATCTGGAACAAGTTCGTCAAATTCATTTCCACGGTCAAGACCACCAGCGATTAAAATCACTTTTGAATTATCAAAGCCTGAAAGGGCTTTTTGAGTTGCTAAAATATTAGTTGATTTTGAATCGTTGTAGAATTTAACACCATTAATCTCACCAAGTGCTTGAAGACGATGTTTTACGCCACCAAAATGAGTCAAGGTTTCTTTGATAGCATCATTTGCGATTCCTGATAATTTTGCTGCGGCAATAGTTGCCAAAGCATTTTCTACATTATGGCTACCTGGCACACCGATTTCTGAAGCTTTCATGATAGCTTCACCTTTGAAATACAACGTATCACCGTCTAAGTAAGCACCGTCAACTTTTTCAGTTGTAGAAAATGGAACGACTTGGGCAGCTGTTTTTTGTGCTAATTCTTTTGCCAAATCTTGATTGAAATTAAGCACGACGAAATCATCAGCAGTCATATTCTTTTGAATGTTCCATTTTGCTGCAACATACTCTTCAAAAGTTCCATGATAGTCAATGTGAGTTGGCATAAGGTTAGTAATAATAGCGATATGTGGGTGGAAAGTATCTGTTCCCATTAATTGGAAAGAAGACAATTCCATAACCAAAATGTCTTTATCTGTTGCTGTTTGCGCAACTTCTGAAGCAGGAAAACCGATATTTCCTGAAAGAAGCCCAGATTTACCACCGTTATTAAGTGTTTCAGCAATCATAGTTGTTGTCGTTGTTTTACCATTTGAACCAGTAATCCCAATGATTGGGGCATCTGAAATCATGTAAGCTAGCTCAACTTCTGTGATAACTGGAATATTTTTTTCGATAGCACGTGCTACCATTGGATTATCGTATCGAATACCTGGGTTTTTAACCATTAATTCAAAATTTTCATCCAAAAGTTCCAACGGGTGGCTACCACAGATAACTTTGATTCCTTCTTCAAGCAGTGACTGTGCAGCAGGATTTTCATCAAATGTTTTACCATCATTGACAGTAACGATAGCGCCCAATTTTTCAAGAAGTCGTGCTGCGGCTTCACCAGATTTTGCCAAACCAAGTACCAAAACTTTTTTATTTTCAAATGTTTTAATTGTTTTCATCATACATCCATTCTAACATTGCAAGTATAATAATATTCTACATTTATTTAAGGTGTTTTTCAATATTTTACGACATTTCCCACCACAAAGCTGACCAAGATACGAAAAAAGCTGAGTATCCCTCAGCTTTTCTTGCTATAATGCTTTTTTTCATCTTTCTTAGACGGTAAGCGATAGACATCTCTTATGGCGAAGAATCCTAATGCAACCATAGCAAGTCCAAGAAAGATTTCTGGTGGTGATTGCATAATTTTGACAAAACTCATAGCTGCCAAAACGAGCAATAAAGCTACTGCTCCCACCATACCAATCATATTTAAAGTGCTGCGAATTGTTTTTGGAGCCATGAAAAAATAATACGAAACAATCAAAATAGCAACGATTAAATAAAACATTCATAACTCCTTTCCTTTACAACTCAATTTATCAGTTTTAAGCTGTTTTTACCAGTCGCTTTGTTCTCTCATTTTTAAGCGAAACTTTGATTTAACCTAACAGCTTCCTCGCCTTTTTTATTTTTAGGATCAGACCTAAAACAGTCCTCTGAACTTCTTCGCTTACTTATTTTTAGGCGAAGACTTGATTTAATCTAACAGATTTCCTCGCTTTTTTATTTTTAGGCTCAGACCTAAAACAGTCCTCTGGACTGTTTTACTCCTCTGCAGATTTTTTCTTCTTAGCTGCTTTAGCGCGCAAGTTTTTGTCAAGGATTTGTTTACGCAAGCGGATTGATTCTGGTGTTACTTCCATGTATTCGTCATCATTCAAGAATTCAAGTGATTCTTCAAGCGTCAAGATACGTGGTGTTTTGATAACAGCAGTTTGGTCTTTCGTAGCTGAACGGACGTTAGTCATTTGTTTAGCTTTAGTGATATTAACTGTCAAGTCGTTTTCACGTGAGTTTTCACCGATAATCATTCCTTCGTAAACTTCAGTACCTGGGTTAACGAAGATTGTACCGCGTTCTTCAACAGACATGATTGAGTATGTTGTTGCTTTACCAGTATCAATAGATACAAGAGCACCACGACGACGTCCACCAATTTCTGCATTGATAACTGGCAAGTATTGGTCGAATGTGTGGTTCATGATACCGTAACCGTGAGTCATTGAAAGGAATTCAGTTGGGTATCCGATAAGTCCACGTGCTGGTGCCAAGAATACAAGACGTGTTTGACCATTACCAGTTGATTGCATATCAAGCATTTCACCTTTACGTTCTGATAATGATTGGATAACTGAACCTTGATATTCTTCTGGTGTATCGATTTGAACACGTTCGAATGGTTCGCATTTCACGCCGTCAATCTCTTTGATAATAACTTCTGGACGTGATACTTGAAGTTCATATCCTTCACGACGCATTGTTTCGATAAGGATAGACAAGTGCAATTCACCACGACCTGATACAGTCCATTTATCTGGTGAATCAGTTGCTTCAACACGAAGTGACACGTCAGTTTGTAATTCAGCAAGCAAGCGTTCTTCAACTTTACGAGATGTAACGAATTTACCTTCACGACCTGCAAATGGTGAGTTATTTGCCAAGAATGTCATTTGAAGTGTTGGTTCGTCAATGTGAAGAATTGGAAGTGGTTCAACGCAATCTGTTGGAGTAATTGTTTCACCAACAAAGATGTCTTCCATACCAGAGATAGCAATCAAATCACCAGCTTTTGCTTCTTGGATTTCACGACGTTCAAGTCCGAAGAAACCAAACAGTTTAGTAACACGGAAGTTTTTAGTTGTACCGTCAAGTTTTGAAAGAGTAACTTGGTCACCAACTTTAACAATACCGCGGAAAATACGTCCGATACCGATACGTCCAACGAAATCATTGTAATCAAGAAGTGACACTTGAAATTGAAGTGGTTCTTCTGAGTTATCAACTGGCGCTGGAATGTGGTCAATGATAGTGTCAAAGACTGGAGCCATTGTGTGTTCTTGGTCAGCTGGGTCATCTGAAAGTGATGATGTACCGTTGATAGCTGATGCATAAACAACTGGGAATTCTAATTGGTCATCGTCAGCACCAAGTTCGATGAAGAGTTCAAGAACTTCATCAACGACTTCTGCTGGGCGAGCTGATGGTTTATCAATTTTGTTAACAACAACGATTGGTGTTAAGTTTTGTTCAAGAGCTTTTTTCAACACGAAACGTGTTTGAGGCATAGTTCCTTCGTAAGCATCGACAACAAGCACAACACCGTCAACCATTTTCATGATACGTTCAACTTCTCCACCGAAGTCCGCGTGTCCTGGTGTGTCCATGATATTGATACGAACACCGTTGTAAGCAACTGCAGTATTTTTAGCAAGGATTGTAATACCACGTTCTTTTTCAAGATCGTTTGAGTCCATTGCACGTTCTTGCAATTCTTTACGTTCGTCAAGTGTGTGTGATTGTTTCAATAATTCATCAACAAGGGTTGTTTTCCCGTGGTCAACGTGGGCGATAATCGCCACGTTACGAATATCTTCTCTTAATTTAGTCATGATTCCTCGATTTTTTAAATTTATTCTAACTTTTGAATTATACCACAAATCCTATGAAAAAACAGCGATAAAACAAGTGTAAATGTTTTCAGACACGGATTTAGCTTCTATAGTATATAAAAAGATGGGAACTATGTCCCATCTTTTTATATACTATAGATATTTTAGCCTCATCTTATTCGACATAAGCAGTACTGACAACGCTCCAATTGGTCGATTCAAGTGTTCCTTGTTCAAGATAGCCGTCTGCATTAACACGATATAAGGCTAAACGTATTTTTGAATCGCTGTTTGTTCGGACACTAGCATAAACCAAATTGTCATCATATGCTTTGACATTTACAAAATAATCATCTTTATCTTCATCAGATAATTGATTTTGCGAAGCATAAATGGCAAGAACCCAAGACTCCACTTGCTCAGTTGTTAAATTTTTAGTATCAATGGTATCAGTAACAGCTGCTTGGTCGGTTGGTACTAATTTGAGATTAGTGTTTAGCGAATAAGTGAATTTGCTAGAGGTTGTTGTCCAGAATTGTGGATAAATATAGCCATTTTTAGCATAAATTCCCGAAGCAAATTTTGGTGTTGTTTGGTAACTACCACCGATACCACCAAAAATAAGTGCCCCGATGGCTTCACTATCACTTCCATCAGCAGGATAAAAACGATAAACACCTTGCGCCACTTCTTCATAACCAGAAACACGCTCTGTAACGATATAATTAGACTGATTTTTAGTCATTGTGCCATCTTCACTGATTGTCAGAATAACTCCGTCAAAATCAGCTGTTTTCCAATTTCCAACAAGCTCCGCAGGGACACCTTGTTTTATCGTTGAAGAGGTCTTGGTCTCGCTCGTGCTTGATGAACTTGAAGAACTAGATGTACTTGTTGACGTAGCCGTTGTAGATGGCGACCATTCCGCCTTATTATTGGCGGTTGTTTCTCGATTGAAAGCTGTGACGAGATACAAAATAATCAGAGTCAAGAAAACCAATGGACTGATTAAAAGGATCCTGATTAAACGACGTTTCTTGTTTTCTTGCAATTTTTCGATGTAAACATTGCGTAACGCTTCAAGTCTCTTTTTCTCATCTTCGTCTGTTACTTGACTTAATTCCAAATCCAATTGAAAAATCTGATTTTTGAGGTATTTCGATTTCAGGGCATCCTTACTCTCATCGTTTTTTCTCTTTAAATTTTCTTTTTCAAATTCCATATATTGGTAAATGATTAACTTTCTTTAACTTTTCCTGTCCAGTAGTCAAAGCCGTCTTTAAGAACATAAAGGTTAGTGTAGCCTGCTTTTTTAAGTGTTCTAATAACACGTGGAAGTGCTGAACTTCTACTACTATCGTATAAAAGAACAGGTTTATCTTTACGAATAGCAGACATTGAGAGTTGAATTTGACTAGCTGGAAGATTACGAGCTCCCATGATATGTTTTGTTTTGAAAGCACCAGCCTCACGCACATCAATCAATTGACTTGTGTGAATCATGCTTTCAAACTCAGCATTATCAATAAATTTTGCTGCACGGCGGAGACTAAAATAAGTCCAAGCCATCCAAGCAACGATAGCAACTAAAATAACTAAAACGATAATCCAGTTCATTTTGCGCCCCTTAATCTACAAATTGACTTGCAAGACTTGCTGCACCAATGATACCAGCATCATTTCCAAGTTCGGCAATTTTGATTTTTGTTGTTTTGCGCACTTGTGGGAAAGCGTAGCTGACAAAATATTTTTCAACGCGACTACGCAAGAATTCGCCTGCAGCTGAAACACCACCACCGATAACAACTGAGTCTGGGTTTAAGATGTTTGCGATATTTGCTGTTGCTTGACCAAGATAGAAACCAACTTTTTCAACAACTGAATCGGCAAAATGGTCACCCGCTTCAGCAGCGACAAAGATGTCTTTACTTGTCACCGCATCACCATTATCAATGGCAGCTTTGATGCTTGAATCACCTTCATATTCTTCAGCCAAATGACGAGCCACACGCACAACACCTGTCGCTGAAGCAACTGTTTCTAGGCAACCCTTGTTACCACAAGTACATTCAAATCCATCAACTGGCTCAACATTCATGTGACCAATTTCTCCACCAGCACCAGCGACACCATGGATAAGGTTACCGTCAGCGATAACACCGCCACCAACACCAGTTCCAAGTGTTACAAAAACAACATCTGGATTGTTTGCGCCAGCACCTGTCCAACGTTCACCAAGTGCAGCTACATTTGCATCGTTATCAATAGCAAATGGAATGCCAAGTTCACGTTCGATAACTGAACCGACTTCTTCAGTGTGTGCCCAGTTCAAGTTGAAAGCACCTGTAACTGTTTTTTTAGCGCGGTCAACAGCACCTGGAGACCCCATACCGATACCTACAAAATCATCTTTTGTCAAACCGTAAAGATTCAAACGGTGTTTGATTGATCCAACAATATCAGGGACAATGTGTTTACCATCTTCAAGGATATTAGTATCAATTGCCCATTTTTCTTGTACTTCTCCCTCAAGTGTTAGGATACCGAATTTAATCGTTGTCCCACCAAGGTCAATCCCCAAAAGTTTTTTAGTCATTATTTTCTTTCTCCATTTCTAAACGGTGCTCACGTCGCAAAATCAATTCAGCCGTCAGGTAATCTGTCTTGTCAATCAACCCATTTTCATACAATTTTTCTAATTCTAGTTTCATGACTTCAATATCATAGAGACGCTTACCAATATAGACATAAATACCAAATCGTTTCAACAATTGTTGCACATCATATAATGTTTTCATATGAAGCATTTTATCAAAAAAAGCAAGCATTTTCAATAAGAATATGCAATCGGTTTCTCTGTTTCTCATATACTTTCAACATAAACTAAAAGCAGGTCATGCGACCTGCTTTCTTGTTTCTAGGCGAGTGAAAAAACGTCCAGTGGACGTTTTTTTATCTATTTTGAAAATTATTTGATTCCTGGTGCTTGTCCGCGTTCGGCTTGAAGCATCCAGATTGTCTTTTCAGCGTCTGCTTGGGCAGCTGTGAAAATATCGTTAGAAGGTGCGTCACCTTCTTCGTCAGTAACATCAAGCCCAACTTGGTAAAGTGCTGACAAATAAGTATAAACGTCAACCAAACGTGCCAAATGTTCGTCCATTGTTTTGTCAAATGAACCAGTTGTTTCATCTAACTTAGAATTTTCATCAAATTCTTTCAATGTTGAATATGGAGCACCACCGATTGTAATCAAACGTTCGCTCATTTCGTCCAATGAAGCGTTAAGACCATCCATCAATTCGTCCATTTTTGGATGCAGATAATAGAAGCCTGCTCCACGCATGTACCAATGAACTTGGTGAACAATTGAGGCAGCTTTTGACAAATCAGCAACCGCTTGGTTAAGAACGGCTTTTGTTTTGGCATTTTTAGCAGTTGATTTTTGTGAAATATTATGTGTTACAGATGCGTAAATGTTTTCAGTGATTGTTTGAGTCATAGTAAACCTCCTCGTCAAATGACATTTTAGGATTTCTTATCCTTTACGTTACAATCCTATTTTAGAATAATTCTAAATAAAGAGCAAATAATATGCTCACTTTTTTAATTATTTTTCGAATAAACTAGTATGGACATTTTATTATTCTTTTTTCTAGGGGCTTCTATTGCTTCTTTTCTCAGTTTAATCGTTGATCGATTTCCTGAAAAATCAATCATTTTTCCTGCCAGTCACTGTGATTCTTGTGGAAAACAACTTGCCATTCGTGATTTGATTCCTATTTTTTCTCAACTGATAAATCATTCACGTTGTCGTTTTTGCCACACCAAAATTCCTTTCTGGTATGGACTGTTAGAACTTTATTTTGGGGTCATTGTCGTACTTTACTATTGCGCACTTCTCTCACTCGACCAAGTTTTTATCTTGTTTTTTAGCACAACGCTTAGTCTTTATGACTTGAAACGTCAAGAGTTTCCACTGTTGGTTTGGCTCCTTCCAAGTATTTTTTTGCTTTTTGTCACGCCGATTAATGCGCTAGCTATTATTCTTTTGGCTTTTGGGATAATGGCAGAGCTGATTGATTTGAAAATCGGTAGCGGTGATTTTTTCTACCTTGCCAGTTTGAGTCTGCTTCTTGACGTTCAAACCATTTTATGGATTATCGAACTTGGCTCTCTTTCAGGTATTATTTACTACTTTTTCCAGACAAATAAACGAATTCCCTTTGTGCCATTTTTGTTTTTAGGATACCTGATTTCATTCATTTTTAACCATGATTAATTTTTTAATTAAACATGATTTATTTTTTAAAATTTTCTGCTATAATAGGCATTAATAAGAGATTTAGAAAAGAGGTAGTGCCTTGGAAACTTCTACACATTACCAAAAATCACTCAGTGAAGTTAATCAAAGTATTGCTGTCCCAAAAAATGCCTCATTTTGGCGTACCCTTAGAGCTTTTATTGGACCAGGAGCTCTGGTGGCCGTTGGCTATATGGACCCTGGTAACTGGATTACCAGCGTTGTCGGCGGAGCAACTTATAAATACCTGCTTTTGTCTGTTATCCTTGTCTCATCTTTGATTGCGATGCAATTACAGCAAATGGCCGGGAAATTAGGTATCGTGACCAGATTGGATTTGGCTCAGGCAACAGCTGCGCATTTGCCAAAGAAACTCCGTTACTTACTTTTTATTGTGATTGAATTAGCATTAATGGCGACAGATTTGGCTGAAGTCATTGGTTCTGGAATCGCTCTTCATTTACTTTTTGGTTGGTCTTTGTTATTCTCGATTTTCATCACGATTTTAGATGTCTTTATTCTCTTATCTTTGATGAAATTGGGATTCCGTAAAATTGAGGCTATCGTATCGACCTTGATTGCAACGATTTTGATTATTTTCCTTTACTTGGTCATCTTATCAAAGCCAAGTCTTTCAGGAATTTTGCATGGTTATCTCCCTAATGCGTCGATTTTAGATTTAAAACAAAGTGGCGTTAATAGTAAATTGACATTAGCTTTGGGGATTATTGGGGCGACGGTTATGCCACATAATCTTTATCTCCACTCTTCTATCTCACAAACTCGAAAAGTTAATTATAAGAGTCAAAATTCCATTAAACAAGCTGTGCGTTTCATGACTTGGGATTCCAATATTCAACTCTCGCTTGCTTTTGTGGTTAATTCCCTATTGCTCATTCTAGGAGCTTCGCTCTTTTATGGACATGCTAGTGAAATCGACGCATTTTCACAAATGTATGACGCTCTTCAAAATTCTGAAATTGCAGGTAGTGTTGCTAGTGCTGCTCTATCAACTTTATTTGCTATCGCTTTGCTTGCTAGTGGGCAAAATTCAACCATTACAGGCACACTAACTGGACAAATTGTCATGGAAGGCTTTTTGAAACTCCATTTACCACAATGGATTATCCGTTTGGTGACGCGTTTGGCTGCTCTTGCTCCCGTTATGATTGTGGCTATGCTCTATGGTAGTCGCGAAAGCGTCCTTGACCAACTCATTGTTTACTCACAAGTTT
The DNA here is from genome assembly GCF_004843545.1 of Streptococcus pasteurianus. Taxonomy (NCBI): domain Bacteria; kingdom Bacillati; phylum Bacillota; class Bacilli; order Lactobacillales; family Streptococcaceae; genus Streptococcus; species Streptococcus pasteurianus. The sequence goes on along the minus strand of NZ_CP039457.1, from coordinate 513,594 downwards.
TTCTATCGGTAGCTTTGCCATTTTCAATCTTTCCATTGGTTTATTTCACATCAAACCGCAAACTTATGGGAGAATTTGTCAATGCCAAATGGAACACTATTCTCGGCTATCTCGTCGCTATTGTATTAACACTGCTCAATTTAAAACTCATCATTGATTTGTTCTAAATAAAATTAAATAAAAAACGAACAATCTTAGAATTCTAAGATTGTTCGTTTTTTTACTCAAAACTTAAGTTACAATGTATAAAATATATGGATTACAGAATCTTAAAAAATTCTAAAAAACCAACTCCTAAGTTACAAGTTATCTCTAGTCTGACGTCTCTTAATAAAACTATAACTAAGAATTAATAAGCTTAGCCCATAAACAAAGTAAAGTGTATAGTAGGTCTGAATACCTAATAATTGTATTACTAGCAATACCAACACACTTGAAACATTAATAAGACTTGTTATTTTTAAGACCCATTTTTCATCATCTAAGCTTTGTAAAGTCATTTTTGATGACTCATACAACGGAGTTGCCCCCATTATCATCATTGTATATAAAGTCATAGGTATGATATTTTGATATGATTATCGTACAAAATCCAACCCTAGCGCCTATGATGGAAACATCAGACTATGAGCCCAAGGCAGTAGAAAATGACAGTCAGGTGGACGCTGATACAGTTAGCGACACTACCGCATTTTTAGAAACGTTCTTTAAGTTATATCCAACCGCAACAGAGAAAGAACTTGCCTATTATGTGGGAGAAAATGTGATGGAACCGGTGCAGCGAGAATATCAAAGTGAACGTATCCGTGAAATATTTAGACAACCTGACAAAAGCAGAACAGATTTCACAATATGAATTGATACTTCATAAGGATAGTAACTGGAAGATTGTAGGTTAATCAAACCATTCATTTATTGACTTATTTTCTTTTGCGCGGTATATTTTTATCGTAATGTTGGAAATATACCGCATTTTGAGGTGGACAATGATTAAGAACAGAATTAAAGAATTTAGGGCAAGATATGATATGAAACAAGACGACTTAGCAAAAGCAGTCGGTGTTCGACGAGAAACGATTGGTAATCTTGAAAAAGGACGATACAATCCCTCTCTCGTATTGGCTTGGAATATTGCAAAGACGTTTCATGTAACGATTGAAGAAGTTTTCACAGTAATAGACGATTGAATTTAGGAGTGATACCATGTTAGCACTAAAAAACGAGATATTAAAAAAGCCTTGAAAGCAGGTGCAAAGGCTGGCGGTGTTTCATTGGCTGATGTACGATCTGATATTGAAGCGATGATTGATGAAGCTATGAATAGTACCGACCCAGAAGTGTAGGCAAATTTCAAAAAGTATTTTGGAAATAAACGCCCTACACCAGAAAAATATATTTATAAAATTACAAAAAGGACAAAAGTTTAATGTTGAAAAACTTTAACGAAAATTAAGCTATGATAAAATCTATGCAAAGAGGAGTTATAACATGGGAAGTGTTTTGATTATAGACGATGATAAAGAATTATGTGCGTTAATGAAAAAATGTATAGAGCAAGAAGAAATGTCAGCTTTGGTGGCAAATGGTGGTACAGAGGGTTTACGTTTGATAGATGAAAATAAAAATTTATTTTCTCTTGTTATTTTAGATGTAATGATGCCTGATATAGACGAGTTTCAAGTTTTAGAAAAAATTAGGGAAACAAGTAATATTCCCGTTCTAATACTCACAGCAAAAAGTGGTGAGGACGATAAGGTTTTTGGACTGCGTCTAGGAGCAGACGATTATTTGACAAAGCCTTTTAGTATTAAGGAACTTATGGCTCGTGTCAATTCACTTATTCGACGTTACACGACTTTAAATCCTACATTTGCAGAAGAAGATTGTATAACTTTAAAAGGCATGAAAATTGATAAAGTGAATCGTACTGTTTTAGTTAATAATATTTCTGTTGAACTTACAAGCAAGGAATTTGATTTACTTACATTTCTTGCTTCTAACAAGGGACGAATATTTACAAAAAAGCAGATTTATACACAAGTATGGAAAGACGACTATGCTTTTGATGATAACAATATAATGTCTTTCATCAGCAAATTAAGGAAAAAGATTGAAGCAGACCCAGAACACCCCTTTTATATTTTGACGATACGAGGGGTTGGCTACCGCTTTAACAAGGAGGCTTAATTATGAATACTTATCTGCTTATTGCCTTTGTTTTAGCACTTGTAATAATCGCTTGTCTTGTTTATAAACTTTATCATATTAACGAGCAAATTTCTTTTATCAAAGAAGTGCTTGTTGACATAAAATCTGGTAACCTTAACAGACGTATTCTAGTACAAGAAAACGATATAACTAAACAGATTTGTTATGATATAAATCAAATAGCAATCAATAATCAATCACAGCTCATTCATCAAAAGCAATCGGAGCAAGCGTACAAACGACTAATGACAAGCCTTTCACATGATGTAAAAACTCCACTTGCTTCTTTAGTCGGTTATTTAGAAGCTGTTGAAAGTCACATTGTAATCGGCAAAGAAAAAGACGAATATATTCATGTTGCGTCTGAAAAGGCACAACATCTTAAACATTTTGTAGAACACTTATTTGAATGGGTAAAATTAGACTCTGGGGAGCAGATTTTTCATTTTGAAATTTTAGATTTGAATGAATTGACTCGTAATATTATGACTGATTGGATTTTAATATTGGAAAATAGTCATTTTGAATATAAGGTTGAGATACCAGAAGAAGAATATCAAGTGCGAATTGATATAAACGCATACACTCGTATTATCAACAATCTTTTACAAAATATAATTGTTCATAGTGAGGGAAACAAAATGATGTTGCGAGTTCTGAAAGATCAGCAACGAATTAAAGTTATTATAACAGATAATGGAAAAGGAATTGCTTCTGATAAATTGCCACATATATTTGAAAGGTTGTATCAATGCGATAATTCTCGCTCTACCAAAGGAAATGGTCTAGGATTGGCAATTACAAAGGAACTTTTCAACGCACATAAAGGGACAATTACTGCAAATAGTATTCTAAATCATGGAACAGAATTTATCCTATCATTTCCAAAAGCTCTGTAAAAATGCAGAGCTTTCTTTTTGTGAAAGCAAGATAAAAACAAGGTTACGGCAAGGTTTTGGCAAGGTTCATATACTATAATTTAGGTGTAAGTGGTAATTCTAATAAATTGCCACTTAGATAGAACAGTAAATAGAAAGTGAGGAAATTTGTATGAGTGATACTGTGATAAAGACAAAGCAATTAACCAAAAAGTACGGAAAACAAACCGTAGTAAATAAGGTTAATCTTACTGTAAAGAAAGGTAGGATTTATGGCTTGCTGGGACGTAACGGAGCTGGGAAAACAACCATAATGAAAATGATATTAGGATTGACAACAACTACTTCTGGAAATGTAGAAGTTTTTGGAAAAAATATAGACGGAAATGAGAAAAGGATATATTCCCGAATTGGTGCAATTATAGAAACACCGGGGTTTTATCCCAATTTGACTGGAACAGAAAATTTAGAAATCTTTGCTAAATTACGAGGAACAGCTTCGCCTAATGCTGTTAAACACGCATTAGAAGTTGTAGGTCTGCCCTATAAAGACAAAAAGACATTTGCAAAATACTCTCTTGGTATGAAACAACGTTTAGGTATTGCAAATGCGATATTACATGACCCTGAATTGTTAATTTTGGACGAGCCAACAAATGGGCTTGACCCTATTGGAATTGCAGAAGTACGAGATTTCATAAAGAAGCTCAGTGTAGAACACGGAAAAACAATTTTAATTTCTTCTCATATTCTTTCTGAAATAGCAGTACTTGCAGATGACATAGGAATTATTGATAAAGGTGTTCTCTTAGAAGAAAGCAGTATGAGTGAGTTAGAAAAGCGAAATAGGAAATATATTTCGTTGCAAGTTTCGGACATTCCAAAAACAATACTGATATTAGAACGTCAATTTCATGTGAAAGATTATTCAGTTCAAGATGAACAGACGGTGCAAATTTATGACACGACATTGAATATGGGAGAAGTTAATAAAGCTCTTGTTATGGAAGATATAACAGTTATCAGTTCTGGACTTTGTAATGATACCTTAGAAGATTATTTCAAAAAGATTACAGGGGGTGAGGGTATTGCTTAAGCTGGTTAAACTTGAATTTTGTAAGTTGCGTCGTAAAAAACTTATTTGGTTGATGTTACTATCTGCTTTTGTCATGCCATTCTTTGCATTTTTATATTTTGGTTATTTGGGACAGACAAATATTGATCCTAGACTATTTTATAAGTGGTCTGCATTTGGATGTACATTATTCATTATACTGCCATTTATATTAGGCTTATTTAGCACAATGCTTATGCATGATGAAAATAGGTATGATATGCTAAAACAACTTTGGATTGTGCCAGTAAGTAAAATGGGATATTTTTTCAGTAAATTTTTCGTTGTATTGATTTATTCCGTTTGTTTTATGCTTATTACAGCATTTGCTTCTGTACTGTTTAGTGTCATTCCGAACTATGTAGTATTTGAATGGAGCAGTGTTTTGTTTTTGTTGGAAAGGTGTCTGGAAATTGCTGTTTTGACATCATTTGCAATACTACCCATTTTAGCAATATCTTCTTCACAAAAAGGATATATTTTCCCTCTTTGCATTACATTGATTTATGTATTTGCTGGATTTTTAATCACACCGATAAATTCTTGTCTACACCCACTATCTTGTATCAGCGTTATTATTGCAAGAAATGAAGCAATTTTAGGATTGTCACTTCCACAAAATAATGTGCCATTAGCACTTTTAAGCATTTGTGTATGGGGAATTGCTTCTACTTTACTTGCTAAAATCAAATTAAGCACGAGAAAGTAAGGTGGAAAAATGAGAATACTTTTATGGGCAGAATTTCAAAAACTCCGCCGTTCCAATATTATTATGTTTACTATCTTTTCAACAATCTTAATCGCTGTAACTGTTTTGATAAGCGGGGTGACAACAGTATCTGAAGAACAGTTAACAACAGCTATGGCTGGCTGGTATATGACAATTACACAAGTCTGGGCGACTATGTTCGTTCTTCCAGCCGTAATTGCTCTTTTGGGGAGTTATATGATTTGTCGTGAGGAACAAGACGATACATTAAAATCTTTACGTTTGATTCCAGTAAATGAAACAAAATTGACAACTGCAAAAATGATTGTTGCATTGGTATTTAGTATGCTGGTGTATTTGTTACTTTTTATGATTACATTTGTAACAGAAGCTATTTTGCATTTCTCTGATTTATCTATGGCAATGTTTAGTGAATTTTTAAAAATGTACTTATTAGAAGGCATTGGTGTATTTTTTGCCGTTTCCCCTATTATTGCAATCGTGCCATATCTAAAGAAAAGTTATTGGTTGGCTCTACTTTTAGCAGAAATCTATTCATTTGCTGGATTATTTATGAGTATGTCGAATACCCTGAAAACTTTTTATCCTATCACAGCAATATTTGGTATTTCGGGGTATTACGAAACAACTATTCAGGATTATATTTGTAGTTTGGGAATATTGATTTTATGTGGTTGTATCTCAGCTATCTTATTAAAAAATTTAAACCATAGACAAAGGAAAACGGCTAATGAATAAACTATGTAGAATAAGAAAAGGGAAAATTTTTTGGGGGTTTGTGGTGGTTTAGCAAAGTGTTTTAATGTAGACGCTAAAATAGTAAGATTACTATTTACTGTAACGGTTTTTGTTTTTCCAAAAATCATTATTGCATATATCATTCTTATGATTGTTATACCTAAGGAGGTTAAAATACGTTAAATTTGCAATATATATTAAGAGTGTTTCATTAAAATTTAAATTTCACATTATTTTACAAGGAGCAATTATCATGGAAACACAAGACATAATCTATAAAAAGTTTGGCGCTTGTGTTTGCAAATCTTTAACGACCTTACCAAGCGCTTGACGTGTCGCATCATTGTCACGATGACTGTAAATATTATCTTCAACCACGTAAACTTTTTCTGTCTTATGGTCAAAAATCAAATAAGACTCGTAAACAAAGAAATGCATATCTGGCGTTCCAATAGTATCTTCAGGAATGTCTCCGATATTTTCATAAAGGCTAATCATGTCATAACCGACAAAACCAATCGCACCGCCACCAAAAGGCAGATCAGTAGCTTCTCCTTTGACCGTTACGTGATTAAGATAATCAAGTGGGTCACCAGTAATGAATTGACCATTTTCGGTTAACTCGCCATTTTCATATTTGATTTCAAAAACGGGATTATAAGCCACGATTGAAAAACGCGCATTTTCTTTTTCTCGTGGAATTGATTCAAGAATAACCTTATGCTCACCTTGAACTCGCATATAAGCAAGAATAGGAGTTAAAGTATCAGCAGTTAAAATTTTTCGCATAAAAAACTCTTTTCTATTTTTTTGACTGACTATTTACTTCTGTCTCTAACGCTATAAACGCTCCAATCATCGTTCGCCAGATAGCTTCTGCAACGCGAGGAGATAAATTTGCTGCTCGTGCACGCTCGCAACAATTTCTAATGACTTCTTCAACACGTTCTTGTGCATTTACCGCTTGAGTGTCATTTTTAGGTTTTAAGAGTCCTGCTTCTTCAACTAAGCGCTGTCGTTTAGCTAAACATGTGATTAAGTGCTCGTCTATCTCATCTATTTCTTGACGAACTGCTGCTAAGTCTCTCATTACTTCTCCTCCATTTTTAAACAAAAAACCTCACACAGAAGTTTTTTCTGTGTGAGGACGTCTAATCTATTAGCGCGGTGCCACCTCAATTTAACGGAAAATCATACTCCGTCATCTCTATCTCCTCTAGCAAGGAGCTGCACGATAAGGGGTGCTCACCTGAAAACTATTTCTTATCTTCAACAATATACCATCAGCCCAATTTCACAACCACCTGCTACCCGTTCACAGCAACCACGAGCTCCCTGTAAACAACTCCTTGTTACTTTCTGATTGATTAACATTATACCCACCGTTTTTATTATCAAGAATTTTCTGAATTTTTACCGAAAAATACAATATTTCTCACTAAAATGCATGTTTTTTGCCACTAAAAGAGCTTTAATGTGAAAAAATATCTCCAAGCCACTAGTCATCCGTATTTTCAGACTAAAAGCTTAGAGATAATGTTAAAAAGATTAAAATGATTCAAGCGTAACAGTCATGATTTTCTTTTCTGGGACAAGTAGGCGTTCTAAATGATTGATGAGCCTAATCAACCACGTAAATGCTAACAAGAAAGCACTCATTTCAAATGCTGTTAAGGACAAATAATGAACAACTTCAAAAGCTACTTGTAGCCCAACCAACATGCCGCCAATCACATAAGACATTACCAGAAAATCTCGGGTCACATTTGGCAAAAGCCATTTGACACTGATAATCAAGGCAATGATAATAAAAACCAAGTAACCAGCCACACGAGTATGCAAAAGATGTGAGCTGGCATTATTTGGAAAATAGCCAACAGCACCCAAATCAACCCCTAGCACAGTTAGCATCACGCGCATCAGTCGTAATTTCCAATTTCTGCCATATTTTTCACCGAGAGCAACAAATAGGTAATCAACTAAGGCAACTAAAATCAGCGCCGACAATATTAAGGTCAAATTGAATTGCCAACTGTCTTTAGCTTCTTTTGTTCCTAAAAAGCTAAGATTAAAGTGCCACCATTGCAATGAGCTATTGGTTGCCATGGAGATAAAGACACCACTAATCATAATAACCGTAAATACTGTCGTCAACCAACTCGCTCTAATCTGCTCTGCTATTTGCCCCCAAAGCGCACTTACAGCATAAATCGAAACACCTAAAATCAAGGTAGCTGTTAGTTTATCAAAAGACGCTCCTGTAAAAATTTGCTCCAGCAGCCAGCCAAAGCCTAGTAAAGCTAGCAACAAAATAACCGTAAAGGACAGGATAATGACAGGAAGCATGCGCCAGAAAACACGCGCTTTCAGCCCACCCAGAAACAGATGACGGTTGAGAATGAAGGTAATGGTGAAAATCGCCATTCCAAGCACCCCACCAAAGCCAATCAAAAAGGTGATAATTGAGTAATCGCCAACCAATAAAATCTGGTTCCTATTTTGCATAGAACTAATGGCAAAAAAGATCACGCTCAGCAAAACAGTCGCAATAATTAATACCCAACTCGAAAGGGTACGCCGTTCAGGCTCTTCTTCCCTTTGCAACACTAATTTATCAGCGTATAACTCGGCTTCCAGCTCCTGTCCACTAGCAAGATTCAACTGGTCAATAATGTCTTTGTTTAAAACAATATGTAATCTTTCTTTATTCATATCATCATTATATCATCTAACATGTTTTTTCAAAACAACTTATTTTTTATTCTCCAGACCAAAGAAAATATCTTTTATTGATGCCTTCCACGATAATTGGTTTGAGTGACATAAACAAAGAGGCTGCGCATTTTTGCCTCAACCTCCTCTAAAATAATTTCACTTTATAACAACACTTATCATAGCTAAAATCCATAAATGCAAAGAATAAAAAAATAGAAAAAACACTTTTGATAAAGTCTTGATTGCCCTTTTTCACCATTCCATTATAGAGGTGCATAAAAGAAATCACTAAAAATCTCATCCAGTCCGAATTTACACAAAACAACTCAAAGCCTTATTTTATGACTAAACTCAAGCCACCATAAAGCGTAAAGAAATAGATCACCGCTTGTTTTGCCTTTTGGTGATAAAAACAAATGGAATAATGGGTAAACCATCTTCACTTATTATCTTGCCCCCAACAGCAAGTGCTACCGCCCACCACATTTAGCAAAATTCTTTTAATTTCCTTTGGCTTTCTTAGCTGTATCAATCAGCCATATCACGCTGAATGACATCGCTAAGGTCAAAAAGGTACTTCAGAAATCTCTTTTTCTTTCAATAAAGCCAGTGAAATAAGTCACAAATCTACATCAAGCTATCCACAACCTTTTGTAATATTCTTTTCGAGAGTAGGTACGAAAAAATCCCTCAGCCAAAGTAAAAGAGCAACAAATCGAGTTAATAAATGAATAATACTTGGCAAACCAGCAAAACGAAGATAAATATTATCAAAGACAATAAAATAGTTGCAAGAACTTTTAACTGATTTCGATTCAACTTGAATTTTTCCAAATACCTCTACATTAGTAAAGTCACTTATATTATCAAATACGAGAGAACGTATGAAAAGCTAGCATACCACTAGCAATTCTACCACCATAACAAACTCATTTGCGGTAAAATGAGGATAGGTCATCTATGCCATTTCTTTCAGACAAATGTGGTGGTTTTTCTGATCCTAACATAGATGGCTTTTTATGTCTAACTTAATGTTAGAATTTGAGCTCTATCAATCACCTTAGTTCTTTATGGGAAAACTAAAACTCTTTTTTCTTATAAAGAAATGCTGATAATAAATAGGAACATACAAAACTAAGACAGGTAATAATTAAAATCACTATTAAACTTATATAGTACGTTGTATCAGATACATCTCCATGAAGCCATATATTTATGAGCAGGCTTATTCCAACGATAATAGCAACGGAAATAACCAAACTTATGATTGCTGTAATTTCAATTTTTTCCACGCCTAAAAAATAATAAAGTGGATAAAAAATAGATCCGACAAAAAGTGCTAAAATACCACCGCCCAAAATAAGTGTAATCGCATCTCGAAAGCCATAATAAAAATATTGATTGCCGTGAATAATAACAGTAAGAAGCATAAAGACTGTTACGATTGCCATACCTCCTATACACCAAGACAAATGACTAATATAGTAACTTTGAACAATCTTATTCCGTTTTACTGGCAATGAAATCTTGTATTTATACCATTTCGATAAAGTTTCTTTCCTTAAACATAACACGGCTAATATTGACAGTATCGGGGTAACAGATAGAGAATAAATACTTAACAAAGAAGCATCACCTGTAACTGAAACAATACTACCTAAGATAATCAAAAGCGGAAATAAAACTTTTATATTTTCCGTTAATCCCATAAAATTATTTTTTAAAAGTCCTTTCATCACTTTCCCCCCTTTACTAATAGCAACATGATTTCATCAATCGTTGTATGGTCAATAATAATTTTAGGATATTTTCTTCTGGCCTCTTCAATATCAGAAACTAAAACATCTATCTGATAATCTCTTCTACGGTAAGCCACTATATCTTCCTTATCCAAAGATGAAAAATTCTTGTCAGAACATCTTAAAATTGCATAACGATAAATCAGATTATCTTTTGTCTCTGTTAGAATAATCTTGCCCTTGTGGATAAAAGTAATATAATCAGCTATTCGTTCTAAGTCGCTGGTAATGTGAGAAGATAAAAGTATTGAATGCTTTTCATTTTCTACAAAGTCCAAAAAAATGTCTAGCATTTCTTCACGCATTACAGGGTCTAATCCACTCGTTGCTTCGTCAAGAATAAGCAAGTCGGGGTGGTGGGATAATGCAACAGCAATTGCCAGTTTCATTGTCATACCCTTAGAATATTTTGAAATTTTTTGGTTACTTTTTAAAGAGAATTTTTCTAAATATTCATTAAACAAGGCCATATCCCATTGTTTATAAATACCTGCCATAATATTTGAGAGTTGTTTTGCTGACAGATAATCAGGAAAATTATCGCCATCATACACGACACCTATTTTTTCCCGTATATGTGTATCATCATCTTGCATTTCTTTTCCGAAAATCTCTATCGACCCCTTATCTTTTTTGAGCGTATTCAGAATGCAGCCGATTGTTGTTGTTTTCCCCGCACCGTTTTCCCCTACAAAGCCCATAACTGTACCAACTGGTAAGGCAAATGTAACTTTATCTAAAGCAAAGTCTGAACCATTATATTGCTTACATACTTTTTGTAATTTTAAAGCATAATCCATATTATTCGTCCTCCGTATAAAAAAGTGTAAGTAGTTCTTGTAGTTTAGAAAGTGAAATGTTGTTTGTACGCCCTATTTCTGCGGCAATTTGTAAATGTTCTTCTGCAATACGTTGCTGCTCTTCTTGATAAAATTCTTTATTTTGAGCAGATACAAAACTTCCCCTTCCTATTGTGGTTTCAATAAAACCGTCACGCTGTAAGTCTTCATAAGCCTTTTGCACTGTGATAACACTCACATGAAGTGATTTTGCCAAAGCTCTCATGGAAGGAAGATTATCCCCTGCTTTCAGTTCTTCACTCATAATCATTGCTTTAATTTGGAATGTTATCTGTTCATATATGGGCTTGTTAGCATTATTACTGATAATAATTTCCATATTCTCACCTCAAATCAAAATGTACTTGGTGTATAAGTACATTTTAAACAATTTTAACATTTTGTCAAGTGAAGTTTATTCTCTGGTATTACTAAAATTCCAGATAATTTTCATATGCTGTTTTTCTGACAGTCTATGTAAAGCTGTACCGAGTGTTTCATCAGATACATAAATCGTAAAGTGCAGGACTTTAAATGATACACAATCATAAAAATAGGTATCATTCATTCCACGTTCAACTTGTTTTGTTTCGGTTATTTCACAAAACAATACTTCACGTTTAGAACGTCTTGCAAGCTGTCTGTACCGGCTTTTTAATTTGTTCTTAATGATAATCAGCATTAAGGAATTAAACTGTAATTTGACGATGTGCTCGAAAGAAGATGTCCTCATAATCTGACCACCTTTCTGACAATGCTGAAATATATAAACGGAAATACTGAAAAGATAGCAAGAAAAAAGCCCACACAAAACATATTGTTTGTGCGAGCTTTAAATACTGTAATATTACTTTTTATCTTATAACGCTATTTTTTGTTAGATTTCAAATTCCCTTGTCCTGCTATATCTACTACAATTTTTCCTAATATACCACGTTGTTCAGCCCGTTTATGTGCCTTGACAATTTCGTCAATCGGATAAACAGAATCAATGTTGGTAACAATATCTCCGTTATCTACTAATCGTGCAAGATGTGTAAGATTTTCACGATTAGGAAAAGCGATAACTAAACGAATTCTATGTTTCCCAAAACGTACAGAAAAAATAAGTTTTACTAATTCAAGAGGTTGAAAAGCGATTGTAAGTAAACGTCCATTTGGGGTAAGATGTTTTCTTAGTATATTATGGTTTGTTCCCACAGAATCAAAAATCAAATCAAATTTCCCTAAATCTTCTAAAGAAGTTTTATGATAATCAAACACTTCATCTGCACCATAGTTTTTTATTTGTTCTGTTACTGTTTTTGAACCCAGTACAGTAACATGAGCTCCTATAGATTTTGCAATTTGCACAGCAAAAAAACCAACACCGCCTGCTCCCCTTATTAAAACTCTTTCGCCCGATTTAAGTTTGCCTTTATATCAAAGCTACTAAAGCAGTATCTCCAGCACATGGGATAGAAGCAGCTTCTAATGGAGAAATAGTTGTAGGCATAAAAGATAAGCAGAAGATATTATTTCAATTGACAATCTCCCAATTGCTATCCTTATGTAACATCTGTTCGTATTACGATACTTGTGTTACTTTTGTCTGATTTACCACAAATCGGATTTTATTCTTTTCTTCCTCTTGATTACCCATAACAGAAAAGAAAAAGCCTTGTCAAGAGCTTGCCACCATTGGTGGTGCTTTGCACTCTTTACTGGGCTTTTTGTTTGCTGTATCTTCCATGCAAAAGGAAAAAGGTTACTCGTCATTATCATCAAATTTACCCGTTACCCACGGTAATTTCGATAACAGTTCCATATCCTCTTTCGAGTTCGGATTCATCATTTCACGACTTGATAAGGTGTCCTATATTTATGTCCTTCTATGCTTTCCCAAAACATATCCATACTGTATAAATCATCATAGCAGTCTAACAGTTTTTGAAACTTCAAATGTTGGATAAATTCTTTGATTGGGTAAAGGTCGGACACTACAATACTTTTCTCGTTAATATCGTCTGTAATATATTCTCGTAACTTTTCTAACTCATATTCCAACCATTCTTTCTCGCTGTCAAAGAAGTTATCATAGTGTCAGCGCTTCAATTCTGTATTTAGACGTTCCTCTGTTCTTAAAAACTGACAGACTTCTTTTTCAGCCTGATTGAGATATTTCCATTCTCCCGATGACAGTTCAAGTAAAAATGTCCGTATATCCTATAAAATAAAGCTTTTCGGACATTTAAGAGGATATAAAAAGATAGTCAAAAAGACATATATAATTTGAGATGAATTTTCTAACACCTCATCTCAGAAACAAAAAGTACACACGGTGTCAACTTTTTTAAGAATGCGTTTTTATTAACAAATATTACATTGCCAAGCAGTTGCTTTCAGCTAGAAAAAAATTTCCCCTTACACCCATCCGTGTTCTTCGGCGATTCTTGCGGCTTCTACGCGGTTGTTGGCGGATAATTTGTTAAGGATAGATGAGATGTAATTTCGGACAGTTCCGTTTGAGAGGTAAAGGGTATCAGCGATTTCTTGGTTTGTTTTGCCAAGTGATATTAATTGTAATATGCGTTTTTCTTGTTGGCTAAGTGGGTTATCTTGGGTCATCATGGTTTCCATGAGCTCTGGTGAGTATTCCTTTTTCCCTGCAAGCACCGTGTGAATGGTCGTCATGAGTTCTGATGTTGAGCGATCTTTTAGGACATAAGCGTCAACACCTGCCTTAACGGCTCGTTCAAAATAGCCCACGCGCTTAAACGTGGTCACAATAATCACTTTCATTTCCTTGTGTTTTCGAATCCATTCCAAAACATCCAGACCAGATTTTTTCGGCATTTCCACATCAAGGATAGCCACATCAACATTTTCCACTTGCAATATGCCAATAGCTTGCGCGCCATCTCCTGCTTGCAAAATCTCATCGACATCATCTTCCATAAGAAGCAATTGGCACAGCGCGTCTCGCAACATGGATTGGTCCTCGGCAACTAACAATTTCATCTTAATTCTCCTTTGAACTGATACTAACTTGAATCATGGTTGGTTTAGCTTGGGATAAAATCTCCACATCTCCCTTGACCAACAGCAAACGGTCACGAATGGATTTTAATTCATTTCCTGTTAAGTCGTCAAAACCAACTCCATCATCTGTAATTGTCATCACTAATTTTTCTTGGTTTTCAAAAAGGTGAATACGGCAAGTTTGCGCTTGGCTGTGCTTGATGACGTTATTGCTTAATTCACGCAAAATCATACCGATACTCGACTGCATCAAGGGTGCCATGGCTTCCACATTCAAATCATTTTGCAGCTGATAATCAATATCTGTCATGGCAAAAAACTCATTCAAATGCTCAATTTCTTCGCTCACCGTTCTGAATTTGAGATTATTGATAATGTTTCTGACATCATGCATGGAAGAACGACTGGTTTGACTCAATTCTTCCAACTCTTTTTTGACAAGGTCATATTTTTCTTTTTCTAATTGCTTGAGTGCTAATTCTGTTTTTAAGGTCATTGCCGCAAAAACGTGCCCCAAAGTATCATGCAAATCACGCCCAATACGGTTTCGCTCATTTTCAGCCAATAAAAGATTAATGGTGCGATTCTTTTCCATGATTGCTTTTCGTTGAATTTCATTTTTTCGATCATCCATCCAATAAACTAAAATGCCATAATTAACAACAGGAACCAAAAAAATCATTACTTGTGACGATAAGTCATCTGCCAAACTGACACCAGAAATAATCATAAACAGCATTGCTAAATCATAGGCGAGAAATCGAAAGGAAGTGTAATTATCTTGAAATCGAAAAACTAGCAAACTATTAAAATAAAAGGTAAACCACATCATGCCACCATCTACATAAATTGTCATATAAACAACATAAAGTAGCATAAAAATCCAGCAAAGGTTTGTTAGGATATTTTCTTCAAAATGTGTGAGAAATAAATAGCTTAGTAAAAACAGAAAAGTTATCCCAAGTGTCCAAGTTGGGTAATCAAAAAAGAATGCCCCTAAAACGGGGAATGCTAGAAATGCTAATGGCATATAAAATAACGGATGAATGCCCCTAATTCTTTTCAACATCATTTAACCTCAGTTTTATTCTTAATCATAAGCGCTAATGCTGCTATCATTATGACATAGCCGAGTATGATAATCAAGGACTTGCCGTTTACCTGCCCCTTTTGAGCAAACTGTGTCACCAATTGATTCACATGATAAACTGGTGTTACTTTAGAAATCTTTTGCATCCAGTCTGGGAAATTCTCAATCGGCATCCATGAACCACCGATAATGGCTAAACCAATAAAAGAAATATCTCCGACAATCGTCATTAATTGTTGTGATTTAATTTGTGAAATCAATAGCCCAAATGCTAAGAAAAGGAAACTTGATACCAACAACAAAGCACCTGCTCCAAACCAACGACTAAGTGGCATGCTCACCCCGCGGAAAATAGCTCCAACTAAAAAGGTCGCCACGATAGAAAGTAAGAAACAAAACAAGACACGAATCACTTTTACCAAATAATACTGCCAAACAGGGATAGAAGAATGCTCAATGTAAGTCAACCAATAGCTTGTTTTATCCTCAACAAGCATAGCTGGAAATGAGAAAAATCCAAAACTTGACATAGAAAAAGCTGTCATTGTCAGCATGTAAGCTGTCACAAGCACTTTTTGTTCTTCAGAATTCGACGACAGTTCCATACCTGAGAAAAACAAGAAAAAGAAAACAGGCATACCAATCGACAAAACAAAGGTCATCCAAAAACGCCATGTTTTAATCCATTCAATTTTCAATAAAGCAATCATTTTTCATCCTCCTGTGTTTGGTCAAACAATGTGTTTAATAACGTTTTATTTTGAATTTCAATATCGGCAATCTGACAACCTTGCTCTTGCAATTTCTGCCAGACACTATCAATCTCTTTAGTCATGAATGTCACCGTGTCGTTTTTCAGCTCAATATTATCAATGTGTGGTAATTTTTCCACTATCGGCAAAAAGTTTTTTGGTAAAGTCAACTGTTTTTCATGTTCAGCTTCTCGCATGGCAAACGGTGTCGTATCACGCAGCAATTTTCCATGATGCAAGACCAAAATGCGTTCTGCCGTATGTTCCACTTCTTCAATATAATGGCTCGAATAAAAAATCGTTACGCCCTTTGCTTTCAGACTTTGGATAATCTGCCAAAAATGCTGACGTGTTGAGGTATCCATTGCTGCCGTTGGTTCGTCTAAGAAAAGAATTTTAGGTTGGCTAATAAGGCATAAGACAAATGCTAATAAGCGTTTTTGTCCACCAGACAATTTCTCTGTCAATTGGGCTTTTTGTTCCTCACTAAATTGCAAAATCTTATCAATTTCTTGGTCAGCTAAAGGTGTCTTGGCAATGGACTTGAAAAAGTCAATGAGTTCAGACACTCTTAACTTTTGCGGCAAACGATTTTCCTGTGGTAACACGGCGACGATTTCTTTTAATTGCTGACTTTTCGGTGCTAAAGCATTGATGACTATCTTTCCTTTGCTGATTTTCAAATCACCTAACAAGCATGACATCAAGGTTGTTTTACCAGCACCATTAGGACCAATCAATGCCACACAATCTCCAGCAGCTACTTCAAAGGAAATGTCTTGCAAAATCGGCTTTCCTTTAATTGTTTTAGATAAATTCTCAACTGTTATCATTTCATTATCTCCAATTTTCTCATCTGTGATAAATTTATTTTATGAAAAAATAGCCAAGCTTTTTAGCTCATAATGTCATAACATCACATGACTTTTGTCATGTTTTAGAGACTAAAAAAGAAGCTGGGACAAAAAGTGCTCAGCTTCTTTGTTTACATAGTTATCATTTACAAGACGCAGTAGTTTGGACTTCAACAATCTGGGGATAGACCGTTTTAGGTCAGCAACAAGAAATTAAGATTTGCTGAGAAATCAAGTTTCTGCGAAACTACTGATTCACCTTTTAATTTTTAGGCTCATGAATAAAGTCTCTACTGGAGACTTATTTGTCTCACTCCCTTAGTTTTCCATCATGCCTGCTTGTAATTGATACATGCGATAGTAAGTGCCTTTTTGGCTAAGGAGTTCGTCGTGGCTGCCAGATTCGATAATCTTGCCTTTGTCCAGCACGTAAATGCAATTAGCATCTTGAATCGTTGATAAACGGTGTGCAATAGCAATCGTTGTCCGACCTTGGCGCATTTTTTTCAATGATTCTTGAACAATGGTTTCGGTTTCAGAATCAATATTGGCTGTCGCTTCATCAAGGATAAGGATTTTAGGCTGACTAGCCACGGTTCTTGCAAAAGCTAATAATTGACGTTGCCCTGTTGAAAAACTCGAACCACGTTCGGTGACTTTTGTCTCGTATTTTTCAGGTAATTTTTGAATGAATTGGTCAGCATCTACAAATGCCGCAGCGGCTTGAACAGCTTCGTCTGAAATATCCTGATACATCTTGATATTGGACTTAATTGTACCATGATATAAGAAAGGATCTTGCAAAACGAGACCGATATTACGGCGCAACTCTTCTTTAGGATACTCACGAATATCAACGCCGTCAAGCAAAACTTCTCCAGACTGAAATTCATAAAAGCGCATGAAAACATTGATAATCGATGATTTGCCAGAACCTGTCGAGCCAACAAAGGCAATCGTTTCGCCTTGATTTACCTTAAATGAGATATTATCTAAAATTTGGCGTTCACCGTCATAAGAAAAGCTGACATTTTTAAATTCAATATTCCCAGCTTGCACGGTTGCTTCGCCATTTTTCTGTTCAGGTTCGTACTGCCGTTCATCAATCAAATCAAACACACGACCAGCTGAAACCATTGACGTTTGTAGCGTTGAAAAATTCTGCGTCACTTCAATCAAAGGGTCAAATAATCGATTAACATACTGAATGAAAGCGTACATTAACCCTGCTGAAATCCCAATTTCCATGCCACGAAAACCAAAATAAGCCATTAAAATAGCATAAGCAAGGAGTTTTAACAGCGACATAGCTGGACGAAGAAAAAGACTATCTAACGCCATGGAACGATTGGCATAGAGCACATGCTCCTCATTAATCGCTTCAAATTCGTCTTTCAAACGGTCCTCTTGACTAAAAGATTGAATGATACGTATCCCTTCAATACTCTCAGAAAGTTTACTGTTAATATCCGACAACAAAGCACGTGTTTTTTCAATGACTGCAACCGACTTCTTACGATAAAGATTAACCAAAATAAAAATAAAGGGGAGAAAAATGGCAACCCAGCCCGTCAAAACAGCGTTCAATCTTAACATGGTCAATAACGTTACCGTGAAAATGAAAATCGCTGAAATAAAACTAGACAAAATCCCTGAAAACATATCACTGACAGCTTCCGTATCATTGGTCAAACGCGACACAATCGAACCTGCTGGCGTCTGGTCAAAATAAGCCATTCCCAATTTTTCCATATTGGCAAAAGCATCTCGACGAATCTCTCTGACAACGCTGTATGACACATGCGCAAAATAGAAATTCCCTAAATATTGGATAATCGTCTGCAAGACATACATGAGATAATAACCAACCAAAATCAACATGGCTGTCTGATTCATATCAGTCAAAAAATGGTCGATAAAGTAAGAAGCAATCAAAGGAATGACACTTCTTACCACCGTCGTCAACAATAGCAAAGCTAAAGCCACGGCTGTCAAAAATTTATATGGCTTGAGATAGCTCATGAGACGCTTAAAAACCCGCCATTGATTTGCATTATTCTTCATCAGCATCTCCTTCCATTTCTAATTGTTGAGCTTCATAGGTATCAGCGTACCAACCACCTTGTTCAATAAGTTCCTCATGACGACCACGCTCAATAATATGCCCGTCTTGCAGCACCAAAATCAAATCAGCATGAACCACTGCACTTAAACGATGCGCCGTGATAATCGTTGATTTATTCTGCCGTGTTTCTTTAAGATTTTCAATAATCGCATGCTCGGTCTTGGCATCAACCGCTGAAAGAGAATCGTCTAAAATTAAAATATCAGACTCAAGAATCATGGCACGACTCATGGCAATACGTTGCTTTTGCCCACCAGACAGACTGACACCCTTTTCACCAATCACTGTCTCAAAACCGTCAGGCATTGCTACAATATCGTCATAAACCCTTGCTAATTTAGCCGCTGCTTCAACCTGCGCCAAAGAGCTTTTCGGATTTCCAAAACGAATATTTTCTAAAATACTCGTCGCAAATAAAAATTGTTCTTGGGGAACATAGCCAATCAAGCGACGTAAATCAGCCAATCGATATTCTCTAATATCATGCCCGTCAAGCGTGATTTGTCCCTCTTGCAAATCATATTCCCGCAGTAGCAAGCGAATTAAAGTTGTCTTTCCAGAACCTGTTTGCCCAACTAAGCCCAAAGTCTGACCTTGTTCAAGCGCAAAATGAATATCCGCAAGCGTTTCTTCATTTTCATAGTGAAAAGCATCGATATCGTAAACCAAACGCCCATTTTTAATCGTTGGGAGTGGATTTTCGGCTTCTTTAACATCTGATTTTTGTTGCAATAGCTGACTAATTCGCTCATAGGAAACCGATCCACGTTGCACCATATTGAATAAAAAACCAATCGCCATCAAAGGCCAGACAAGCATATCTAAGTAAGTAATAAACGTTACCAGACTACCGACCGTCACATGACCGGCCGCAACCATGATTGCTCCCATAAATAACGTTAACACATAGCTTGCTCCGATAAATAAGAGCACCAAAGGGTCAAACATGACATCATACTTCATGGTCGTCATATTTTTCTTGAAAGTCATTTCATTGGTCTCTTGGAAAGACTGTAACTCATCATCTTGGTAACCAAAGGATTTAGTCACCTTGATACCAGAAACCGACTCTTGAACCTTGTTGTTAAGCTCTGAAAAAGCCGCTTGAGATTGACTAAACGCCTTGTGCGTTTGACGTCCTAAACGACTGGTTGCATAAGCCATGAACGGCAACGGAATAATGGCAACCAAGGTCATTTGCCAAGAAATCGTTAAAAACATGGTAACTAAGGTTACCATGGCTGTAATCGTGGCATCAACTGCTGACATCACACCACCACCAGCTAAACGTGTCAAGGCATTAATATCATTCGTTGCATGCGCCATCAAATCACCTGTTCGGTATTTTTGATAAAAACTCGGCGACATTTTTGTGAAATGGTCAAAAAGCCTAAAGCGCATAATTTGCCCCAAACGATAAGACGTTCCAAAAATGTACATGCGCCAAATGTAACGCAAAAAATACATGGCAACTGCTGATAAGACTAGCCACAATAAATTTAATAGTAATTCAGAGTGTGTTAAATCGCCCGCCGTCACACGGTCGATAACCGTTCCCATAACTTTAGGTGGAATAAGATTTAAAACCGCCACCAAACTCAGAGAAATAATCCCAATCAGATAGCGCCTTTTCTCCTGACGAAAAAACCACCAGAGATCTTTTATAATTTTCATAAAACCTGCTTTCTAGCTGCTATTATACACCTTGGAGTGAACTCTAAGTCAAGTTGTATTTCCTCATCAACTCATCTTAGCATTATTTCACACCACGCAAACTAAAACACGACTTCAATAAAAAAAGAGTGAGATGACTATTCATTGGAAAATAGTCATCTCACTCTTTATAACCTAATTTTCTCTTTGATATTTCTGATATCGTTTGACAAACCACTGATAAGCTAAAAAGGCTAGCAAACCACCCAAGGTATTTGTCCAAAGGTCATCAATTTCAAAAACACGATTAGCATTGTACAGCAAATCCACCACAATCTGCGTAGTTTCAATGCAAAGACTGATAATAAACGCCAATAACGTAGCTCTTTGCCACGTTCTCAATTTCGGACATAATGCTATCACGCCTAGCATTAAGGGAAAAAGCAGAAAAATATTCATCACATTTTGCGCAATTACCCAAAAAATCTCCAAAAATCCGTCTAATTGGCTAAACCCAACAAACGTGTTAAACGGCACAAGTAAGAGACGTAAACGACCGTAATAAATGATATTTGGTGTTTCAATGCCATCAATGGTCGTTTGTGGGCTAAAGCACATCAAACAAATGGCTATGGCGTATAAAACCACAAGCACCTTTATAATCCGACGTCCCAATGGCGTTAATTCAGCAGTCTTATTCAAAAATCTTGACATCATTACTTTGTTTTTTCAGCAACGGCTTTTTGACGGTCACGTTTCATAGTATTTGAGCGTAACTGTCCACAAGCTGCATCAATATCAGTTCCGTGTTCTTGACGAACGACACAGTTAACCCCATTTTTCTTGAGAACATCGTAAAAAGCAGCTACACGTTCTTTACTTGAACGGCTGTATTGGTCATGTTCTGATACTGGATTGTACGGAATCAAGTTAATATAAGACAACTTGCGGATTTTCTTCGTCAAATCAGCCAATTCTTGCGCATTTTCTGGAAAATCATTGACTTCATTTAGCATGATATACTCAAATGTCACACGACGATTTGTTGTTTCAACGTAATATTCAATCGCTGCAAAAAGTTTTTCAAGTGGGAATGAACGGTTAACACGCATGATTTGTGAACGCAATTCGTTGTTTGGCGCATGAAGTGACACAGCAAGGTTCACTTGCAAGCTTTCGTGGGCAAAATCACGGATTTTATGTTCTAAACCTGATGTTGAAACCGTAATATGACGCGCACCAATTGCTAAGCCATTGTCATCATTAATCGTACGTAGGAAGCGCAAAACATTGTTGTAATTGTCAAATGGTTCACCAATTCCCATAACAACCACGTGACTCACGCGCTCATCTTGACCACGTTCATCAAAATATTTTTGTACCATCATGATTTGTGATGTTATTTCACCACTTGTCAAATCACGTTGCTTTTTAAGCAATCCACTAGCGCAGAATGAGCAACCTATGTTACAACCAACTTGTGATGTCACACAGACTGATAAACCATAATGCTGGCGCATCAATACTGTTTCAATCAACATACCATCAGGCAATTCAAACAAATATTTAACTGTTCCGTCAGAAGCTTCTTGAATCACACGTTGTTTCAAAGGATTCACGCAGAAGTTTTCATTCAAAACAGCAATAAAATCTTTTGAGATATTTGTCATTTCTTCAAAAGATTGGACGCGTTTACGGTAAAGCCAATCCCAAATTTGCGTCGCACGGAATTTCTTTTCCCCGTGTTCGATTGCCCATTCAATCAATTCATCACGTGTTAAAGCGTAAATCGAGGGCTTCATATCCTTAGTTTCTGTTTGCATTCTGTAAATACCAAATCCTTCCTATTTCTCTTTTCGGCGAATCACAAATTGTTTTTTTACCGATTGAATTTCTTTTTGTTGTTCTCGTTTTTGTTGACGTTCACTACGTACTTTTGTATCTTTACGTTTTTGACTCTTAAAATGTTTATTTGCCGAGCGGTCAGATTTTTTAGGTTCTGATTTCTTTTTCTGCGAGGAGCGCTTTTGTGATTTATGACGTTTCGTTGGTTTATCGTCGTCAGATTTAACACGACGAGGCTCTAAATTTTCAAGCACAAAATAAGCACAACCAAAATTACAATATTCCTTAATGTAATCGTCTAGACGTGAGATGCGATTTGTTTTCTTAACATCTCGGTCATCCTTGTAAAATCCCTTCAAACGTAACTGTTCATTTCCCCAATCACCGACAATATAATCGTATTTTAGTAAAATTTCTGAAAAACGTTGACTAAAAACAGTTGCATCAAAAGCATTCTTCTCATTTTCCAAAATTAACAATTCAATATCATCACTCTTGACACGGTCAGAAAACGCCACAAATTGCGGACCAGGAAATTTATTGTAATTGTACATTTCAGGAGAGATATCTTTTCTCATCGGTCTCCTCTCTTAATCGCTAAAATTCATATTATTTTTTAAGGTAGGTCTCTACCAGTTCACGTAGTAATTCAGGAAAAAGTAACTCTGCTTGGTGAGATTTTATGGTCTCAAAATAACGCGCAAAGTAATATTGATCAACCAAGACTAAACTGATAGTGTCCTTTTCATTCGTAACCTTTTCATTATACACTATTTTTCCATTTTTGTAATCAAAGCCGCTAGTCAAAACCCTACCAAATTCTTTTCCGCGAAAGCCCATGCCACGGATTTGTTGATTAGCTAACAATTCTGCTTGTGAAAAGACATCTTGGCAAATTGTCATTAATTCGTCAGTCGTCACTTCTAATCTTGCCAAGCGCATTTGATGTGGTAAGGAATGGTGTAGTGTATCCTTAGTGACATTTTTAGAAAATGGGGTCACCACTAAACCAGAATTTATCATGGCAATATCTGCATTAGCGTATTCTTTCATTGCTGCCATAACGATTTGACGTGACTCATCAAGGCTCAATTCATGGTCAAAAGATTTGACTATTTCTTGACTTAACAGTTTGCGACCATTCGCTTCAACTGTTTCTATCCATTCTTTATCACTAGGCTTACTTGGCATATGACTCGTTTCGTGGGCATGAATGGTGATATCGCTCAGTTCATGGTGCTCAAAGGTCAAGTTGATTTCACCAGCAAACTGACCATATTTTCCAGCGGCCGCTAAATAAGTGCCGTTAAGACAAGCACCGTCCTCAAAGACATGATGCGTGTGAGCACCAATAATCAAGTCAATTTCTGGCACTTCTGCGGTGATTTTTTCATCAAATGGCAAACCTAGATGACTCAATAAAATATGGAAATCTGCTGATTTGACCTCTGGAATTTCCAAATCACGATTTAAGCATGTGATTGGGTCCAGCACTTGCCAACCACCTGGATGATACGTTAGGTAATAAGGAAAAGTGTAGGCTAAAAAGACAATCTTTGTCCCAAGAGCTGTCTCATAAATCTTGTAAGGCTTAGCCCACGTTGGACGTCCAGCTTCATCCTCTAAATTTCCTAAAATCACATCAAAATTAGCATTTTCGTAGACTTGATTGAGCATCGTTTTAGCCAGTCCAATGCCTTCGTTATTCCCAATTGTCGCAAAATCAATGCCTAGCTCATTCATCAATTGAACATTATATTTTCCTTGCGTTGCATCGGTCATTGGATGCCAACGATCAATATTGTCACCAACATCAATCTTGATAACCTCAGCATCTTGGTCAGCATAATCTTGGAAAAATCGTTTTAATTTTGGATAGGTTTCAAAATGCGAATGCCAATCATTTAAATGTAAAATCGTTAGCTTTTCTGTCATAATTTTATTATAGCATTTTCCGCTTAAATAGTGATATTCTAGCGTTTTTAAGCCATTTTTATCACAAAAAACCAGAAACTATACCAATACTGTAAGCAAAAATCACAATCGTTAAAACAAATGCTAATGCAATCGACGTATAGCCAACAACACTATCTGCTCCGCCACCCAAGACAGCTGCTCCTGTCCCAAGAAAAACAAATGTCCCAATTAGTTCTGCAAAGAATTTTTAAAATATTATTTTTATTAAACTAAGCATAAAAAATGAATCAGATTCTGTAAATCCAACTCATTATCTCATATTAAATCACATGCCTATCTTCTTGTTTTCTTACTTGTTTAATATGTTTAAAAAACATATACCCCACACCCTGACACGTCCAAACAAAAGCATAACAGAGAATCCACATTGAGAACGTTAGCCATTTCATTTGCATTGTCTGATAAACACCATGACTATTAATCGACCGAATAAATATCAACAAAGTCACATCTAAAAAAATAAATAAAATGGCAAGATTAAACCAAATCACAAATCGCTTTTGCCAGTTCGTCATAACTCCCTCCTATCTATTGTTACTAATCTACTGCCATATTTTAAGGGAATTTTACCCAATGAAACTTAAGAAAAAATTAATTTAAAGTGAACAAAAAACATCTCCGTATTCACAGAGATGTTTTCTTTTTAATCATTATTTCGCAGATAGTCAATTGCTTCTTGAACAGTTGTGACTGGAACGATTTTCATATCGGTATCGAGGTCTTTAGCAGCTGCGACAGCTTCTTCATAGTTCGTTTTCGCATCTGGGTCTTTTTTCAATGTTTCCTCATCCACAGGGTTATTTGGAACAAAGAAAATATCTGCACCAGCTTTAGCAGCAGCAACAACTTTAAGTGCTGCGCCACCAATATCCCCGACTGAACCATCTGATTCAATCGTACCTGTACCAGCAATTTTACGACCTTTACGCAAATCTTCACTGTTTAATTGGTCATAAATATCAAGCGTAAACATCAAACCAGCACTTGGACCACCAACACCACTCGTATCAAAATTAACATCAACATCTGATGACACCGACGTATGATCTACCAAACCGATTCCGATACCATTTTTTCCATTTGACAATTCAATAATTTTTCCTGTGGCTTCTTTTGCTTCGCCGTCTGATGTATATTGAACAGTTACTTCAGACCCTAAATCCAAATCAGCCACATAGGCCATTAATTCTGCCGAGCTGTTAAATGTCTGACCGTTAACCCCAGTTACCGTATCAGAGATATTCAAAATCCCTTTAAACGTCGAATTATCACTAACATTTAAAACATAAACCCCTTGATAATCAAGCGTTGCTTCCTTTCCTGCCAATGTTAAGGCTTGATAAGTCGCTGTATTCTGAGAGGTTTCCATGTAATACTCATTGATACGAAGATAATCAGCATTACTATAACCACCAGTCACATCTGCGGCTGTCGAAATTTCTGTGTAGGGAGTTAACCAAGCATAAACCAATTGTGCCAAGGTCGCCTGACTAACCGTGACAGCCACAAAATTATAAGAGCCATCTTCGTCATCTTCCTTATTATCAACCGTTAAAACGCTACGAATATCATAAGCACCACCAGGCATTTCAATATAGTAATCAAGCGGATACAACAAGCTAAATAGTAAGAAAACAATGCCTACAACACCTAATATCCACCACTTAAAGCGATATAAAATACGACCCAACTTTTTCAAAATCTCTTTAAATCTTTTTAAGATTGCCATATTTTTCCTCCACTTTTTTGACAACACTTGTTGGTACAAAATCTGAAATATCTGAATAGAAATAAATCAATTCACGGATGCGACTTGATGAGACATGAACCAAATCAGGAGAGCACAATAAAAAAACACTCTCAATCTCTGACGCCAGATAATGATTATAAAACGCTAAATCAGCCTCGTACTCTAAATCTTTCCCATTACGGATACCACGCACGAGATAACCAACTTCTAAACGCTTGGCAATATCCACCACCAAAGAATCACGCGCTGTAATCACTTTTACGTTCGGAAATTCTTGCAGTGCTTCTTCTAACATCTGCCGTCTCTCTTCAACACTAAAGAAGCCATTCTTATCTTTATTGTAAAAAATGCCCACAAAAAGTGTATCAAACAACTTGCTTGCACGCGCTATGATATCAAGATGCCCATTTGTCACAGGGTCAAAAGACCCCGTAAATAAACCAATTTTAGCCATATTGCCTCCATTAGTGATAAAATCACTCAATTCTACCTAACATATACCGTAACCTTACTAATGCCATATGTTTTTTGTTTCCAGATGCCAAAATTTGAAATTTCTTCTGGTAAATCAACAGCCTTATCCGTCTCACAAACCAGCATGACATCCTCAGACAAAAGCCCTGCTTCTTCTAATTCCGTAATATTTTTGACAATTTCTTCCTTAGCGTATGGTGGGTCTAAAAGTACCAAATCAAACTGTCCACTAACAACGCCAATTGCCTTATTAGCATCCATTTTTAACAAGTGAAATTGCTGCTCAGACTTTGTCATTTTGATATTTTCTAAAACAATAGCTTGCGCTTGACGGTTGCGTTCAACCAGCACAGCTTCATCCATTCCGCGTGAAATAGCTTCAATCGCTAGACTTCCACTACCAGAAAACAAGTCTAAAACACGTCCACCATCAAAAAATGGACCAATCATATTAAAAATAGCACCTTTAACCTTGTCTGTTGTCGGGCGCGTAATTTTTCCATCTAGCGTCTTTAAAGGACGCCCACCAAATTTTCCTGCTACAACTCTCATAACAACCATTATAGCAAAATTCAAATAAAATAACTTAAAAAATGATTAGGTCATCTTTACACTAAAAATGAGTTTTGATATGATTGTTGTGATAATTTTAATTATCAAAGTTTTTTAGGATAAAGGAGTTATGATGAATTTTAAAACATTCTTTAAAGACAAGAAAAATCTTGCCATTACCATTTTATCGGTATTATTGATTGCTAGTTTTTCTAGTCAAGGTAACCAAAGTCAAGAATTATCCCAAGCAGAGGATAAGATTGAACAGCTTAGCCAAGATGTCAAACAAGCCAAATCAGACTTAAAAGATAGCCAAGGTGAACTGGCTGATTTTAAAGAAAAAAATGCTAATTATATCGAAGTTGGCAAAAAAGAAGTTCAAAAGACTAAAGAGATTGAAAACAGTGCAGAAACTGCCGTAAAAAATCTCGAAAAAGACCAAACGCAGGCTAATCTTGATTTAGCAACAAGTAAAGTTGACGCTGTTACAGACGCTGACAAAAAAGAGAAATTTCAAAAGCGTATCGCAACTGTCAAAACAGCCATTGAAACTAAAAAAGAAAAAGAATTAGAAGATAAAGCAGAAACTGCGGTTAAAAACCTTGAAAATAACCAATCGCGTGATAACATTGATGACGCTAAAAATAAAGTTAATGCGGTAAATAATTCAACTAAAAAGGAAGCTTTCAACAACCGTATCAACGCTGTTGTTTCAGCTATCGAAGCCAAAGAAGCCGAAGCTGCTAAACAGGCACAGCAACAACAAAATCAAGCAGCTGCCCAACCAGGAGATACCACAACAGTTTACATTACAAGAACTGGTAGCCACTACCACCTCAACCCAAATTGCCGTGGCTTAAATCGCTCAAAAAGCACTACACCAGTTAGCTTATCAGAAGCACAAGACTTAGGTTTAACACTCTGTGGTTTTGAATAATAGATTATTTTACAAAAGTCGTTAGAGATTGCTCTAGCGGCTTTTTTATAGTATTTTTTACTTAATTTTTCCTTAAAAAGAGATTTACAGACTTATTTCAAAATGGTATTCTTTTAGTGTAAAAATTTTATCATTCAAAGTTTTTTCAGGAGGAATCAAACATGAAGAAGAAAATGAAACTCGCCATATTATTAATGGCAACTGCCCTCATCGGAGTCTCTCAAGACCAAGGACTTTTAACAACACCAGTCGAAAACAATCATGTTGTTTTAGCGGATACTAAGTCTAAAAGTAAAACCACCAAAAAAGACGATAAAGCTACTAAAGCAGCAAAAAAAGCTGTTAAACAACTTGAAAAGGACCAGACCCAAGAAAATCTTGATTTAGCTACCAAAAAAGTTAAAGCCGTAAAAAATAAGAAAGTCAAAAAACAACTTAAAAAACGTATCGCAACTGTCAAGACTGCGATAGAAACACAAAAACAAGAAGAGACAGCTCAGGCAGCGGCTGAAACTGCTGTTGCAAACTTAGAAGCTAATCAAACTCGTGAAAATGTTGACGATGCTAAAAATAAAGTTGATGCGGTAACAGACACAGCTAAAAAAGGTGATTTTAACAATCGTATTAACGCCGTTGTTTCAGCTATTGAGACTAAAGAAGCCGAGGAAGCGGCTCAAGCTGAAGAAGCAAGAAAAGCCGAAGAGGCTAGACAGGCTCAAGAACAAGCTGCAGCCGAAGAAGCTGCACGCCAAGCACAAGAACAGGCAGCGGCTCAACAGGCACAACAACAAGCTGCTAGTGGATATTCTAGAGATGCTCGTGGCAGATGGCATCGTCCAAATGGACAATACGCTTCAAAAGCTGAAATTGCTGCAGCAGGTCTTCCTTGGTAAGCAATTTAATTTAAATAATTTTACAAAAGTTGTTAGAAAATCGCTCTAACAACTTTTTCTATTCCCAAAATCAAAAAGCCGACTAGTTATCCTAGCCGACTTTTCTTAGTCCTTAAAATAAGATTTCT
Organism: Streptococcus pasteurianus; assembly: GCF_004843545.1. Taxonomy (NCBI): domain Bacteria; kingdom Bacillati; phylum Bacillota; class Bacilli; order Lactobacillales; family Streptococcaceae; genus Streptococcus; species Streptococcus pasteurianus. Next base: position 484,522 of record NZ_CP039457.1, on the reverse strand, counting down.
TCTACTTAAAGAATATTTTCGTAAGTGTCACGAACTTCTTTCGGCCAAACACTTGATTGAACTTCTCCGATATGTTTCTTACGGAGCAAGAACATTGCCATACGAGATTGACCGATACCACCACCGATAGTAAGTGGGAAGAGACCATTAAGAAGAGCTTTATGCCATTCTAGTTGCAAACGATTTTCGTCACCAGTGATTTTAACTTGACGTTTGAGAGCTTCCTCGTCAACACGAATACCCATTGATGATAATTCAAAAGCAGAATCCAAAGCTTCATTCCAAACAATGATATCACCATTAAGACCGTGGTAACCATTTTCTGATTCAGAAGTCCAGTCATCGTAGTCAGGTGCACGACCATCATGACGTTGACCATCTGGCAAAATACCACCAATACCGATAAGGAAAATTGCTCCAAATTCTTTAGCAGCAGCATTTTCACGTTCTTTCGGTGTCAAATCTGGGTAACGTTCTACCAATTCTTCTGTGTGAATGAATGTGATTTTCTTAGGCAAAACAGCTTCGATATCAAAACGAGCTTCAACAGCTAATTCTGTCAAACGAATAGCTTTGTAAACTTGTTCAACCGTTTCTTTTAAATACTCGATGTTACGACGACCATTTGGAATAACTTTTTCCCAATCCCATTGGTCAACATAAATAGAGTGAATTGGATCTAATTCTTCTTCGTCTGGTCGGAGAGCTTTCATGTGTACGAAAAGCCCTTCTCCTTCATTGAAGCCAAAACGTGCTAAGGTATGACGTTTCCACTTAGCAAGTGAATGAACAACTTCATATTCAGCATCAGGAATACGTTTTACGTGCACTGATACAGGATTTTCAATACCATTCAAATTATCTTGCATACCATCCCCGACCTGACTGAGAATAGGTCCTTGCACTTCAACGATGTCAAGTTTATCAATCAAATATTGAGTGAAAGTATTCTTGACAAAAGAAATCTCCTGCTGTTGATGAATAAAGCTTTTCTTCATATGCTCCTCCTTAAAAATTTTTTATTGAAATACCAAAATGATAAATAAGGATAGTGAGATAATTTTGTATTTCGTGACCGCTTTTACAACGATAGAGCTATTATACACCTAAGCTTTTAAAAAATAAATACTTTTTTGAAAATTTCTACAATATTTTTAAGTTTATGTCAGAAAACCTTACATACATTTGAAACAAGTCAATAATATCAAGGAATTTCAGTCATTTTTATCAAAAAAATATAAGAAAAAAGACCTGAAAAAGTTGTGTGTGCAATCTTCTTCAAAGTCTTTTTATATTGTTAAAATGATTCTTTTTTAATAACTGTTATAATTTTCAAAAGTTTTCTAAAAAATCGTTTTGCTGCCATCTGGTAGATATTTCGGTTTTTGAGGTAATTTTGCATAGATATAACAGCCTCTCAGAGCAAACATAAGAGTAACTAGCCCAACAAAGTAATACCAAGGATTATTACTAAGAGAGAAAAATTGCGGACTAATTAGTGCCCACATATTCCATGGATTGAAAGACATAATAGCCACCAAAACAAGGACAATATTCAACTGCCAGCTTGCTCCAATACGTGTTCCACGCTTTTCCCAAAACAGTCCTGGAACAGAGCAGATAATAACTTGCGTAAAAATCCAGAATTTAAACATCGAGGTATCATGCAACTCTACTCGCAGAAGATTAAGGCTGACAAAGAAAATTAAGACTTGTAAACAGCAATCAAAAATTGCTTTTTTGAGAGTCACTTTATCGCCCCAAATTTCTTTTCTTTCATAGGTAACCGCTCGCCAAAGACAGTAGAATTCAAAACCAACCCAAACAATCTCACCAATTACGCCTAATAGAAAGAACCAAAAATGGTGATAATTTTGATAGGCTGCTAAAAACACCCAGATTCCCATAAAATCTGCTGCACAATAAAAAGTGTGCATCCATAATGGATAAGGACCACTTTTTTCTCTATCCACCAACACGAAAGAATAAATATAGACTAAAAATCCCAACACAAACGTGATAAGAACAGTTGTTAAAGTCAATATAAAATTGGGCGCACCAGGCGTTAAAGCTGTCACAAAATCTTGTAACGTAACGTCACCTTGCGGATACGCATTAAATAATGTGTCAAAAACCATTTGAATTCTCCTTTTATCTCTTCTTGTTGAAGATTCTACATGTGAGTATTATAATGAATAGCAAATGGCAAAACAATGACAGCTTTTTAAAATCTGGGCATTGTTCCACAGAATGTGAAAAATTGGGGTATCAATATGAAACGAAGTGAACAAAAAGCGCGCACGAAGTATAACATTCGTCAGGCGTTTATCGACTTATTACAGAGAAAGGAAATGGACAATATCACCATAACAGAGTTAGCCAAATCAGCTAATATTGACCGTAAAACGTTTTATTTGCACTATGATACGACCTTTGATGTTTATCATGACATCATTGACGATGTCAGTAATCAGTTAGACAACATCCTCAAGCAACAGAATGATTTCGATTTTTTTATCTTTTTTAATGAGTTGAATCAAGTCATGCAAGCTAATTTCAAATTTTATCAAACCATTGCAAAGCAAAAATCTTACGCCTATCTCATCAAAGATTTTACAGATATTTTAGAAAATGGTTTAACTCACTACTACCTTTCTTCTAATCAAACAACATCAAATAAAATCAAAATCAGATATATTTCAAATGGCATCATGGGTGTCTATATCAACTGGCTGGCACAGCCAAATAACATTTCCCAAGACGAACTCGTTCACATCTTGAGTGACTTACTAGAAAACGATATTAAACATTTGAATAACTAAAAGGGAATGAGACAAATAAAGTTTCCAGTGGAGACTTTATTCATGAGTCTAAAAATTAAAAGGCGAATCAGTAGTTTCGCAGAAATTCGATTTCTCAGCAAGTCTTAGTTTCTTGTTGCTGACCTAAAACGGTCTATTCAAAGACCGTTTTTGATACTTACTTCGTAAGCTTTATTTCCCGATTATAAAAGTTCCCCGAACCTTTATAACTCACCCCCGCATGGCTCGAAAGATTTGGGGAATCTTTCAAGGTGGGAAATAGAGTCAAGTGAAGCTTGACATCAAAAAGGTTTGGGGAACCTTTTGAGGGTAGTAACATCAAGAAAATGAGAGATAAGATGATTACTGCTAAACCAACGAATTGATAATTAAATTCGTAGTCTAGGCGCAATATGATTGTAAAAATAGCTGTTCCAAGAGATATAAAGAGCACCGCTATTGTAAAGACAATTCCCAAATCATCACTATCAACTTCTCTTTGAACAAGTGAAAAAGATGCTACAAAAAGCTGGTGATAGCACCAGAAAAACAACATTTGGAAAAATATGATACAAAATTGGTACTAAACCAAGAAATAAACCAGCAACTGCCAAGAAAGTCATTAACAAGTCAGTTGATAATTTTTTATTAACCCTACCGCTGATAAGAGCACCAATAAGCCCATCAACCGCTTCAGCTGTCAAAAATGTTTCGTAAATATTCTCAGTAATTTTCGAGAACATTTGGTTGCTGTAAGGCAGTAATAGGTTATAAGCAGCCATAAAAAAATTCACAGAAGCCGATAGAGCAATCAAAACCGAAACTTGGCGTTTTTGTGCCAAATAACGAAAGCCACTGATTAAATCCTGAAAAATACTAGCCATTGAAAAATGACTGTTTTTTGTATTTTCTTCTAAAATCTGAGAAACAAAGGCTACAATGATGCTTGATAATATAAAGGAAACACCATCCAAAAGCAAAGCGATAAACGCCGATCACAACGATTGGAATCACAATCTTGACAACCGTAGCCGCTGTTTGCAAGTAAGAATTTAGTAAAGCAATATTGTCTTTTTCCACCACTTCTTTCGTAAAAGCGTTATAAGCGGGTGTTGAAAAAGATGATAAAAATGCCAAAAACACATTGGCTGCAATAATCGTATAAATTAGCCACGTATTATCACTGATAAATGACAAGGCTATACAAGCTAGACCACTTAAAAAATTGCTCAAAATGATGATTTTCTTTCAACGAAAACGGTCAGCAATCACACCACCAAAAAGATTAAAAAGGACTCCAATAATGTTTTCAAGTGATTGATATCCCTCAACTAACACCATTGAATTCATATTCAAACTAGCTAAGAATGAATTGTTAACATAATCAAATAAAACATCTCCAATTTTTGAAATGACGTTGCTTGAAACAAGCAAACTAGCATTTTCTGTTCTACTTTTTTCATATAATAAATCTCCCCCGTTTTTAAAAGTATACATCTTCAAAGTTTTTTTGCAATATTCTTTCAATTTTTTAAATAGAACACAAAAAATCTTGCACTTTCGCACAAGATTTTACGATTTTATATTCGAATCAATCAAGGTAATTAATTCTTTTGTCATACGGCGTGGTCCACGAATGTTAGTGACACCACATTCTTTCAGCACAGCGATTGGAAATTGGCTATCCGAAAAAGTTTGCAATAGCTCAATTTTTATTAGTTTTTTAATTGATTTTTCTTCTCGATAACCGCTGTTTGGAATGTCGGATTCTAAGACACGGCAAAGGTAGCGAAGGGCACGTGTTGGTGCCGTAATATAAATGGCAACATAATCACCCGCTTTAATACTGGCTTTTTGTGTCCAATTAATAATCGAATTTGCAGCAAATTCCGCATCGATATCGTAATATTTCAGATTGGCAGGGATAATCCAATAATCAGGCCCAGATAAGCTCCCAAGACTTTTCCCTGCAACTAAAGCTCTGCTATTTTCCACCAAAGAAAAAAGCAAATCATCCGAAACCGTCTCGTCCAGCACTAGCGACACCCACGATTTCTTGCTCATATGGTAAGACGGGTAAATGCCGCTTATTTCAAGCAATCGGGGCAAGTCTTTGGGTTTAACTTTGATATTGATAATCTCGATTTTCTGTTTCAATGCCTCTTTTGACCACGTTTCATCGCCCAAATCCAACTTTCCACGCGCAACCGTCATAATCAACGCATACCACTTATGATTCTGCGGGTAACGGTAAGACGAAAACTCAGGATATTTTTCAAAAGGATGGTCATACATGTCGCCATATGTCGCTTGCAAGTAGTGTGCGAGACGATTGGTTTGTGGATTGAGAAATGGCAGAGCTTCAAAGCAAGCTGTCGCCACACGTTCAAGCACCGCAAGATAAGCTTCTCTGACTTGCCCAACAAAATTTCCCATTGCTTGCGCCACATGAATGGCAAGATATTCCTCGTTCAAATCAGTATCAATCACATGAGTTGACACCTCCCCATCTGCCGCAACATGAACACGTACTTCAAAAGCGCCGTCCAAAATAGTTTCGCGGAACTCATAACCACCCTGTGATTTCTGAAAGCCAAACGGCACCAAGCGCTCAAACACTACTCGCTTCTTCCTAAAAATATCCGATTCAAATGACATAGGGACTCCTTTCATTTAGCATAAGTATAGCAAAAAAAGACTAGAATAACATTTTCCAGCTCTTTCTTTTCAAAATCTAATAGTTGTTTTTAACAATAATATTTGTCCAAGTTTTTGGGAACAATACAATGATCCTCCTTATCGTCTTTCTGTATTATACTACAAAACTTATTTAACCTAATAATACATAGAATCAAACTAATTTTTTATCTTTTTTCTATATTAAACTATAGTATAATAACATACGTATCATATAATTATAATAAATATAAAAAGGAGGATTATGGAAAAACAAACTTACACGGATGAAGAGTTCAATTCTCTTGTAACTGACTTAGTCCAAGCTATTAGAAAGCAAAAACTAGTTATCTTTGTTGGTGCAGGTGTTTCAATTTCACAAGGATATCCCAATTGGAATGATTATGTTACTCATCTCATTAAATATTGGCAATCCTATCTACTAAATATCGAGAATGTTAGCATAGGAAGAGAAAAATATTTAGTCTTTGACACCATATCAAAATCAAACTTAAACAATAAACGGAAAGTTGATTTAGTAAATCATTCATTAAAATCCATTTTAGGTGAAGAGGAATTTAAGAAAAATAGGCTCAACTTTGAAAAAAACTATTTTGAAAAATTAGTACCATACCAACCATCTAATGAAATACTCGAAGCACTAGTTAATATTGATGCAATATTCGTTACTTCAAATTATGATTTAGAAATAGAAAAGCATGCCCAAAGACTACGAAATAGTGTCAAAAGCATTAATGATCTCCAAGAGTTTGTTATAAATAATGATAGTAAACTCGAGTGGGGAGATATTCTCCATATCCATGGAACCCCACATTGTGACCCGAACTTCTTTGTTAGTTCCTCAGCTGACTACTCTAAAACATATCACAAAGAAAAACATAATTTTGAACAATTAAAAAAGTGGTTCTCAACTAAAAATTTAACTGTATTATTTGTTGGCGTTAGCCTTGAAGAAGATGAAATTTTATCTCTACTAGCACCCAAAAACAAACATTACGCTTTAATGAAAGCTGACAAAACCAATGACCCTAAGATTGATAAAGAGTATCGTAATCTTTATTCTACTTTTTTTAAAAATGAAAATCATACTTCAATAATCTGGTATGGTAGCTCATTTGATGATCTTCCTGTGTTTATAAAAAAATTAACCGATAAAATTAATGAAGAAACTGGATTATCACCACAGAATCGAGAATGGCAACTATTACTAAATCCAATCTCCACTGAAGACGAAGTCATCAATGCTTTAAATAATAACGCAGATAATGGAACATTTTTAAATGCTCTATATAAAAAAATATTAACACTTAATGACAAAGAAATTCCCGAACTTATTCTTCACTCAACATTTAAGAGTAACGTGGTAAAAAATACCGTCATCAATAATTTTGACTCTTTTTGGAATTTCGTAGATCAAAATAAAGAATCACTATCGCTTGAAGAGTGGAAAATCCTAAAAGTGTTATTTTCTAAAGGTAATCAAAATTATTATATTAATTCTTTATACAATTTGTACAAATATGGTATTGATTATCAAAAAATTTCAATTGATGAATTAGTTAATATTAGATCTGCAATCGGTACAACAGCTAGTATTCCGTTTACAAAATTTATTAAGGATTGTGATTTAATGGGATATTGGTTTATTAATCAATTTACACCAAAAGATTCAAAAGACACTTATAGTAAATCAATATACTTAACTAACGATGTTAAAGAAAAGCTAAAACTAAATTTAAATTCCTCTCAAATTATTGAACTTATTAATACTGTTGAACTTAGCCAAGAAATAATTCCTTATTCAATTGAAGAATTAATTTCAGAAGGTGGGATTTTAGAAATATTATATATACTATTAAGCAAGAATCATATTTTTATCAATGAAGAATCCCTTCTAGAAAAAATTCCTGAAGAATTAATTTCTAGAAAAGTCATACAAAAAATATTAGTAAAATTAGATAATGATATATCATTAGAAAGTAATTTAGTCGAAAAATTAATTAACAATATTAATTTCAATGACCAAACTTTTGGCTCTGAACTTAATAGTTTTGTACAAAGACATTCTTCAGAACTTGAAAAACAACAAATACTCCCTCTCGATAATTATCACGAATTAATTACTGGAGGAGCATCCTTTATTGTTCGAAATAATTCATTTATAACCGTAGAACAGATTTTAAATTTATCAGAGCAAGAACTCCTTAATATTTTGTTAACTTCTCAAGAAAATCAATTTAATCCTAAAAAACCTTGGGAAGAGAACACTGTTAATGCTACAATCGATTTCTGTATTGAATTATTGACAAATAATTCAAATAAAGAATTGCAAGAAAAATTTTGGACTTTCTTGAGCAATAATAGTAAAAAGTTATTCAACAGATACTCTTCTCTATTTTATAAACTTGCAATTATTGAAGAGTTGCCAAAAAATATTATAAATTTTTCGATAAGTACCTGCTTAGAAAATATGAATGATAATCACTTTTCACATGATAAGGAAAAGTTTTTCACATACTTCGTTCAACAAAATAATTTAAATACACAAATAATCAATAAACTTTTTAGTATATCTCCTAACAATTTGGATAGTTCCTTATCAGATAATAAAACTTTTGATATAAGTCTATTTATCAATTCTGAATTGGGAAAATATTTAATTACTTTAATAGAATTAGCGATTAAACACAAGAAATATATAACAGATATAAAAGAAAAAATTGACAACCTCTCACATGGTCCTTACAAACAATTTATGAAAGGCGTATTCTTATATGAGTACGACATAAGTACTGAAATAGTTAATTATGAAACATTTCTAGGATACATTTATTATCATATCGGAATGCCGGATAATATTAGAAAGCTTTTCGAAAAGCTAGTTTCTAACTTACTCAAAACAAAAATTAATGATAACAATGCTTTGAGTTATGCACTACTAATAGCACTTGATTATATAGAACCCAGAGAAATAATGTTTCAGCATAACAACTTCAACTATATGGTTAATTTAATTTTCTTAAGTCAAGAAAAATTCAGATACGAAAACGATTGGTTAAAACAACTTATATTACAAAAAAATAAAAGTTATAATATTCTTTCATCACTTGCATATATTATTCAAGAAGATAAACTTAACAGCGATAAATACTTAAGTTTCTTAGATACTCTTAAAAATACTATAACAGAATGTACAGCTAATATTGAGTTATATTCTCTGACTTATTACTTAAGCGAAGAAAAACTTAATAATGAAAAAAACAACCTACTAATTAAATACATATGGATTCTTTTAGAAAATAGAAAAATTAGAAAAAGTTTTCAGGATTTAGAATCATTATTTGTACTATTACCGTATCTTGATGATACACAGCTCATAAGTTTAAAAGAGTCTCAGTATATTCAAGAATTACTATCTCCCCCTGAATGGGAAGAACTCAAAAGAAAAATTGGAAATTATACCAAATAGATTAGAAATATTATCTAATTTTCATGCTTGGATTCCAAAAAGCACCCCACTTCAACTTACAGTTGAGGTGGGGTGCTTTTTGATTGTGATACTCTTTGAAAAGTAGTTATCTGTGAAAAAGAAAGTTAACTAGGATTTTTTATAGTATAGATTTCCTTACTTAAGGCAATCTTAACGAATCCTTGTAGAAAGCTTAATTTATTTCACCAATTTTTTCATGTCTTCGATACGAGCGACTGTTGCGTCGTATTTGGCTTGGTAATCGACTTGTTTGTCGCGTTCTTTTTGGACAACTTCTGGTTTAGCGTTAGCGACGAATTTTTCGTTGCCGAGTTTGCGTGCCACCATGTCCAATTCTTTTTGCCATTTAGCAAGTTCTTTGTCAAGACGTGCCAATTCTTCTTCAACGTTAAGAAGGTCAGCAAGTGGCAAGAAGATTTCAGCGCCTGTGATAACGCTAGACATTCCCAATTCTGGTGCTTCAATGTCAGAAGAAATTTCTAGTTTTTCAGGATTTGTGAAGCGCTTGATATAATTCACATTGCTGTTAAAGAAGTCTTCCAATTCTTTATCGCTTGTTTTCACAAGAAGTGTGATTGGTTTACTTGGAGCAACATTCACCTCGCTACGTGCGTTACGGACAGCACGGATAAGGTCTTTAAGGCTTTCAACACCTTTGTGCGCAGCTTCATTTTCAAATGCTGGATTAACTGTTGGGTATTCAGCAGTTACAATTGAACCTTCAGAAATTTGTTCAAAGATTTCTTCAGTAACAAATGGCATGATTGGGTGAAGCAAACGAAGAATCTTATCAAGTGTGTAAAGAAGAACTGAACGAGTGATAACTTTTTCGTCTTCGTTGTCGCTATAAAGCACTTCTTTAGTCAATTCAACGTACCAGTCAGCAAATTCATCCCAGATGAAGTTGTAAAGGATGTGACCAGCTACACCAAATTCAAATTTATCAAAGTTTTCAGTAACTTTGGCAATTGTTTCATTCAAGTTGTGAAGAATCCAGCGGTCAGTTACGTTACCAGCCGTACCAGCAACAACTTTGTCAACATTTGCGCTAGCTTGGTCAAGCGTAAGGTCTTCATTGTTCATCAAAATGTAACGAGAAATGTTCCAGATTTTGTTAATGAAGTTCCAAGCAGCGTCCATTTTTTCGTAAGAGAAACGAACGTCTTGACCTGGTGCAGAACCATTTGATAAGAACCAACGAAGCGCGTCAGCACCGTATTTCTCGATAACATCCATTGGATCAATACCGTTACCAAGTGATTTAGACATTTTACGTCCTTGCTCGTCACGAATAAGACCGTGGATAAGCACGTTTTCAAATGGACGGCGTCCTGTGAATTCCAATGATTGGAAAATCATACGTGACACCCAGAAGAAGATGATATCATAACCAGTTACCAATGTAGATGTTGGGAAGTAACGCTTGAAGTCTTCTGCTTCTGTGTCAGGCCAACCCATTGTTGAGAATGGCCATAAGGCTGAACTAAACCAAGTATCAAGAACGTCTTCGTCTTGAGTCCATCCGTCACCTTCTGGAGCTTCTTCACCAACGTACATTTCACCTTCAGCATTGTACCATGCAGGGATTTGGTGACCCCACCATAATTGACGAGAAATAACCCAGTCGTGAACGTTTTCCATCCATTGAAGGAAAGTATCGTTGAAACGTGGTGGGTAGAATTTTACTTCGTCATCAGTGTCTTGGTTAGCAATAGCATTTTTAGCCAATTGATCCATTTTAACGAACCATTGTGTTGACAAACGTGGCTCAACTGGCACACCAGTACGTTCTGAGTGACCAACGCTATGAACCATTTTTTCGATTTCAACAAGCGCACCGATTTCTTCCAATTTTTTAACGACAGCTTTTCGAGCTTCAAAGCGGTCCATACCAGCAAATTCACCAGCAAGTTCGTTCATTGTACCGTCATCATTCATGACGTTGATTTGTGGCAAGTTATGACGCTGACCAACTAAGAAGTCATTAGGGTCGTGTGCTGGAGTGATTTTAACCACACCAGTACCAAATTCTGGGTCAGCGTGTTCATCACCGACGATTGGAATAGCTTTGTTAACGATTGGAAGGATAACATTTTGACCAATCAAATCTTTGTAACGGTCATCATTTGGGTTAACCGCAACGGCTACGTCACCGAACATTGTTTCAGGACGAGTTGTGGCAACTTCAAGGCTACGTGAACCATCTTCCAACATGTAGTTCATGTGGTAGAAAGCACCTTCGACATCTTTGTGGATAACTTCGATATCAGAAAGGGCTGTACGAGCTTTTGGATCCCAGTTGATGATAAATTCACCACGATAAATCCAACCTTTTTTATAAAGTTCAACAAAGACTTTACGAACCGCTTTTGACAATCCTTCATCAAGAGTGAAACGTTCACGTGAGTAGTCAACAGAGATACCCATTTTACCCCATTGTTGTTTGATTGTTGATGCATATTCATCTTTCCATTCCCAGACTTTATCAAGGAATTTTTCACGACCAAGGTCGTAACGTGAGATACCACCTTCAGCAAGACGTGCCTCAACTTTTGCCTGTGTTGCAATCCCCGCATGGTCCATACCAGGAAGCCATAAAGTATCAAAACCTTGCATACGTTTTTGACGGATAATAATATCTTGCAAAGTAGTATCCCAAGCGTGACCAAGGTGAAGTTTACCAGTTACGTTTGGTGGTGGAATAACGATAGAATACGGATGAGCTTTCTTATCGCCAGAAGGCTTGAAAACATCCTCATCTAACCATTTTTGATAACGCCCAGCCTCAACCTCAGCTGGGTTATATTTTGGTGAAAGTTCTTTTGACATAATGTGTCCTTTCTACATTTTTTCAATATCATTTGAATCATTAAAATCAATCACAACAGTAAAAATAAGAGGTTTATTGCTCTGAGCAAAAGCTTCAAAAAAATTCATTCTAATTTTCCGAATGAGTTCAGTTGAGATAGACCCATATTCCATAAAACGCCTAACAAAATCAATGCTATCATGATTATGAAACAAAGTCATATTGGTCATCTTTTCAATTTCTTGACCAATCGTCATCTTACCTGAAGCTTGTGCACCAATAATAACAAGATTCATCATCTACCCTCCCACTCATTTTTCAACAATCCATAGCGCAACAGGTCACAACGTTTTCCTTGTGCGTCTTTGCGGTCGCGGATTCAAGCTTCGAGGGTGAAACCTAGTTTTTCAGCAATACGTTGGCTTGCTTTGTTGTAACCATAACATTCAATTTCAATTTTGTGGAGATTGAGTAGGGTAAATCCAACTTTCAACAGCGCACGCGCAGCTTCTGGCACGAGCCCTTGACCCCAATAATCTGGATGAAGCAGATAGCCCATTTCAAGAACATCATCAGCATGGCGCTTATTAAAATCAACCAAACCAATGACTTTATTTGTCCCTTTTAAGCAAATACCATAACCAAACGGCATCTTCTGCTCAAGCCAGCACTTTGGCATAATGTTTTCAAGATAATATGCCTCTGCTTCCACACTTTCTGCAGGTGGAAAACCAGCTGGCCAAGTCACTTCTGGCAATCTCGCATAAGCAAAAATATCATCAGCATCTGAAATCAGACGTTGACGCAAATATAGCCGTTCTGTCTCAATATCAGGAAGTTTACTTTCCTTAATCTGACCCCAAATTTTAATCATAAGTTCTCTACCATTTTGGTGGTAAAAAATCGCCCCTGTCTTTCGACAGGGACGAACTTTTTATAAATCCGCGGTACCACCCACATTCGAGTGACTAGCACTCGCAACTTGATTATTCAGTTACAACGTTCAGCAACCAGTCTTAATATTTGTACGGATTTCTCAACCACACCGCTCTCTGTAACAAATGTTTTTTAAGACACCTCTGAATGTTTTTATTTTAACAGATTTAGTCAGCTAACGCAAATAGATTAAGCTTTGAAAGCTACACCATTTTCTTTCAATTTATTAACAGTTGCTGGACCAACTCCTTTAAAGGCCAAAACGTCTTTTTCAGTAAAGTTTTTGAAATCGGAAACTGATTTAATCCCTTCATTATAAAGTGTTTCAATAAGTTTTGGTCGAATGCCCTCTACGGCAGAAATCGCTGAAAATTCTTCCAAACTAAGAGTCGCTTTTGAAACAACATTAGTAGCTACTTTAGCAGCTGCTTTGATAATGCCTGCGCGTTTCAATTTCAATAAGTACTCTTTTTTTCGATTCTTTTTCTTTGCCATTTTAGTAATTTCTCTCCCCTAAAAGATTATCTGGTAATTCGTGGAAACCTTTTCCGGCTTTATAATTAGCAAATTTGCCTTGGATAAATTTGTAAGCATCTAACTTACTTTCATAACGGATGTAGGCATCAGCTGCGCGTTCATCCTTGTCTTCTTCCACAATCTTACGACTAGCTTCCATCGCCATTTCGTTGATTGCGATTTGTGAATCTACCCAAGCTTCAAATTCTTTTAAAAATTCTTGTTCGTAAGTCATAAACACCTCTCGTCTGATTTCCTAGGTCATATTATAACACAAACATAGGCAAAAAGAGAAGTTTGTAAAGGATTTGTAACATGATTTCCACGAATCATTTCTTTTTACAGGGAAATTTTCTGAAAAAACTATTTTTTAGTGAATCATCTTGTTTTTTCCAGAGTTTTTAAGTAAAATATTAAAAATCTTTTGAAATTCAAGGAGGATGTGTTGGCATGATTTTATCACAATTTGACCATCAGCAAACGGCGATTATTAACCCAGAAGATGTCATCCAAGCTTTGCCAGATTTTCCCAAAACCGCTGTAACCTGTTTTGCAAGAGGAACTTTCGCACGAATCTTAGCTGAATTTCCTCACCGTGAAATCGCAAAAACAAGTGTCGCAAATTTGGAAATTCCAATCTATGAGCTAAATTTTCAGGGTCAAAAAATTGCTTTTTTCAACTCCTATGTTGGGGCAAGTGGCTGTGTTGCTATTTTAGAGGATATTATTGCTATGGGTGCTGAAAATATCCTTGTTTTTGGCACGTGTGGTGTCCTAGATAGCAATATCAAAGAAACCTCAATCATCATTCCTACAAGCGCTATTCGCGACGAAGGCACAAGCTATCACTACGCTCCGTCAGCAAGTGAAATTGCGCTCAATCACACCTATCGCAAACAGTTTAAACAGTTTCTTGACGCGCAAAATATCTCCTATACAGAAGGAAAAGTTTGGACAACTGACGGCATTTACCGTGAAACCCATCAAAAGACGGCAAATCGAAAGACACAAGGTGCTATCGCCGTTGATATGGAATGCTCTGCGATTGCCGCATTTGCCAACTTCCGCAAGATTAATCATTTTCAATTCTTTTATTCGGCTGACAATCTAGATGCCGAAGCTTGGGAACCTCGAACTTTGGCTAACGATGCTGACCTTGAAACCAAAGACCGTATTGCAAACATTGCTTTAAGTTTTGCCGTTGAATTATTCCGTTAACATCATTATAATAGTGATAATTTTTTTCGAAAAGAGAAGAAACATGGAGATTAAATTTAAATCATTTACTGATGAAGATACCGCTCAAGCCATTGCGATTTAGAATCAAGTCGTGACCGACGGAGTAGCCTTTCCACAAACTGAAACCTTAACTCTTGAGACAGGAAAAGCCTTTTTCAAAGCCCAAACTTACACAGGCGTTGCCTACCAAGCAGATACTGGACAAATTGTCGGTCTGTATATTCTTCACTTAAATAATGTGGGACGTTGTGGACATATTTGCAACACCAGCTACGCTGTTGATAGTCATTTTAGTGGATAACATATCGGTGAAAAACTCGTCCGACGTTCTATGACGACTGCCAAAAAATTAAGATTTAGAATTCTTCAGTTCAATGCCGTTGTCAAATCAAACCATGTTGCACTTACCCTCTATCCAAAATTAGTCTTCCACCAACTTGGAACAATTCCAACAGGATTTCTCAATAAAAAGCATCCTGATATTACCTTTATGGTAACCTAGCAGGAGGCTTTTTGTTATTTTGTTCAAGCTATCCGTTCAAATAAAAGTAACCAGTATAGTACAAAAATAATAATTTTCAAGTCTTGCAAAACACAAAATATAGTGCTAAGATTTTATACAGAGTACAAGATATTGTGTTTAATATGCAGTTTCAACAAGAATGATTTCTTGCCACTACCCACTACATAGATAATACTTAGAGGAAGGAGGCTATCTTCTTATTTCCACAATACCGTAACTCCCACCAAACATTTACTACCATTTTCTAAATAGATGCTCAAATCTATTTCCATAACTATTCTCACTTACATTAGCATATTGGAGGTGCATTACCATCGTGATTATTCTAGCAGGAATGATAGGAGTTGGAAAAACTACCTACACTTCTCTTTTAGCCAAAGAATTAGGCACAACAGCTTTCTTCGAACCTGTTGATAACAACCCTATTTTAGATAAATATTATGAAGACCCTGAAAAATACGGCTTTGCTTTGCAGATTTATTTTCTAAATAAACGCTTTAAAGCCATTAAAAAAGCTTATTATACTGATAATAATGTCTTAGACCGTTCCATCTACGAAGACGCTCTCTTTACGTATATCAATACCCTTCAAGGCAGTATCAGCGAACAAGAATATAAGATTTACCTAGAATTGTTAGATAACATGATGGAGGAGATTGACGGACTTCCTAAAAAATCCCCTGATTTGCTCATTTACCTCGAAGGCAGTTTTGACCACATCATGAACAACATCAAAAAACGTGGACGTGATTTTGAACAGCCTGATAATGCTAATGGGCTCACTGATTACTACAAACTCCTTCACACACACTACAACAGCTGGTATGAAAACTACCAATACAGTCCTAAAATGAAAATCAACACCGACCATATCGATGTTACAAAATCGGAGGACTGGGCAAAAGTTTATCAAATGATCCGTCAAGAAATGAAATCAATTGGAATTGGAGATTAACATTTTTTGAAAAATAATTATCACTTAAAAATTCTTTCAACCTTGCATGGAATACACTAAAGAAAAACTGTTTGTCATTATCGCTTTTCTGGCATCACTTAGCTTTACCCTCTATGGCATGTTACCGACACTAGTCACAGGTGATTTTACCGCCTTAAATACTCTCTCAATTATCATGTCAATCTTTGGCTTTATCGGAACATGGACTTTGGCGCTCCAATGGTAGCCCACCTTTAAGGCAAATGGGATTCAAAACATCGCTGGGATTTTAGTTGCTAGGATGCAAGGCATTTACGGTGATATGTTTATAAGTTTTTATTATCTCGTAACCGAATTTGTCAGGCATTACAGTTAGAAAAAACGCTGTAATGATAATGGTAAACTTGTTGTCGATAAAAAATTCGGAGCCAAAGACGTTTTTCTCGCTATCTTCTTTTGGACAATTGGACTTGGCTTTCTGTCTTACTGGATGGGTGGATAAAAAATTGTCCTCGATGCTTTGACAAACGGACTATCATTCACTGCTCAACAACGACAAGTAAAAGGGCACCTTGATGGCTACTACATTTGGCTTTTGGTTGACTTTCTTAGTTTTATGCTATTTATTTCCATTGGAAACCAAATCGTCGCTTTCAGCTACCTCAGCATGTTTGCTCAAGGATTGGTTGGGATTATGATTTGGAAGAAAGGCAAAGGACAAGCTTAAATTTTCACTAAAAAAAGCCTCAAGCGAGGCTTCCAAACTATCTTTGCCGCCACCGAGAATTGAACTCGGAACGGAGCATTACCATTGCTCTATTATACCATTTAACTATAGCGGCTACCTACTTATAGTAACATGAAATCACTTTCCTAGCAAGAAAAAGTTATCAAATTCATTCTTATCAAACTACTCCACTAAACCTGCATTTCATGTTTATAAATAAAAGTTTAACTCAGAATATGAGTTAAGCTTTTTGTATAACTTCATGAATTGATTTGACAGGTTTTACATGGTTATCGTGCTCACCTAACATTTTTTCCATCCAAATCATATCATACCAATGATTAAATTTATAGCCAGACTGGTGAAATTTTCCGACTAACTGGTAACCAAGGGCACGGTGGAATTTTTCACTGCCATTTGTCAAATAAGCATCTTCTGTCTCAGTTGAAGCAATGCAAGCATTGAGATTCAAAATTCCCATTTTTATCAAGTATTCTTCCAAAGCACGGTAAATTTGACGTCCTACACCTTTTCCACGCACAGCCTTGTCCAAATACACCGTTGCCTCAGCCGACCAAGCATAAGCAGCTCTTGGATGAAAAGATGACGCGTAAGCATAACCCAAAATCTGCCCTGCCTCTTCTGCTACCAAATACGGATAAAAAGCCATAATAGAGCGCATTCGTTTCTGAAATTCCTCTAAACTTGGCACCTCATACTCAAAAGTAATAGCCGTCTTTTCAACATAATAACGATAAATAGCAAGTAAATCTTTGGCATCCTCTAAACGAGCCAAACGAATGATAACTGTCATATTTCCCAAAATACCCTCTCGAACGTAATTTTTCACCAGTATATCGAGAAAATCCTTTACTGTCAAAAATAAAGCGACACCTTTCGTTAGCTATTTTCTACTCTTAAAACGTTATTTACTCTGTTCGAATAACCAATCACGCATCAACTTGTTATTGCTTCTGTCCATATTTGCTATATGTGAATTTATCCAATAGATATTTTCAGTTTTTTGCCTAAAACAGAAATCACTTACGCACTAATTTCACTACCGCTTCTGTCCGTGCGGTATGCGGAAACATATCCACCGACTGAATGTAATGAACGTCGTAAACTTTACTCAACTTGACCAAATCTCGAGCTAACGTTGCGGTATTACATGACACATAAACCATTTTAGCAGGCTGATATTTCAAAATAGTATCCAAAAGCTTATCATCAATTCCCGTACGTGGTGGGTCAACAATCAAAGCATCTGCACGATAACCTTCCTTGTACCACTTAGGAATAATATCCTCTGCGCGCCCAGCTTCGTAGTGAGTATTCTCAAAGCCCATACGCTGCGCATTTTTCTTGGCATCAGCAATCGCCTCTGGAATAATATCCATACCGCGAACGCTCTTCACCTTAGCTGCAAATGCAAAACCAATTGTCCCAACACCACAATAAGCATCAATAACATGGTCATTTTCTGAAACATCAAGCGCTGCAACAGCTTGGCCATACAACACTTCTGTTTGCTGTGGATTCAACTGGTAAAAAGCTCGTGGCGAAAGCAAAAATTGATAATCTAAAACTTCCTCGGAAATATCAGCATTTCCCCAGATAACTTCAGTTTTTTCACCATAAATTTCACTTGATTTAGAACGGTTAACATTAACAGCAATTCCTTTAATCATATTAAATTCAGCCGTTAATTGCTTAATGACAGGGGCTAAAAAAACATCTCGACTAGTGATAAAAATCAGCTGCACTTGATTAGTCGCAATAGCTTTACGAATCATAACCGTACGCACCCCAGTAATTTTACGTTCATCGTAAATTGGAATGTGGTGCTTTTCTAAAAGTTCAGTCACACGATTAATAATCGCTTGCGTCAATTCATCTTGCACCAAGCAATCTCTAATATCAACCAAACGATGACTACCTTCTTCAAAAAGACCAGATTTTACACTTCCTTTAAATGAACGTGTTTGAAATTGCAACTTGGCACGATAATGATATGGCACCTCCATACCAAGCGTATGGCGAATATCATAATTCTCGTAGCCAGCAGGCTTAAATTTTGTCAACGACTGAGCAATCACATCATCCTTAAACTCTAACTGCTTATCATAACGAAGATGCATGATTTGACAACCACCACATTTTCGATAAATCGGACACGCAGGCTCCACACGAAATTTCGATTTTTTATTAATGGTTATCAGTCTTGCTTGTGCAAAATTACGTTTAACCACTGTAATCTGACAAAAAATATCCTCACCCTTTAAAGCCCCTGGGACAAACACCAAGGTTTTCTTATAAAATCCAATCCCTTCACCATTGATTCCCATACGCTTAATTTTCAAAGGAATTTTTTGCTTTACTTTTAAATTCATTAGTGACTAAATATGACTCCTATATCTTTTAAATTTTCTATCGTAACTTTTCCAATTTTCGGCAAATCCAAAATCTCTTCTTCAGACCATACCTTGAAATCATTGATGCTATAAATACCATTTTCTTCAAAGACATCAAGCTGCGCTGTCGTCAAAAAATCAAGCTCATCCAACAGTATATCCATTACCGTATCCAAACAATAACTGCTCAAATACCCCGAAAGATAACTTGCTGCTCTCTCCAGCAACGGCAAAACAAGACGAAACGCCGCATAAACAACCTCAATATCATTTCCAGCATACTCAAGTTTTAAACCAGAATTATCTTCTGCCAAGATCTTGCTCAATGACAAATCCGAACGTAAACAAAAGTCCTCAAATCCCTCAACTTCATCAAATAATCGTTTGAGCAATTCATGAGCAGTAAAATCATCATCCGCAAGAATCGCACCAATCAAAAGAAGCGTTTGTAGCAAATAATCATGTTCATAAGAAACACAATTCTCACAAAAAGCCTTAGCTGATGCATAATCCGACATCAAAATATAAAGTGACACAATTTCATAATGACAACCATGGTCACCATTTTCATCACATTTATTTAACTCCTCAAACTGTGTTAAAGCCTTTTGATAAAGTCCATTTACCTTATAAAGCGATGCTAATCTCAATTTTTCACTAAAAAAAGCAAAAGACATTTGTTCAGAATTCCCAGCCAAAGAATCGAGCATCTTTTCAAGAGCCTTGATATCAAAATACAAATCATCCGATAACCGAACATCTCTAGGTACAACTTGTTCATCTCTTTTGCCAGCAAAATCAAGCACATCATCGTCAAACATGAAATCATCCAAATCCCAAAAATCTTCCCCTGCTAACTCAGAAAGCTCTTTTTTCTGAAGAATTGTCTCCCAATCAATTATTTTATTCTTATCACCTTTCATCATCTCACCCTCCCATCTCTACACTTTAAT
Source organism: Streptococcus pasteurianus (assembly GCF_004843545.1). NCBI lineage: Bacteria > Bacillati > Bacillota > Bacilli > Lactobacillales > Streptococcaceae > Streptococcus > Streptococcus pasteurianus. The sequence goes on along the minus strand of NZ_CP039457.1, from coordinate 464,483 downwards.
TCTAATCCCTTCTATTTTAACATTTTTGTTATAATGAATATATGAAAATCACTAAAATTGAAAAGAAAAAACGACTTTATCTTTTAGAAATCGACGCTGATGATAAACTTTACGTTACAGAAGACACTATTGTTCACTTCATGTTAAGTAAAAATATGGAAATTGACGAAGCAACACTCAAAGACATTCAAAAGTTTGCTCAGTTTTCTTATGGCAAAAATCTAGCGCTTTATCACATTTCTTTTAAACAACGCACAGCTGCTGAAGTCAAAAAATACCTTGAACAGCATGATATTGACAGCCCTTATATCCCTGAAATTCTTGAAAATCTCAAAAAAGAAAACTGGATTAACGACGAGCAATACGTTGAGACGTATTTATCACAAAATCTCAATACAGGTGACAAAGGTGCCTACGTTTTAAAACAAAAACTCATTCAAAAAGGAATTAATTCCCAACTCATTGACCAAAAATTAGCCAATTTAGACTTCTCACCTCTCTCCGAAAAAGTAGCTCAAAAACTTCTCCGAAAATATCAGCATAAACTCTCAACAAAAACACTTAAAGATAAAATCATTCAAAATATGATGAATAAAGGTTTTTCCTACTCAGAAGCCAAAATAGCTTTTGAAAACCTTGAAGTTGAAAAAGATAGCGAACAAGAATTTGAATTACTTTATAAAGAACTCGATAAACAATATCGAAAATATAGTAAAAAATATGATGGCTACGAATTAAAACAACGGCTAACCCAGTCACTCGCACGAAAAGGATTCAATTTTGATGACATAGCCAGCGCCCTCAGAGACTATTTATAGAAATAAATAACATTTCTAAGTGTCTTTTTTCAGAAAATTATGATAAACTATAACAGATAAGTTTAATTGTAGAAAGTTGGTAAGGCATGAAATTACCTAAGGAAGGCGACTTTATTACAATTCAAAGTTATAAGCATGATGGTAGTTTGCACCGCACATGGCGCGACACTATGGTACTAAAAACAACAGATAATGCTGTTATAGGAGTTAACGATCATACACTAGTCACAGAAGGTGATGGGCGACGTTGGGTTACGCGAGAACCAGCTATCCTTTATTTTCATAAAAAATACTGGTTTAACATTATTGCTATGATAAGAGATAACGGTGTTTCATACTACTGCAATCTTGCCAGTCCATACGTTATGGATGAGGAGGCTCTTAAGTATATTGACTATGATTTAGACGTCAAAGTCTTTGCAGATGGCGAAAAAAGACTACTTGACGTCGATGAGTACGAATTACATAAGCAAGAAATGGGCTACTCTCCAGACATTGATTTTATTCTAAAAGAGAATGTCAAAATTCTCGTTGACTGGATTAATAATGGCAAAGGACCGTTTTCACAAGCCTATATTAATATTTGGTACAAACGTTATCTTGAACTGAAGAATCGTTAAAAGTTGCAAGCACTCCTTTTTGGAGTGCTTTTACACTACTTGAAAGGAGTAACTCACAATGGCATTTGAAAAAAACAAAGAACGTTATGCAAGCTTTGGCGTCACTACTAGCTTACCACATGAAATTATAGATACATTTTGGGATTTATTAGACCACTACCTAAAAAATGTTGTCCCACTTGACCCCATTTTAACATTTAGACTAGCTAATAATCATAACAATGTAACGTTTGAATATCACGACAGCAAACGAAAAATCTTCATTGGTTTTGATTACAACTTCCCGTTTGATCCCTTTTTCCCAGAAATCGTACACATTATTGACCAAGCAGGCGTAGAAACACTCCTACTCCCACACGAACTTGATTAATAATAAAACTCTCTACTATACTAATTGAACTACATCCCAATCGTTAGATTTTATGCCTAACTTTTGGATTCAGTACAAATTGTGTAGAGAGTTTTTATATATCTAAAACAAAATAGTTTTTGTCCGCCTGCGTTAGCATTGTTTTGGAACCATTCGAAACAGCACATCTCAAAAA